>NZ_CAWPHH010000033.1:0-51316 GCF_963887965.1 Photorhabdus sp. RW14-46 | reverse complement strand
TTCTGGGGGCAGTAGCCGCCGAAGTCAGTGGCAACAATGCGCTGGCGGGTGCAGCAGGCGCGGCGGGCGGTGAACTGGCTGCCCGAGAACTGATGAAGCATATTCACGGCGAAAATGCTAAAGTCAGCGACTTAAGTGAAGAGGAAAAACAGACCATCAGCACTCTTTCTACTTTGGCGGCCGGGCTGGCCGGCGGCATTGCCGGTGACTCCACCGGAAGCGCCATCACCGGGGCCCAGACCGGGAAGAATGCGGTTGAGAATAATGCACTGAGTGATATTGTCGAACATCAGTTATCTGGCGAATCACAAGCTGACAAATACCAAAAGGCGTTAAAACAGATTGAAACGGCAGAGGCCGAGCTTAAGGTACAGCACTGTGCGGGGCTTAGCTCTGATGCTTGTTCGGCCAAAATAGATGCCTACCGGGCAGAACTCTTTAAAGGAGCGACTTCTTTCGGAATTGACTTCGTTCCGATTGCTGGTGATATCAAGAGTTTTGCAGAAGCCCAGAGTGCGATAGACTATCTAGCGGCAGTTGTCGGTTTAGTGCCTGTTGCAGGTGATGCCGCAGGCAAAGCCATTAAAGCGGCAGAAAAAGCCTTAGTGAAAGGGGATGTTGCCGAAGCCTCTAAGTTAATTAACAAAGCCAATGATGAGATCCAGGCTGTTAAGGTGCTCGACGTTAACTCCTACAAGGAATTAAAATCTCGTGCAGTCGTGGGGGATGGACTAGAGCATGATCATATTCCGTCATTTGCAGCACTTAGAAAAGCAAAAGAAAATGAGTTGGGAAGAAAACTAACCCCCGCAGAGGAAAAAACTTTATATCAAAATGCAACGGCCGTTGAAATTCCACGGGATGCACATAAAGCCAGCCCGACTTATGGAGGTAAAAATACTCCAGCTCAAGTTCAGAAAGACGCACAGGATCTTTGTGGTGCTGTATGCCGTGATACCGAAGCTTTGAGACGTAATATGATAGAACGTGGTTATGACCCTAAATTAGTTGATGATGCGGTACGACAGATCGTAGAACGTAATCGAAGTAAAGGAGTAATGAAATAATGTTGAAATTACAAGAAATTATAGCTTTGCTTGGGTGCTCGAAGCTCGATCGTCGTTTTGTTTTATTAATTCAAGAAATTAATGAGATGCCTGATGTTTCCCCTGATATTTTAGGAGAAAGGATTTATTATTCTTTTTATAGTTCAGGAATTTTACTTTTGCTAGAGAATAATATTATAGATCAAATTACTTTCTTTATAGAACCTAGTGAAGGCTTTACTGGTTATATCGGCGAGCTACCAGAAGGTATAGAGCTAAAGGGAAAAGAGTCCGAATTTATTGAAATCATGGGAACACCAACTTCAAGCGGAGGAGGCAAACCAGATATGCTGTTGGGATACATTAACCGATGGATAAAATATGTAAGAGATAATTACGTATTACATATTGAATTCAATAAAAACAACTTCATAAGTAAGCTTTCTCTAATGCTGAAATAACATTAATCCCGATCATATGCCCTCCCCGAAAGTTGGACACCCAATAAGTAGGGGAAAGCTCTGTATAAAGAATTACAGTAAATATTTGCTCAAGTTTAAATGCAAAATTGCTCTATATTATCTTTCTACAGCCAGATGCGATAACTAGATGCTTACGCTCTATTCAGGGTGGTAAAGTGGATTTAACCACCCAGCAGGACATCACCAACCTCGGCGGGAAAATTCAAGGCCATGACCACGTTTCTACACTGGCAGACCGGGATATCACCAGTGCCTTATCCTGTGTGGAAAGATACCCTTTTGTATGTCAGACGGAGAAATAAAAAAATGCGGCCTTTAACTGACAAGTTATTATCTATTTGTAGTAATGACATTTCTTCTATTAAGCCAGAAAAATACATTGCTTCTGTTTATGGGCCATCATTAGTAGATGAATTAAGTTATCTATTAAAGAAAAAAATGGATTTTATGGGTTTAAGTCAGCCTTACAAGTTTTTCCATATGAAAAAGTGGGCGAAAAAATCGGTCTAATAGGCTAGAATAACAGTGAACTATGGATTAATTCATATGAAGATATGGTTAAAAACGCTCTTTTTTTGCAGAAGATATCTTTGGAAATCAGTTTTGTTTAAAAGATGATTGTATCTATGCATTCGATCCTGAAACAGCTTTATTTGATAAATTGGCTGAAAGCATAAATGAATGGCGTGGAATTATATTGGAAGATTACGAAGTCCTAACAGGGTGTTCTTTAGCGCATTCCTGGCAAAAAATTAATGGACCTATTCAATCTGGTTATCATTTAATACCTAAAATTCCCTTCGTTGCAGGAGGAAAATATGAGTTGGAGAATCTTTATCTATCGCGATCATTTGAAGCCATGAGAATTAAAGCTAATTTTGCTCTGCAAATACGGAATATCTCTGATGGAGAGAATATAAAAATAGATATAACAGATTGCAGATAATATGCAATTTATAGCAAATTTAAATGGGCTCCCAACCAATATGAAGTGCCCAATAAAGCTGGACAGTTTACACTAAGCGGCTAATGATACCTGAGTCAGTAACTCCACCAGATTCAGGCCATTTAATTTTTAGTTGGGATCTCACGTTGCTGAAAAACCTATTTAAAATACATCATATTGTCGCATCACCGAACATTTAAGATAGCATATTTATCGGTTGATAATTTTTTCAATATCGAATAATACCTCATTACACCAGCAAGGATAAAAAGCCTAGCAGATTAATCAGCCAGAAAAGTGATCACCGTTGGACAGGTATTTTAGCGTTAACAAAGCACGAAAAAAATTTAGAAAATAAGGATATAAATTGATTTTAATCCCAGATCACATTAAAGACATAAAAAGCAGCATAGTTTAAATCAAATCGTAGACTAAACTGATTAAAACAGTGTAAAGCCGTTTAATCCAGCGTATTTTACAGTTTTACATAATAAATGAAAAATAATAACACTGTAATTAACCAGATTCGTATTCTGTTAAATCATTCACTTGAACTTTTTTATGACAGATTATTTAACTGGTTTTATGGAAAAATTTATACCATTTAAAAAAATTATTAAAGTCTGCTCCTTTGGGAAAATAGATTGTTTGATTAAATTACTCATATGATCATATTCCCTCTTTTCCAGAAACATGAACATTAACAAAACCAATTTTTTTCTTATTTTTCACTGAAATATTTATGATAGACAGCTTTTAAGCTACTATTAAAAATCATTTTTTTAATCTCTGGTTTTAATCGGCATAAAGTTTTAACCGTTATTTTTATCCTTTATACATTTTATTTTTACTGGCTCTGTTTTACTGGTAATCCTGAGTGGTTTTTATCAATCAGTCGGTAAATAGCCTGACGATATTAAAGATATCCCTTGATGTTTTCTCCGATAACCCCTCTTTTTTTAAAAAGCTTAAATCCTACCAGATTAACCGTTTTATCTCTTTTTTATTGCATTATTTTTATAGCTTACGCCTTAAAATGACGGTGAGAAAACATCTCACTTTCAGTTCATTAAAAAACTTTCTCTATCGTGCTGATTGCTTTTTAACTTGCCATTAATGGTTAATGGGTTTCGATTAAATGTCATTAACTGCCCTGCTAAAAAGTGAAATTTATTATGTTAAATCAAGCTGTTATATAAATCCTTTAATCTATCCGCACTCGTATTTTCAAATGATTATGGCCGTAAATAGGCCGTTTTTAATCACTCTATACCATTTAAAAATCTGGCATTAATGGAGTACCTGTTTTTACCCCTTAGCTGACTCATCAACGATAAAAAGGATTTTATTATCACTAGAAAAGATTTAATAAATGGTATTTACGTTTTATATCCCCTATTTATCTTCCCCATTTTCATTAAATTTGCATTCAGTTTATTCTTTATTTTATTTTTCAGGTTTAAAACCATAGAAGGTAACAGATCAAATAATGGCATTAAGATCAAAGTCCATTTTTTAAATGATTTTTAAAATCCGGTTAATCCTGTTAAATGTTTTGAATCAGTTCAGGGATACGTAAACACTAAGGTTTTTTCAAGAGTTAATTGACCTCTTGAAAATCGTTCATTATGTTTTTTCCCCTAATGGCGGCGCATTTCATACCAACTCTGATCCAGTATCGCACGATTTAATCAGGATTTTGCCCTGACGTGGGGCCTGGGGTGTTCAACCATCCCCGCCGCTGATTTTGACAGGTTTTTCACCTTTAAGTCCTCAATGACGATCATGGCGTGGTTTTTGCTGGTGGTTTTCGCTGATAGTCATCGTGACTTTATGAAGGTAATCTTTGCGGATATTGCGATACGGGCATGTATGCTCTGGATTTTGCGTTTCTACTTTTGCCAATTATTCCTCTCCAGCTTTATGTCGGCGGGAGTACCCTTTCGAAGGAAAAGATGGCACCGTGACTTTTAGCATGGCCTCAGTGCCGCCGGTATAATCCTTCCGCTTTTTCAGAGAAAATCTTTTAATTTCCAGCTAGTTTTCAATATATATCTTAGCTATTTTCTCAAATAAAGAGCTTTTACTGACCTCCCTTAACCTTAATATATCGTTGGTAAAAGAACGTAGGAAAATAGATGTGATATTTTGTTCCATCGCATTTATCTGTTTTCCCTCTTTATCCATAGTCAGAATATTGTAAATTAAGTTCTCTTTTGCAATCGTTTGATTAGGTGAATTGCATGGTGATACAAAATACAATAAATCATCTCCCCTTGGTTGAAGATAAATATGTTCATACTGGCTATTCTGTTTAGGCGCTAAGTAATAGGGCAAAACTGTTTCAAAAGCATCAATTATATTACCACGTTTTTCTGCCGATAAATAAATTCGTGAATTATAAAATTCAGGTTCTATTTCATAATTCTCTTCAAGCTCTTTTAGAAAAATTCTTTTAATATGCAATCCTACAATCGCAGAAAAAACATTGCATAAAAATTTGCTATTTTCTTCAAATTTATCAATAAATCCTTTTATGTCATATTCCTGGTCGGAAAGATAAAAAAAGTGAACTGCTTTACAGACCGCTGGCAAACCCCATTCAAAATAATGAGGTTTGTTTTTTTCATTATGAAAAATGCTGTGTCCATTTTTTCTCACTAAGCTGGTCTGAGCACTCACCCAAATGCCATTTTGGACCCTGCTACACTGAATATTCCCCCATCCACAGATAAAAATAATAAAGCCTTGCGATCAGCAACTCTATCTGCTTGATATTTTGAACTGTTGCTACCAAAAGGCATTGTATTTTCACCTTCAGCAACCCACAAAAACGGGCCTAATGGTGCCCATGATACTGCTTTAATAGGTACAGGGGGGCACAGCTCGCTGTTCGTTCCTTGATTTGTGCAGATTGACACTGGTTTTCAGACGGGTGCTGTCAGTACAGAGTACCCGTCCACCGACCAATCTCTTGGCAATCGCTTACTCAACAATGTTGTAAAAAATTTGCCGGAAGACCTCGCTGTGACTGAAACGACGACGACATTTCTGACTCAGGGTTGAGGAATCGGGGACCTTCTCTGTCAGTCCGAAGCGCAGAAACCCGTGGTAAGCCACATTAACCTGAATTTCCTGTACCAGACAGCGTTCACTGGAAATACCAAATAAAAATAGTCCAGTAACATCATCTTGAGCAACATAACTGGATCGATAGCCGGTCAGCCATTATTGTGGCAATACAATGGGACTACTAATTCGCGGATAAATTCGAAATCAATGACGGCATCGACTTGACGGACCAAATGATTTTTAAGGGCCAGCTCGTCAAACAAGAGCGTTTCTGGTGAGAAAGTCTGGAGAGGGGGTGTTCTTAACATGGCCGCAAACCCCGTTTGGTGAACGGAGCTTAATTAAAGCAAATTGCGGGTTGAAAAATCATAACTTTGTCAATAACCTGGCTGTAACATATTATTAACATTTATTGTGATATAAATCACAATTAAAAAGAAAATAAAAAGACACTGTGAATATTATAAATTATATAGTGAGGTGACTTTATGAAAAGTCATTTTTAAAATTAAATCGAGGATATAAACATGCAAAAGAAAACATCTGTTGAAATTGAGGTCGAAGTTGAAGATAAAGAAATGACCTGCGGTTCATACAATAAATAAAAATATTGGCGTATGGCTAACCAATTTGGCTGGCCATGTTCTACATAAGGAAGCAGACATGAGAATAGCATGTGGTTTTAATCCTAATTTTCTTAGCGGTGAAATACACATACCGAGTAAAGTATCGATGATAGAATTAGGGATTACTGCATACAATATTTTATCAGTTGCAGAAAAAAGAACTCCATTCGAAAGATACGATGGAAAATTCTCTCTTCACATCGCCAGAAGTGCAATAACAGAAGATATTCAATCAGGCTGTAACTATATTAATAACATTATGCCACGAATAATCAACACGGAAAAAACAATTAGCATTGGTTTTCATTTGTGTGGAAATAGAAAAGATAACATTGGTAAATATGGTTTTACTCCCCATTATGAAAGAAGCAAGAGGAAAGAAAGAAATGCTATAAATTTCTTAAAAAGGGTTTCTCACACATATCAAATAGATACATGGATAGAAAATTCAAACTTTTACTCTGGTGGACCAAGTGAGATCTCTAACGCGATAATAAGCGCGAATTACATAAGTAAAGAAAGTAATTCTAAACAAATAGTTGACCTGGCTCATCTAATCATCAATTCAGTAAATGCAAAAGTTGATCCTCTTATATTTATTGGAATGATAGATTGGGATAATGTAGTCGAGGTTCATCTATCAGGAATAATTGAGGGAAAGGATGGAGCATTTCATGATGGACATTCAGAGAGAATTCATCATATTGTTTGGGATTCTTTTGAGAAAATAGTTTCCAGCAAATTAATCAAAAAAAATTGCTATATAAATATTGAGCACACAGAAAATTCTTGGTTAAAGAACTTATCTGGTTATAATAATGACTTTGAAAAATTGAATTCAATATTATTAAAAAATAAAGAAACAAGTAAACCCTCAAATACCAACATGAGAAATTATGCGAAATCATACCTATCAAAAACTCTGCTAGCAGCCATAAAAAACAAGAAGGAAATTGAAATCGCTAAGTCGGAAAACATTGAGTCGCTTATATCTAGTTGGATATTAAGTATAGAAGAAAGTGAAGTAAACCTATGCCTAACAAAAGAAGAGGAAGATGAAACTATAAATTCAGTTCATTATTTAAAATCATTCGAAAGTTTTGTGAATAGGTGAATCATGAAAATAGGAACCAATTGGTCGGGAAATAGAGAACTAAGCGTTCTAAAGGAGATAATATCATTAAGAAAGGTCGATTTCATAGAGATATTAATAGATAACTTTTTGCAGTGCACTCCTGACTCAATACTTGGCATAAGCAAAGGATTACCGATAGCGTTTCATATCATGAACTCTAAATATATGCACAGAAGCAAACAAGATTTAGAGAGTATAGGGAAAAGAATAAGATTACTCCAAAAAGAACTAAACCCCATATATATATCTGATCATGTTGGTATTTTTTATCATAATAGCTATCCTTTACCAACAATGGGTGAAATAGATTACTCTTCTGAAAAAGATAAATACTTCGATTCAGTAAGCCTTTGGCAAGATATAATTGGCGAAAAAATTTATTTAGAAAACTTCCCTTCAATACTTGATGAAAACGCCAAGCTACAACCAGATTTTTTTAAAGAAATGACAAAAAAATGCGGTAATGGACTTTTGTTTGACATATCAAATGCTGTAATTGCACAAGAAAACACGGGAACCCCATTTGAAGAATGGCTTGATATAGAAATGAACCATCTTCACATTGGTGGTTATGCAGAAACATCATTACGCCCTAGTTTTTTGGTTGACACTCATGCAGATAGAATATCTAATCTTTCATTAAAGTATTTTAATAAATTGGGAACAGAAAGTAAGGACAATCTTACATCACTATCTGTTGAAAGAGATGATAATTTTGTATTAGGAGACTGGATTAATGACATCGAATTATGCAGACAATAGAAATTGTTACTCTTATGTTGTAACTGGAGAATCCGCATTAGAACTACCAAAAAACAAATCAGACTCTCTATCTAAGCTCATGATTTATAATATAACTAATGTACTAAACAACCCTCTGAGCAGATCTAAAGCTGAAGTTTCTTTTGAAGAAGTAGAAGAATTTATACGTTGGGCAAACAAAAGAAAATATCATCTCGATTGGAGAATATTTGCATACTTTTTATCTTTCAAACATGAAAGTAAAAAGCACCTTACAGATGAGATGATGAATGATTTATTAATCTTCTCAGCAAGCCAATGGACTTATTTTGATAAAAGCGAGAAAGAAGAGATAATAATATACTCCAAGATTAAAGAAGGATATAAGTTTATAGCAAAAAAGTCAAAAAAAGCGTCAATTGCAAGAAAGTTATACATAGCTAAGATTGATATTATGGATAATGGACATCATGATGGAAGAAAAGAAATTATATATATTTGACAAGGGTATTATATTGCCATCGATAACAATGTTTAAGAGTAGAATGTTAAATATGGCAATGCAACTTATTATTACCGCACTAATATATCAATTGTCTACAGACGATGCCGGATTTTTTTTACTATCATCACAGTTGGTTCAGATATTTGTTGTTGCTTCATGTACCTTTTTCATCGGCATTAATATAAAATCAGACATTAAAAATAAAAACTACACTTACGAAAACTACACTTGGCTTCTAATAACAGGAACGGTAATAGGCTTATTAATAACTCTAATATCTGTGGTATCAATACATTATTACAGTGACCATACAGTAACGAAAAAAATAGCATGGATACTATCAATCGGAATTATACCATTATGTATATATTCTGTTAACTGCGCAATTCTAGAGTCTACAAAACAAGAAAGGTACATGGTAAAAGTCAACTCATTCAGTATATTAACAAATGTATTCGCCCTGATTGCATTATACTTATTTACTGGTGATTTAATATTTTCTATTGCTCTTGCTATCAGTATCTCAAGGGCATACATGGCCATCTCATCTTCAATCCCATTAATAAAATTTATAAAATGGAAAAAAGTTGACTTACCTTACATTAAAGATATTGTGAATATAGGAATAAATGAGGCTTTAACATCTACATCATTAGTGATATTGATGTCTATTTTAATAAGGTTTGTATCGACATTAATTTCAAACATAGAATTATCAAAGTTATTTGTTTACATGGGGGTTATGAATTATCTATTTGTCACGGGCTTTTCTGCTGTTATTTCATTGGCTGCAAATTACAGAAGTGATGAAAACAATTTTTTAAATATAGCTATAGGTACCAACTTATTTTACCTTATTATCTTTTCAACCGTCTCACCATTAATCAGTTTGATGGTATTCAATACGCTAACAGAAACAATAGATATAATAACTTGTGCATTAGTCATATTCTTTGACTTGATTTCCGTATCTATTATTAACAGAATAAGGAGCAAATCACCAAATTCAAAATCTGTATATCTTAAGGTGATTCCCATTACCACCATACTTGTGGTCACCTCTACATTAATTAGCCCGACATCATTCGAAATCTTATTGATTTTTGTATGCAGTAATATACTGTATGCGCTAATTTCATTAATATGGTACTCGCTATGGAAAAAGAAATCTTTATTTTTAGAGAAGTTAACGTAGAAGATGCAAACAATCTCATTGTTTTTTTTAATGATTTGGATAACACATCGGAATTTATGTTGCTTGAGCCAGAAGAAAGAAAAACAAGCGTTGAAGAACAGGCGGATATAATAAAAGGATTCGGAAAAGACAGGCAAATGTTAATATGCGAAGATAGCAAAAACATTGTTGGCTTTATTGTTATATCTAGAGGGGTGTTCAATAGGAACAGGCATCTGGGTTCTATTGTTCTTGGAGTAAAAAAAGAATATAGAAATAAAGGCATAGCAAGAACCCTACTCAACAAAGCACAAGATTGGTCACGGAAAAATGGAGTTAGTAGACTTGAATTAACCGTTGCAATAAAAAACACATTGGCAATAAAGCTGTATTTGTCATCAGGTTTTATTTTTTCTGGCATCAGAACTAGCTCACTATTTATAAATGGTGAACTGACAGATGAATACTATATGACTAAAGGAATATCTGAAACAGTAATAGACAATGTAACAAACAACCGGTGATTAAGCTAAGATTTTTTGTGGAAGGAACAATATACCCTATGGATTTCAAGATGGATCGCGACGGCAAGGGAGCAAATCCCCGGGAGCATAGAGAACGATGTGACCGGGGTGAGCGAGTGCAGCCAACAAAGAGGCAACTTGAAAGAGGACGGGTATACCTCACACTTTAATAAATTGGGAAATCTAAACGTCTATACTTCTTAACATCTAAAATAAAACTAATATATTCCTTTTAGCTATATATGGTTGCTATTCATTCTTTCAAACAAATACATATACAGCGTTATCCTCCATAACTATCTGAATACAACGGATTATCTGGATATGATATGACCACATCACGCTCTGTTCTCGATATGATTGGTAATACCCCATTGCTGGAGTTAACGCATCTGAATACCGGCCCATGTCAATTATTTATTAAGCTGGAGAATCAAAATCCCGGCGGATCTATTAAAGATCGCGTTGCTCTTTCCATGATCGAGCAGGCGGAAGAACAAGGGTTACTTCAATCTGGTGGGACAATTATCGAAGCTACTGCTGGTAATACCGGCATCGGGTTGGCACTGGTCGCTGCCTTGAAAGGCTATAAATTGATTCTGGTTGTTCCAGATAAGATGAGCCGAGAGAAGGTGTTTCATCTGCGTGCTCTGGGTACCGATGTACGTCTTACTCGTTCTGATGTCAGCAAAGGTCATCCAGAGTACTATCAAGATTATGCCCTACGTCTGGCGCAAGAGATCCCCGGTGCTTATTATATCGATCAGTTCAATAATCCGGCTAATTCAGCAGCGCATACTACCACTACCGGACCGGAAATCTGGCAGCAAATGGACCACAATGTCGATGCCGTGGTGATCGGTGTCGGGTCCGGCGGTACGCTCGGCGGTTTGAGCCACTATTTCGCTCAAGTTTCGCCGGAAACTGAGTTTGTTCTGGCAGATCCAACTGGTTCTATCTTGGTAGACTATATCGAACACGGCAAATATGGTGAGGCCGGGAGTTGGCAGGTGGAAGGTATTGGCGAAGATTTTGTCCCTCCTCTGGGCAATTTCAGTCGAGTGCACCACGCATACCGTGTCAGTGATGCAGAAGCTTTCTCCAGTGCCCGTGATCTGTTGCTAAAGGAAGGTGTGCTGGCGGGTTCTTCCAGCGGAACCTTGCTCGCCGCCGCACTGCGCTACTGCCGTGCGCAAACCACCCCCAAACGTGTGGTTACGCTAGCGTGTGACAGCGGAAACAAGTATCTGTCAAAAATGTTTAACGATTATTGGATGCTGGAACAGGGATTCCAATCACGTGTGCAACAGCACGATCTCAGCGATTATATTACTTACCGCTATCAGGATGGCGCTACGGTTTTTATATCGCCAGAAGATACGTTAAAAACTGCACATACCCGAATGCGCTTGTATGAGATTTCTCAATTACCGGTGCTGAAAGAAGAGCAAGTCGTTGGCATTATCGACGAGTGGGATTTGATGCACACCGTGCAGGCTGATCCACGCAATTTTAGCCTGCCCGTTAGCCACGCCATGACTCATCAGGTGAGAACGCTGGATAAAAACGATTCTCTGCAACAATTGATGGCAACTTTCGACGCCGGACATGTGGCGCTGATCGTCGATAATGGCCGTTTTCTTGGGCTGGTAACTCGCACAGATGTGCTGAACGCATGGCGTCAGCAACTTAATTGATTTTTAGGAATGACTTTATGACCAAGTTCGATACTAAAACTGTTCACGCCGGCTACACACCAGATCACACGGGTGCGGTAATGCCGGCAATTTATGCAACATCAACTTACGCCCAATCAGCCCCCGGTCAACACACTGGTTATGAATATTCCCGTAGTGGCAACCCAACTCGTGATGCTCTGGAAAGCGCGATCGCCGAACTGGAAAACGGTAGCCGAGGCTACGCTTTTAGTTCAGGGCTCGCTGCCAGTTCCACGGTGCTAGAACTCTTGGATAAGGATAGCCATTTGGTGGCAGTCGATGATCTGTACGGTGGTACCTACCGGCTACTCGAAAAAGTACGTAGCCGCACCGCCGGTTTGCGTGTCACTTACGTGGAAGCCAATGATATTTCCGGCCTTGAAGCAGCCATTCGTCCCGACACAAAAATGATTTGGGTGGAGACTCCTACCAATCCGTTGCTGAAACTGGCAGATCTGACGGCTATCGCACAAATAGCGCAACGTCACAGTATTATTAGTGTTGCAGATAACACTTTCGCTTCACCATATCTCCAACGCCCAGTTGATTTGGGATTTGATATCGTCGTGCACTCCGCCACTAAATATTTAAACGGCCACTCTGATGTGATCGCAGGACTGGCCGTCGTCGGAAAAAATGCAGAACTAGCAGAAAAACTTGGTTTTCTGCAAAACTCTGTCGGTGGCGTGCTCGATCCCTTTAGTAGTTTCCTGGTGCTGCGCGGAATGCGGACACTTGCCCTACGTATGCAGCGCCACATTGATAGTGCATCAAAGATCGCACATTGGCTGGAGCAACAACCTCAGATCGAAACCGTTTTCTATCCCGGTCTCGCTTCCCATCCACAGCATGAATTGGCGAAGCGTCAAATGAAAGGCTTTGGTGGTATGATTTCTGTTCACTTAAAAGGTGATGATGATTATGCCCGCCGGTTAATTCAAGAGCTAAAACTATTTACCCTGGCAGAAAGTCTGGGCGGGGTGGAGAGCCTGATCAGCCAACCATTCAGTATGACTCACGCGTCTATTCCATTAGAAAAACGCCTTGCTTCTGGGATCACACCACAGTTGGTACGCATTTCTGTGGGTATAGAGGATGCAGAGGATCTTATCGCCGATTTGGCTCAAGCGTTGGAAAAAGCCGCTCAATAAAAGAATAATGCCAGCCAATTTTTTCAACTGGCTGGCATTTAAATAAAAACGGCTCTTTTTATGCAATCAACAGCAAATGTAGAACCGGAATTATTTATCACCCAACAGAACGGATTCCAGTGCAATTTCAATCATTTCATTGAAAGTCGTCTGGCGTTCCTCGGCGGTCAGTTTTTCATGAGTGCGGATGTGATCAGAAACGGTACAGATAGTCAGTGCTTTTGCGCCATATTCAGCCGCAACACCGTAAAAACCCGCAGCTTCCATTTCTACGCCCAGAATGCCATATTTTTCCATGATATCGAACAGTTGTGGATCAGGTGTATAGAACAGTTCAACCGAGAAGATGTTACCTACACGCACATTGATGTTTTTTGCTTTAGCCGCGTCAACAGCATTACGGACCAGATCGAAATCAGCAATCGCCGCAAAATCGTGATCTTTAAAGCGTATACGGTTAACTTTGGAATCAGTACATGCCCCCATGCCAATAACGACATCACGCAATTTAACATCGTGACGTACTGAACCACAGGAACCTACACGGATAAGAACTTTAGCACCGAAATCGGTGATAAGCTCTTTCGCATAGATAGAGCAGGATGGAATACCCATACCATGCCCCATCACAGAAATTGGGCGGCCTTTATAAGTACCAGTAAACCCCAACATACCGCGTACATCGTTTACCTGCCGCACATTCTCCAGAAAAGTTTCAGCAATATATTTCGCACGTAATGGATCGCCTGGCATCAGAACAACGTCTGCAAAATCACCCATCTCAGCATTAATATGAGGCGTGGCCATAATTAAATTCCTTATTTTTTTATTTAATGGTTATTTTAGTGATATATGGCTGCCTAAAAGAAAAGCAGCCAAATAAGTGGGGTCAGAGCATTGATTTGCCATATTCCATTGGCGACAGTTCAAAATATTTAGCGACTGTCTGTCCAATATCAGCAAAAGTTTCACGGTGACCCAATGAACCAGGTTGCACTTTTGGTCCATAAATCAGCACCGGAATGTGCTCACGTGTGTGGTCAGTACCAGCCCACGTTGGATCACAACCGTGGTCGGCGGTCAGGATTAAAATGTCATCATTTTTCACCCGCTTCAGCATTTCAGGCAGACGACGGTCAAACAGTTCCAATGCCGCCGCATAACCCGGAACATCACGACGATGACCATAAGAAGAGTCGAAATCGACAAAGTTAGTGAATACGATGGTGTTGTCACCCGCTTTTTCCATTTCCACCAGCGTTGCATCAAACAATGCATCAATGCCGGTCGCTTTCACTTTTTGCGTAATGCCGACGTTTGCATAGATATCGGCAATTTTACCGATAGAAACGACTTCGCCATTTTTCTCATCGACTAATTTTTTCAGTATGGTGGGAGCAGGTGGCTCTACCGCTAAATCATGGCGATTACCGGTACGCTGGAAGTTACCCGCTTTGTCTCCAACAAACGGACGCGCAATCACCCGGCCAATGTTGTAACCGCCATCAGTCAATTCTTCACGGGCGATTTCACATAGCTCATACAGACGATCTAAACCGAATGTCTCTTCGTGGCAAGCAATCTGGAATACCGAATCAGCGGAAGTATAGAAAATCGGTTTACCCGTTTTCATATGCTCTTCACCCAGTTTATCCAGAATAACCGTACCAGAAGAGTGGCAGTTACCGAGATAACCTGGCAGATTTGCGCGTTCTACCAGTTTATCCAACAATGCCTGCGGAAAGCTGTTTTCTTCATCTTTGAAGTAACCCCAGTCAAACAGCACCGGGACACCGGCAATTTCCCAATGACCTGACGGTGTATCTTTACCGGAAGAGAGTTCACTGGCGTAAGCGTAAGCACCAATAATGTCCGCGTCTTTATCCAAGCCGGCAGGGAAAGTTCCACAGGACTCCTCAGTCGCTTTCCCCAAACCTAAACGGCTTAAGTTCGGCAAATACAGAGGCCCTTTGCGACCGATATCCGCATCACCACGGGCACACGCTTCTGCAATGTGCCCCAAGGTGTTAGATCCTTGATCACCAAATTTTTCGGCATCTTTACTGGCACCAATGCCAAAAGAATCCAATACCATGATGAATGTACGTTTCATAATTTTCTCCTGCGTCAAATCACGCTATACCCGTTATCTTTCAAATTGCCTCTTTGTTGGCTGCACTCACTCACCCCGGTTACATCGTTCGCTATGCTCCCGGGGATTCACTCCCTTGCCGTCGCGATCCATCTTAAAATCCATAGGGTATTAATCATGATTAAAGCCGTTACGCGCCGACTGATGCGGTGAGCGATTATCAATAATGGCTGCTTTGTTTTTGCCCCTGATGGCCCAGAGTATTTAGCAAGTTGCCTAACAAGCTAGAAGCCCCAAAACGAAAATGACGGGCATCAACCCATTTGTCACCCATGATATGATCAGCTAATGCCAGATATTGTGCAGCCTCTTCAGCGGTACGCACGCCACCAGCCGGTTTGAAGCCAACCGTTTCACCCACACCCATCTCATGAATCACCTTCATCATGATTTCAGCACTTGCCAATGTCGCGTTAACCGGCACTTTACCTGTAGATGTTTTGATAAAATCGGCACCCGCGTTGATTGAAATTTCAGATGCCTTACGGATCAGAGATGCCTCTTTCAGTTCACCAGTTTCAATAATAACTTTTAGCAGCACATCCGCTTCTGCACAGGCGGCTTTACACGCTTTTACCATCTCAAAACCGACTTGTTCATTACCGGCCATCAATGCACGGTATGGGAAAACCACATCGACCTCATCAGCGCCATAAGCAATAGCCGCTTGGGTTTCAGCTAAAGCGATGTCAATATCGTCATTACCATGTGGGAAGTTTGTCACTGTTGCAATGCGGATTTCAGGTGTGCCCTGTTCACGTAATACTTTACGTGCCAGAGGAATAAAACGAGGGTAGATACAGATAGCCGCAGTATTGCCCGCGAGGCTTTTCGCCTGATGACAAAGTGCCGTCACTTTTTCATCGGTATCATTATCATTGAGTGTCGTTAAATCCATCAAACTCAGCGCACGCTGCGCTGCTGCGGTTAAATCGGTCATAAAACTCTCCAACGTTATTATCGCGGCTAGCTTCTGCTAGATTATCACCAAATAATACACGACAAAAAATATATACCCTATGGATTTCAAGATGCATTGCGGCGGCAAGGGAGCGAATCCCCGGGAGCATAGAGAACTATGTGACCGGGGTGAGTGAGTGCAGCCAACAAAGAGGCAACTTGAAAGATGACGGGTATAACTCACGTCCAACAAACAATAGAGTATAAAGAGTATAAAGACGCTGCTTCTTCATCACGAATTAAAGATAAACCGGTAGGACGATAGATTGCAGGCGGGATTATCCCACCTGCCTAATTTCAGCAACGTTACAGAGCCAGGAAGAAGCCTGCGATAGTTGCACTCATTAAGTTGGATAATGTGCCCGCGATAATGGCTTTCATTCCCAAACGAGCAACATCTCCGCGGCGGTTCGGTGCCATACCGCCCAGACCCCCTAGCAGGATAGCAACGGAAGCAAGGTTAGCAAAACCACACAATGCGAAGGAGATAATTGCTTTAGTATGATCTGATAGAACCTGCAAACCCGCCGCCATAACCACATCATCCGGTTTCAAATAGGCACCGAAATTCATAAAAGCAACAAATTCGTTCACAACTATTTTTTGACCGATGAAAGAACCTGCTACCGTTGCTTCATTCCACGGAACACCAATCAGGTAAGCAATTGGCGCGAAGACCCACCCCAACACCAGTTCAAGAGAAAGTTGTGGATAATTAAACCAACCACCGATTCCACCGAGAATACCATTCAACAATGCAATCAGGGCAACAAACGCCAATAACATTGCCCCGACGTTCAATGCCAATTGCATACCAGAAGCAGCACCAGAGGCGGCTGCATCAATAATGTTAGCAGGACGTTCCTCTTCAGCGACCAGTGACATTGCATCAACAGTATCGCGTGGCTTTTCAGTTTCAGGCACCATCAATTTCGCGAACAACAGGCCACCTGGTGCCGCCATAAAGGAAGCCGCAATCAGATATTCCAAAGGAACACCCATTGATGCATAACCCGCCAGTACTGAACCCGCAACGGATGCCAGACCACCACTCATTACCGCAAACAGTTCAGATTGAGTCATAGTCGCAATATAAGGGCGAACAACCAGTGGTGCCTCAGTTTGGCCCACGAAAATATTCGCTGTCGCAGACAAAGATTCTGTACGTGAAGTTCCGAGAATCTTTTGCAGTCCCCCCCCCAAGACTTTGATAACTAGCTGCATAACACCAATGTAGTACAACACTGCAATCAATGAAGAGAAGAAAACAATAATAGGCAGTACACGCAGGGCGAAAACAAATCCCCCACCACCAAACAGTTCAAACATTTTGGGGGAAACTAATCCACCAAAAATAAAATCCATTCCTTGTTGACCAAACTGGATAACACTAGAAACTCCCTCAGACATACCCATTAATATTTTCTTACCTGCGGGAACATAAAGTACAAAAGCACCGATAGCGATCTGAATCAAAAAGGCACCAAGGACAGTACGGAGTTTAATAGCGCGATAATTACTGGAAAAGAGTACTGCGATCAAAATCAGCACTACCATCCCGACCAAGCTCATAAAGAGTTGCATTGGAAGAATCCCTGTTCACTTAATAATAAATTAAATATGCCAGTTGAACGTAAATCGTTCACTGACGATGAGTCGGCGCTGATTATACTCAGTCATCGGAATGAACAAGCTATTGACATCACAAATATCTACTGAAAAAAGCAATAAAAAAATGATAAATGTGATGTGAATCACACAAATTTGCGGAAATAATCTTCAATAGATAATCTAATCTCGGAATGGCAAAATAATCAACAATTAAGAAATAATTATCAGGTAAGCACAGCTAAAGGACAGAAGACAGAAGACAGAAGACAGAAGACAGAAGATAGAAGATAGAAGATAGAAGATAGAAGATAGAAGACATATTATATGAAAATAATGAAAACCAATATGCTAGAAGAACGCTTGAGAGAGTTTTTGAAACATCGACTCGCTCACTCTAATGATAATGCTCATGATATTGGGCATCTGATCCGTGTTGCAAATAACGCGAAAAGAATCATGGAGAAAGAAGGAGGTGAGCCTTTAATTATCATTGCCTCAAGTTACTTACATGACATTGTGTCATTACCAAAGGATCATCCAGAAAAAAAACAGTCTTCAAAACTTGCAGCACAGGAAGCCGTAAAAATTCTATCTATTGAATTTCCAGAATTCCCAAAAGAACTTTATGATGCGGTAGAACACGCCATTATAACCCATAGCTACAGCGCAAACTTACCTGCCAAAACAATAGAAGCTAAAATACTCCAAGATGCAGACCGATTGGATGCATTAGGGGCTATTGGACTCGCCAGAGTATTTTATATAGCGGGTATGCTCGGTCAGGGGCTTTTTCATCATGATGATCCCTTTGCACTTAATCGCCCCTTGGATGACAAATCCTATACAATCGATCACTTTCAGACAAAGTTATTTAAACTCCCCGAAAAAATGAATACCACAGAGGGTAAGAAGATTGCACAATTGAATGCCCAATATTTGGTTGACTTTTTGAGCAAACTGTCGAGCGAAATTAAAGGTGATTTAATTGATACGGATGAATTTATAAAGGATTTTTTCAAGGAAAATTAATTGCAAATATTATAACCTTGGAGCTTTACCAATAGTCGTTAAAATCACTCTGTAAATCATATAATTAATCCAAATAACTCAACACTGTTATGATAAAGTTGGCGAGCAATCTCATCAGGAGCTTCGCGGCGGAGCTCACATAACGAAGCAAAAACTCCGGCAATTTTTTCCGGCCGGTTAGGTTCTCCCTGAAAACCGAAAAGCGGCATATCTGGAGCATCGGTTTCCAGCACCAGAGACGTTAACGGGAGTTCAGCCATTACGCGACGTGTTTTCTGCGCTCTTTCATAAGTAATGGTTCCCCCTACCCCAAGGTAATATCCCAAACCGATAAAAGCCTCCGCCTGCGATAAGCTACCCGCAAATCCGTGTACTACACCGGTACGGTGAAGGTTGATTCTTCTTAGGATCGCTGCCAGTTGATCATGGCTTTTTCGGGAATGAAGGATAACCGGCAGTTCATACTGTTTTGCTAACCGCAATTGATCGCATAACAACGCTTTCTGTTTTTCAAATTGGGGTTCAGTCATATAGAGATCAAGCCCAATCTCCCCAACCGCCACCAACTTTTCGTGTTTCTGTTTCAGAAACGATTCCAAATCCGCAAGATGCGCTTCCTGATGTTGATCGATATAAAGAGGATGTAAACCCAATGCAGCATAAATTGCAGGATAAGTACAAGCCAATTCAGATACCTGTTGCAAATTTGCACTACTAATAGCGGGGACAATAATTCTATCCACACCAACCTGTGCCGCCCGTTGCAGGCTCTGCTGTTCATCATCACGAAACGGAGGGAAATCAAAATGGCAGTGAGTATCAATAAACATGAAACTATCCGTTATTTATCTGTTCTGACGATAGAAAAATTGAGGGCATACTGAATATCAATACCATTTTTGACGGAAACTGTGTAGATATCTATGCCGATAAGGCGAGGAGCCATCACCCGGTAAAAGACCAGAAATGCCCCGATCAATTCAAGTCTGATTATTTTCAGTCTGAAACTTTTACGAGGTTTCTTTACCGCTATGATTAAATTAATTTTTTATTCCTACATTAATAAAAATTAAGCTTAACATAATAAGCTTTCACGCTATAAAGTCATTCCTCCATCAGTTAACACTCTTACCAAATAGTGAAAATGATTCTAAATACCTAAGATAGATATTGATTGCGGGTAATCCAGATCAAGCCGCCGCTTCAATAGTTGTACCACTAAAACTCACTTATTACTCACACTATCATGTTTTAAATAGTGGCAAACTCAGGTCACCGTTTCCCGTGATGAAATGATCCGCTATTTCGATCAATTAAATGCTAAAGATATGACGGCTGAAAATGCAGCTTCACTTATCGCCACATTGCATGAGATGGATAAAGGTACGATAACGCAAGTGAATACCTTGCTATTAGGAGAAAATAACTGGCCGAAAAGTTTTACATCACTTTGGCAACGTCTGACCTGGTTACGTGTCGGACAAAGTTTGAATGTCGGTAGTACCACTCTGAGCAACCTAGATAGCCGTTTTCTGCCTTTTGAAGGTCGAAAAGCAACAACCGGTACACTGGAGCTCAATATTTTCCATGCCGGTAAAGAAAGAACGCAACGTGGGCTAGTTGCCAATCTGAGTGACATCATTGTGCATCTGAATTACATCATTCGAGACGCATAAATTTTTTTTCTTTGTCGATCACAGGTCCCTCCCTATTAGGGGCCTGTTATTAAGGAGTACTTTTATGCAGGATTCACCAGAAGTATCGATTACAACGCTGTCACTTCCCAAAGGTGGCGGAGCTATCAATGGCATGGGAGAAGCGCTAAGTGCTGCCGGCCCTGATGGAATGGCCACTCTATCTCTGCCGTTGCCCCTTTCGACTGGCAGAGGGACTGCGCCTGGATTATCGCTGCTTTACAGCAGTAGTGCAGGTAACGGGCCTTTCGGTATCGGCTGGCAATGTGGCGTCATGACTATTAGCCGACGCACCCAACATGGCATTCCACAATACGGTAATGACGACACGTTCTTATCTCCACAAGGCGAAGTCATGAATATTGCCCTAAATAACCAAGGGCAACCAGATATCCGTCAAGACGTTAAGACGCGGCAAGGCGTGACCTTGCCAATCTCCTATACCGTGACCCGCTATCAAGCCCGCCAGATCGTGGATTTCAGCAGAATCGAATACTGGCAACCGGCCTCCGGTCAAGAAGGACGCGCTTTCTGGCTGATATCGTCACCGGACGGCCAACTGCACATCTTAGGGAAAACCGCACAGGCTTGTCTGGCAAATCCGCAAAATGATCAACAAATCGCCCAGTGGTTGCTGGAAGAAACCGTGACACCAACCGGTGAACATGTCAGTTATCAATACCGAGCCGAAGATGAAACCCATTGTGACGACAATGAAAAAACCGCTCACCCCAATGCTACCGCACAGCGCTATCTGGTACAGGTGAACTACGGTAACATCAAACCGCAAACCAGCCTGTTCGTACTGGATAACACACCTCCGACACCGGAAGAGTGGCTGTTTCATCTGGTCTTTGACCACGGTGAACGCGATACGTCACTTCATACCGTGCCGAAATGGGATGCAGGTACAGCACAATGGCCTGTACGCCAGGATATCTTCTCTCGCTATGAATACGGTTTTGAAGTACGTACTCGCCGCTTATGCCAACAAGTACTGATGTTTCACCGTACCGCGCTCATGGCCGGAGAAGCCGGTACCAATGACGCCCCGGAACTGGTTGGACGCTTAATACTGGATTACGATAGAAATGCCAGCGTCACCACATTGATTGCCGCCCGCCAATTGAGTCACGAACCGGATGGCAGCCCAATCACTCTGCCACCATTAGAGTTGGCCTGGCAGCGGTTCAACCTAGAGAAGATGCCAACATGGCAACGTTTTGATGCACTAGATAATTTTAACTCGCAGCAACGTTATCAATTGGTTGATCTGCGAGGAGAAGGGTTGCCGGGTATGCTGTACCAAGATCGCGGTGCTTGGTGGTATAAAGCGCCGCAACGTCAGGAAGACGGGGATAGTAATGCCGTCACTTACGACAAAATCGCCCCACTGCCTACCCTACCCAGTTTGCAGGATAATGCCTCATTGATGGATATCAACGGAGACGGCCAACTGGATTGGGTAATCACCGCCTCCGGTATTCGCGGATACCATAGCCAGCAACCCGATGGAAAATGGACGCACTTTACGCCAATCAATGCCTTGCCAGTAGAATATTTTCACCCAAGCATCCAGTTCGCTGACCTTACCGGGGCAGGCTTATCCGATTTAGTGTTGATCGGGCCGAAAAGCGTGCGTCTGTACGCCAACCAACGAAACGGCTGGCGTAAAGGACAAGATGTCCCCCAATCCACAGGTATCACTCTGCCAGTTACTGGAACCGACGCCCGCAAACTGGTGGCTTTCAGCGATATGCTCGGTTCCGGTCAACAGCATCTAGTGGAAATCAGGGCTAATCGCGTCACTTGTTGGCCTAATCTGGGACATGGCCGTTTCGGTCAACCACTGACCCTGCCAGGATTTAACCAGCCCGAAACTAGCTTCAATCCCGAACGGCTGTTTTTGGCGGATATCGACGGCTCCGGCACCACTGACATTATCTATGCGCAATCCGGCTCTTTGCTCATTTATCTCAACCAAAGTGGTAATCAATTTGATGCCCCGCTGACGTTAGCTTTGCCAGAAGGCGTACAATTTGACAATACTTGCCAACTCCAAGTCGCTGATATTCAAGGGCTAGGGATAGCCAGTCTGATCCTGACAGTGCCACATATGGCACCACATCACTGGCGTTGCGATTTGTCGCTAACCAAACCTTGGTTGCTAAATGTGATGAACAATAACCGGGGTGCACATCACACTCTACATTATCGTAGCTCCGCGCAATTCTGGTTGGATGAGAAATTACAACTCACCAAAGCAGGCAAATCTCCAGCTTGTTACCTGCCGTTTCCAATGCATCTGCTGTGGCATACCGAAATTCAGGATGAAATCAGCGGTAACCGGCTCACGAGTGCAGTCAGCTACAGCCACGGTGTTTGGGATGGTAAAGAGCGGGAATTCAGAGGATTTGGTTGCGTCAAACAGACAGATACCACAACATTTTCTCACGGCACCGCCCCCGAACAGGCGGCACCGTCATTGAGCATTAGCTGGTTTGCCACCGGGATAGATGACGTAGACAGCCAATTAGCCACAGAATATTGGCAGGCAGATACTCAGGCTTATAGCGGATTTGAAACCCGTTATACCGTCTGGGATAACGCTAACCAGACAGATCAAGCATTCACCCCCAATGAGACACAACGTAACTGGCTGACGCGGGCACTTAAAGGCCAACTGCTACGCACCGAGCTCTACGGTCTGGACGGAACGGACAGTCAAACGGTGCCTTATACCGTCAGTGAATCACGCTATCAGGTACGCTCTATTCCCGTAGAGAAAGAAACCGAATTATCTGCCTGGGTGACTGCCATTGAAAATCGCAGCTACCACTATGAACGTATCATCAGTGATCCACAGCTCAGCCAGAGTATCCGACTGCAACACGATATCTTTGGTCAATCACTGCAAAGTGTCGATATTGCCTGGCCACGCCGCGAAAAACCGGCGGTAAATCCCTACCCACCTACCCTGCCGGAAACACTATTCGACAGTAGCTATGATGACCAGCAACAACGATTACGTCTGGTGAGGCAAAAAAATAGCTGGCATCACCTGACTGACGGAGAAAACTGGCGATTAGGTTTACCAAATGCACAACGCCGTGATGTTTATACTTATGACCGGACCAAAATTCCAACCGAAGGGATCTCTCTTGAAGTCTTGCTGAAAGCCGATGGCCTACTAGCAGATGAAAAAGCAGCCGTTTATCTGGGGCAACAACAGACGTTTTACACCGCCGGTCAATCGGAAGTCACACTAGAAAAGCCCACGTTACAGGCGCTGGTAGCGTTTCAAGAAACCGCCATGATGGACGATACCTCATTACAGGCGTATGAAGGGGTGATTGAAGAACAGGGGTTGAATACCACACTGACACAGGCCGGTTATCAGCAAGTCGCGCGGTTATTTAATACCGGATCAGAAAGCCCAGTATGGGTGGCACGGCAAGGCTATACCGATTACGGTGATGCCACCCAGTTCTGGCGGCCTCAGACTCAGCGTAACTCGTTACTGACAGGGAAAACCACTCTGACCTGGGATACCCATCATTGCGTAATAATTCAGACTCAGGATGCCGCTGGATTAACGACGCAAGCCCGTTACGATTATCGTTTCCTTACGCCGGTACAACTGACAGATATTAATGATAATCAACATATTGTGACACTGGACGCGCTAGGTCGCGTGACCACCAGCCGGTTCTGGGGTACGGAAGCAGGACAAGCCACAGGCTATTCTAATCAGCCCTTTACACCACCGGATTCCGTAGATAAAGCGCTAGCGTTAACAGGAGTACTCCCCGTTGCCCAATGTTTAGTCTATGCCGTTGATAGCTGGATGCCGTTGTTATCTTTGTCTCAGCTTTCTCAGTCACCAGAAGAGGCAGAAGCGCTATGGGCGCAACTGCGTGCCGCTCATATGGTTACCGAAGATGGGAAAGTGTGTGCGCTAGGCGGGAAACGGGGAATAGGTCAGCAGAACCTCACGATTCAACTCATCTCGCTATTGGCAAGTATTCCCCGTTTACCTCCACATGTACTGGGGATCACCACTGATCGCTACGATAACGATCCGCAACAACAGCACCAACAGACCGTGAGTTTTAGTGACGGTTTTGGCCGGTTACTCCAGAGTTCAGTCCGTCATGAGCCCGGTGATGCCTGGCAACGTAAAGAGGACGGTGGGCTGGTTGTGGATGCAAATGGCGCTCTGGTCAGTGCCGCTACAGACACCCGATGGGCCGTTTCCGGTCGCACAGAATATGACGATAAAGGCCAACCGGTACGTACTTATCAACCCTATTTTCTGAATAACTGGCGCTACGTTAGTGATGACAGCGCACGAGATGACCTGTTTGCCGATACCCACCTTTATGATCCACTGGGACGGGAATACAAGGTCATCACCGCTAAGAAATATTTGCGAGAAAAACAGTACACTCCGTGGTTTATCGTCAGTGAGGATGAAAACGATACCGCATCAAGAACCCCATAGTTTTACCTATTTTTATCTGTTGCCCCGCGGTATATTGCGGGGCAGTATCTATCAACTTTGAAAATTTAGTATTTCCGATAAGTTCCACCGTTTTGATAATGCAAATCACCTTTAAAGGAAACCCACATATATACCCGTCATCTTTCAAGTTGCCTCTTTGTTGGCTGCACTCACTCACCCCGGTCACATAGTTATCTATGCTCCCGGGGATTCGTTCCCTTGCCGTCGCGATGCATCTTGCAATCCATAGGGTATATACTTGCAGAATTAAAAATGAAATATCAACGTCAATGTTATTTCTTAATAAAAGCCGGAACAGGATCAGGTGTCGGGACAGAACTATCACAATTATAATGCTCTCCTGTCAGCCCTATTTTTTTGCAAGCTGTAGACAAAAGATCATTAGGTGTTGCCCACTCATCTTTCCAGTTACTACCGTCATAACGTTCATTCTTAAATAGATCCCACATTATCAGACCCGTTTTACCATATTTGATCGTACCATCTAATATGCTGTTAAGAGCGCTCTTCGTCAGCGGTAAATTACCGGTTGCGGGTCTACCAACTTCAAATCCAACGGTAATCGGCGGCAAAACCAATAATTTTTGCGGTTGAACTGATGCCTGAGCGTAATTACGTGCCCCTTTCAGTTTGATATGAAAGGTAACAACTTCATTGCCCGATTTAAGCCAATTAATATATTGCCCATAATAATACTTAACCTGTCCAGGAAGGTCACAAGGAATATATGTTTCACCTCCTCCAATAAATCCACAATCTTTTTCACTTAAATCATAGGTCATCACACCAATATAACTGAGTCGGTTGATCAGACTGGGATAACTCAGCGCGGTATTATAAATTAAACCATAGAGATTTCCTCCCCACCAAGCACCACCATAAATATCACTATTCCTCGCATTGGTTCCCCAATTAGCGGACATATTCGGGATACCTCCCGTTGCAGGACCTGCAATACTTAGCTTAAGTGATGGTTTAACGGCATTAATTGAAGTGTAAAAAGATTTTAAAATAGCGGCGAATTTATCCACGGTTGCAGGCATTGCACGGGGAATTTTTTCTGCACCAGGAACAATCTTCATTGACGCATCATAAACATAACCGCCTAGTCCCTTTGCTATTAAAGTTGATGTAATAAGAGTTTCACTGTTATTAAGGGGAACCTTGATTGAGTCAGGCGTTAATTTCCAGCTTTTTGCATTAATATCAGCGTGCCAGAATTCTTCATAATCCACATCAATTCCCTCGACTCCCAAGTTAGCAGCCAAATTGACAATATTTCTATATGCCTTATCTGCTGCTTTACCCGTAATAGTACTGTCAAATCGAGGAATTTTAGTCAGGGGATTAGGGAAGATGTCATAAACCGCACCGGGTTCATTACCACAAGCATCTTTTTTGCTGGCAGTTATATCATAAATTTTTGGATAACAACTAAAGTTCCATCCACCTACTGCAATATAAGTGCTCACACCATGAGATTTTAAATCAGCAATCACACCTTTTAATGCCATAAAATCAGCCCTAGCATTTTCAGCTTCTTTGGTGCTAATACTTTGACCAGAAGTACAGGTATAACCAAACAATCCTGAACATTTCAGGCTATTTTTTTCATAATTAACAAAACCAGGCTGGACGAAAGACAATACCAACGTATTAAAGTTACTCTTGTTCTTAGAGATATCTCTACTTAATTTTTTAAAATTATCAAGGCTGGCATAATATTCTTGAGTATCCACCTGTGCAGCAGGCCCACTCAGATAATATGCAGATATTTTAGGGTTGGCGGCAATAACATTTCCTGATGTGAAAAAACATAATATAGAACTCGCTAATAAATATCGGTTTAATTTGTATTTAGACATATATCTATCTCCACTTGGTTAACATTACTCTTCCGATTACAGCCAATGAGTTATCATGACGCCTCATTGCCTTTTCATCATGAACGGTATAAGTTTTTCCCTAATAGAGCGTTAATATGCTCAGTCTGTTATTATAGACTGTGATGTAGTTACTGAACTGTTATATCCGTTATCTTTCAAGTTGCCTCTTTGTTGGCTGCACTCCCTTGCCGTCGCGATTCATCTTGAAATCCATAGGGTATATATCAGCATTAATTATTTCAATGCACCAATTTCATAATAGTATAGTTTTCACCATTGTCCACAAAAGAGATAGAAATTAGTTGTAATAATATTTCTCTTTAATCTATCTAAATAAAAAACAATATTATTACATGATAATTTCACTAGATTATACCTATGTTAATTAATTACTACAGGTGTAACACTTTAGAGATAATTATTTCCTTCCGCAATTGAGCCTAGAAAGTATTACTTTAATGAATAGATTTGGCATTAAATAAATAACATATTTCAGCGAAAATATAAATAGACTACGTTTATTTCATTAAAACATGATTATTTCCTATAGGCTATAACCTATAAGTTATAAATAGTGTGCAAGCAGACTGGCAATAATAATTAATTACAGCTTGTGCAAACCTGCTTATGAATGAACAGCTAACACGAACAACGCACAAAACCCGGGGTATACATGTCAATAGAAAACCCACCGCTTTAAATAAACACCCTCTGTTATCAGGCAAATTATGCCCAAAAACTTCAACGATTCTTCAACGAATTATAAAAAACTATAAAAAAGCATTATCTTAAATTGCTGAATTAATGATCAGGCCCGTATACTCACTGTGCGTTAAAACAAATCTGGAATAGCAAGTAGCTTACTGAGTCGCGCAAAATGTATTCCAGCAAGTGAAACAAAGTTAAAACACAGGAAAATTATCATGACACGTTTAGGCTTATCTATAACTGTATTATCACTGTTATTCTCTGGCGCGGTATTGGCTGCACCTAGCACACCCGCCCCCCAATCTTCGAATACCAAGGCGACGTCTTCCCATATGGAAAATACCAAAGCAGAGAAGAAATCTGGCAAAACCGCCCCCAAACAACGCTCACACCAGAAGGCAAAAAGCAAAGAAGCCAAGAAGAAGGCTCACTGAGTTTTCCGGCCTAAAACTACTATTTATGTCCGCAATCGTTATGACACAAGTTTAGTCGTATCATAACTGTAAATTCAGGGGGGAAATCCCCCCCTCAACAGGCTATCGTGAAAAGCTTAACAAGCCCCTTCAGTATCTTCATCACCATAATATTTAACACCAATCCTGATGATATCCCGTCCCTGAGATTTACGGTGTTTATTCGTGTCACGCAATGAATAGATACAACCACAATATTCCTGCTGATAAAATCTTTCCTGTTTACTAATTTCAATCATCCGAGCTGAACCACCTTGTTTACGCCAGTTGTAATCCCAGTATTGAATCCCCGGATACTGACTTGCCGCTCGTTTTCCACAATCATTTATCTGCTGCATGTTTTTCCAGCGGGAAATGCCCAATGAGCTTGAAATAATGCTGAAATTATTTTCATAAGCATACAAAGCAGTACGCTCAAAACGCATATCAAAGCACATGGTGCAGCGAACACCTCTTTCTGGCTCCAATTCCATGCCTTTAGCACGTTCAAACCAGTTATCGCTGTCATAATCCGCATCGACAAATGGCACATTGTGTTGCTCCGCAAAACGAATATTCTCTTCTTTGCGAATTAAATATTCCCGTTTGGGATGAATATTCGGATTATAGAAAAAGACGGTGTAATCAATTCCAGAAGCACGTAGCGCTTCCATCACTTCACCAGAACAAGGAGCACAACAAGAGTGCAATAATAATCGTTCCGCATTATCCGGTAACGTTAAAACAGGGCGAACATAGTTTTCCATTTAGCAGGCTCCATATAATTATAAGAATTGATTATAGAATATAGTTATTTTTAGCTTCAAATTTTTCGGCAAAAATTTATCCTATGACTGACTTACCTTTACGATAATATTCAATTAGTTGGAATTCCGGCAATCTCTATCAGTTATTGTGTTGTTGTCATATATATACCCGTTATCCTTCAAGTTGCCTCTTTGTTGGCTGCGCTCGCTCACCCCGGTCACATAGTTTGCTATGCTCCCGGGATTCACTCCCTTGCCGTCGCGAAGCATCTTGAAATCCATAGGGTATAGTGTTGTTATCAAAGTTTGTGCGAGGAAGTTCACTACGGATAAATGTGTTTTACGCTGATAGTTAATCAAATTATAGCCAAATTCAGATGCTTTTAACCAAAATAATTTAAATGGAGACCACGATGCGCCATGCAATTTCTCTGCGTGACCTCTCTTTTCCGGCAATCACCGCCGGATTTGTCGCTGTTTTAGTTGGATATACCAGTTCAGCAGCAATTATCTTTCAGGCTGCGGAAGCCGCAGGTGCCACCACCATGCAAATCGGCGGCTGGCTAAGTATGCTAGGGCTTGGGATGGGTATCAGCTCCCTAGGGCTATCGCTTTATTACCGTATCCCCGTCCTTACCGCATGGTCAACACCGGGTGCCGCGCTACTGGCGACAACGCTACCAGGAACATCAATCAATGAAGCCATTGGTATCTTTATCTTTGCCTCAGCGCTGATCTTGCTGTGCGGTATTACTGGTCTGTTTGCTCGATTGATGAACTATATCCCACAGGCACTTTCCGCCGCTATGTTAGCCGGTATTCTATTACGCTTTGGTTTGGATGCCTTTTCCTCATTTTCAGTCAACTTCGTACTGACTGCCGGAATGTGTTTAACTTATCTTCTGGCACGCAGATATTTATCCCGCTATGCCATCATCTTAACACTATTATCGGGGCTGATTATCGCCGCTTTACAGGGAGGTATTCACTTTGAACAACAATCCACAGTCGCATTTGTTGCCCCTGAATTTATTGCGCCCAGTTTCACACTCTCTTCGTTATTGAGTGTCGGTATTCCATTTTTCATCGTCACGATGGCATCCCAAAACGCACCCGGCGTAGCCACACTGAAAGCCGCAGGGTATCCAGTTTCTGTTTCATCACTGATAAGCTGGACTGCACTCATTTCACTGATCTTGTCACCTTTTGGTGGTTTTTCCGTCTGTATTGCCGCCATTACGGCAGCAATTTGTATGAGTCCGGAAATCCACACTGACCCAAATCGCCGCTATATGGCCGCTGCTGTAGCAGGTGTGTTCTACCTGATAGCAGGGCTGTTCGGTGGTTCAATCAGTATGTTATTCAGCGCGCTACCGGCAGCACTTATTCATATTATTGCCGGATTAGCATTGCTTGGAACAATTTCCGGCAGCCTGCTACAAACGCTACAGAATGAAAAACAACGGGACGCTGCGGTAATAACATTTTTAATCACCGCATCTGGCGTAACATTACTTGGTGTAGGAGCTGCATTCTGGGGATTAATAGGTGGCGTAATAACTATGTTCCTATCATCGTTGCCCAGAAAAAACAAAAGTGCTTATTAAACATACAGCAAAATTATACATTTCAGCATCTTATGATATTTCTTATCCATACAACTTGTGCTAATTTGCCGGGTTTGTTGCGCTTTAAATATTACGGTGAGAAATCAATAACGTTAAATGAAAACTTTAATTCCCCTACTAGCAAAACCGAGCTTCCTATTATGAATTTTTTTGACATAAAATTTTCTGATATTAGCAAGTTAGCTGTTCTTTCATCCTGCCTGGCAATCCCCTATAGCTACGCTGATGACCGCCCAATTCTTTCACTCTCTGTCAGCCAGTCCGGTGGAAACCAAACGACTGCTGATGGTAGTTTATCCAGAAAACCAAATAAGCAAGAATCACGAATACTCCCAATTTGGGGTGACGAGGCCAGAGCTAAAGGTTATGACCTACCGGAACCTTTTGGCGCCAGTTACGGTTATATGAATATGCGGCAGAATATCATTGTAGACGATATTAAAATCATTATACCGAATACCCCAGGTTTTGAAGATGCGCTGGATATCCAGACAGGTAAAACCAGAGAAAAGAATGAGTCGCATATGCTCAAACTAGATGCCTGGGTTCTACCTTTTCTGAATGTTTATGGCGTTTATGGTTGGACAAAAGGATCATCGAAAACCAACATTGAGGGAATCAGATTTAGTGGTTTCCCTATTCCTGATATGAAAGATATTCCTTTCAAATTGGACTTTAAAGGTAAAACCTATGGTGGCGGTTTTACTCTAGCAGGAGGTTACGATCAGTTTTTCGGTACACTTGATACTAACTATACCTACACTAATCTAGATATTCTGGATGGTAAAATTAGCGCTCTGGTTGTTACACCACGTGTTGGTTATGAGTTTATATTCCAGCCAATCATCCCAGGCCAAGGAAATACCAAATTGCAGGTATGGACCGGTGGTATGTACCAGAAAATTACTCAGAAATTTGAGGGAAATATTAGTAATCTGGATTTACCCCCCATGTTTGATAAATTAGTAAGTGCATTCGACGATTATGAAAGTATGAAATTCAAAGTAAAACAGCATGTTGCATCCCGCTGGAATAATACCGTTGGTGCAAGACTGGAAGTCACACGCAATTTCAATCTACTGACTGAAGTTGGCTTTAACAAACGTAACAGTTGCTATATTTCAGGAGAGTTCCGCTTTTAATGAACATCCGCTGTACTTTATATGGGCTGGCTTTAGTCAGCCTTTTTATTTCTGATTTCTCATATGGCGAAGCACGACTCAGCAGGAAAAAAATCGATGGCTGGCTAGAAAAATTAGGTGGCAGTAATACCTATGACAGCAGTAAAGCGATTGACTGGGGCATTTTACCCGGCCCTTTCTACACTCCAGAGTTAGGTGCTGGTCTCGGTGTTGCTGTCATTGGTCTCTATCGGCCAGATAATAATGATCATACCAGCCAAATCTCTTCTCTTTCCCTGAATGGATTTGCCTCTTCAACAGGTGCCTTTGGCTTCACATTTGATAACTACAATTTCTTTGCTGATGATCAATGGCGTTTTTTTCTTTCCGGTACATTGAACAACGTTCCCACCTACTACTGGGGAACAGGATATCAAGCAGGTAAGACAGATGATCGCAAAGAAAAATATCACTCACAGGAACTGCACTTGCAACCCAGAGTTCTCTATCGAGTTGCTGATTCTACCTATTTAGGCGCTGGCTGGAATTTTTCATCATTACATGCCAAAGACCCTGATAACGGTGCTAAAAAACTTTTTGCAGCAGAAAACGATGGCCGGTCCATATTGAGTTCAGGCGTCAGTGCCTATTTCAGCTATGACACTCGGGATTTTCTGCCTAACGCTCATCAAGGACACGTTCTTGATATTACCTATACCCATTTTTCCCCGGCATTAGGCAGTGACCGCCGGTTTAATACCGTTGATATGCAATACAGCACCTATTATCAATTAGATGAAAAATCTGTACTGGCATTCGATAGTTATGGTCGTTTCACTGACGGCCAAGTGCCCTGGAATATGCTGTCAATGCTAGGTAATAGTCATCGGATGCGCGGATATTATGAAGGCAGATACCGGGACAAAAATGTTATCAGCACCCAATTGGAATATCGGCACAAATTGGACTGGCGACATGGCTTTGTTCTATGGGCTGGGGCGGGCACTCTAAGCCATTATGCAAAAGATATTGGCTCAGAAAACTGGTTACCCACCGTTGGCGCAGGCTATCGTTTTGAATTCAAACCTAAAATGAATGTCAGGCTGGATTTTGGTATCGGTAAAAAAAGCAATGGATTTTATTTTCAGGTAGGAGAGGCGTTTTGAAATTGCGTTTATGGATTACTGCTTTAACGTTAGTCGCAGGATGCCAGGGAACTTTTTCTTCAATCGCACCAGTACAACCTGACTTAAATAGTGAAACAACCGCCGAAGCCACCCGTGCATGGCCGGTTCTTGCTCCGATTCCCTCTCCCGAAGGATTAAGAGCTTGCTGTGCTTTTGGCTACAATTTAAAAACTGAATTACTGACCATTCCAGTACCTTTTTACCACATAAGTAATGTGCTGGATGCCGATAATCTTGGGGCACATAATTATAACAACAGTTTTTTTGGTACCGTTGCTTCATTAACAGGGCTCAGTAATGAAAAAGTGGGGATGATATATACCCGCCGGGGCGGATTCATTGATATTTCCCATGTACGGGATACCGCTGATAATGCGGTTTTTCTGTTCAGTCAAATCTGGCCTCGTCTTGGAGAAGAGTGGCAAATAGAACTCAGCAGCGAATTAGCATTACGCCGTATCCAATTCTATCAATTCACACCACCAGCATCGATAGAACAACGTTATACCTTAACTGCTTATCTAGCCGCAAAATTGGCTTTTGAACTTGCTGCATGGCATGAAATCGCCCAATGGTACGGTTATCAGTCTGTACCGGGATTTTCTGAAAAAGTATCTGCGTTCTCTCCTGAAGATCTCTACTCCAATCTATTAGGCGCTCGTCTTTCCCTCTCTTTGATACTGGCTGGGCAAGTACCGTCAATGAAACAGTACCGTCTATCAATGCAAGCTATTCTGCCTCCTGCACTACGTGAACTAGAAGCCTTATCCCCTGATGAAACACGGAAAATGTTTGAACAGGTTGATGGTATCTGGTGGGACAGCAAACGTCGCGTGCCTGATAAACGTTTAATCCTTCAACGTGATTTCCATACTCACAGCGATCGTACCCCTAATATGGTGCCTACAGAACAGCAAGTTCCACTCAGACTTACCCTGCCACAACAATATACTGGCTACAGATTATCTGAATTGGCCGAATTACAATTGTGGCCTAGCCGCCAAATGAAAGATCTTCCTGTACCAGAAAGTTATTGGATTGCTCTTGATTTTCCACAATTGGCAGAAAAAGCAAAAGAACAACAAGAGAATCATTGATGCATATATTTTCTATGAAAGAATGTATATAACATTATGAGTTAAAATATATGAGAGATTTTAGATTACTATTTCTCAAACAATAATTCCTTTGTAATATCATCAATTATAATTTACTATTTCCATAATGTTACATCATAATATAAACTCAACATCATCTATAATAAAACTAAACTATGCCCACCCTACTTAAATTAATCTATAAAGAGAAAGCCTACATCAATAAGGAATTATTTCACAGGATAAAAAAATCGTATTGAAATATTTACAAAGATAAAACACCAATAAACAACTGATATAAAATAATTAATATTACATAACATCTAAAAAAACAAATTAAAAAATCATAAGAATATTAACCAGCACAACAACAAAAAAAGAAACAAAATATCAAAAAGATCACAAAAACAAGAATATAATTCTTAATTACACTCTCAATCTGTGTATTACACTTATTTTTATCGAAAAATTAGACTTTCACTCTTAATTTAACTTAAATAATAAAAATCCCTTCTTAAATAGGTTTAATCGTCTATAATATACGTTTCCAAGTTATAAATATGTATAAACAATATCAGCTTTATCTAAGTAGATAAAATAAGAACTTTCATTGGCAACAATTAGATTTATTCAACTAAAACTCAAGTTACTAAACTATTTTCGACCATATAATATATTGATTTTTATTTTAAATTTATAATATTAAATCAATTTAATAGATAAATACTCATATTGTTTTTTTAATTTTTCTGATGTATTGGGGGATTCAGGGCCCCTATCTTCACCCCCCTGATAAAGCCAATTAAGATGTCCCTACTCCTGGAGAGGAAAAATGAATAAACTAGCGTTATCAACCACCGCTGCGCTTATTTTTGCTACGGGTTCTGCTGTTGCAGCCAATGATGCTGCCGGCGGTACATTACATTTCTCTGGTGCAGTCACTGATGCCACTTGTACTATTAATGGTGGTGCTTCAGCTAATCTGTCGATTATATTGGAACCGATCTCAGTCACTCAAGCCGGACAAAAAGAAGGCTTAATTGATTTTGGTAAGAAAGCATTTTCACTAGAATTTTCTAACTGCCAGTCCAAAGCCGTTGGTTTTGATCCAGCAACCTCTATGTTGAAAATCCAGTTCTCATCATCACATACTATTTCTAACGATGCTAAGTACCTGGTTAACCAAGAACTTAATGCAAATGGTAAGCCGAAAAACGTAGGTATCGCGATTGTTAAACACGCCGAAGAAAATAACCCTATTATGCTGAATAAAGCGTTTGATACAGGAATCAAAGGCTCTGAGACAATACCTGAAGTTGTCGATTTCTATGCGAAATATTACAAAGTAGGCGCTGGTGATGCAGATCACGGTAAAATAGTAACAATGGTTACTTATCACGTTACTTATTTATAATGATTTACTACAATAAATAAAGCCTATTTAGATAAATAGGCTTATTTAATTTGGCAAAAATAACGTTATGAAGAAATTATTTTTAACTATATTATTAGGGATAACGACTTTATCTGCTCATGCTAACATCGTTATTAACACAACACGTGTTATTTACCCAGCCAGTAATAAAGAGGTATCAGTTCAATTATTAAATGCAGGGGATCAACCCTCTCTGGTACAATCCTGGATAGATGATGGCGATCCTAATTCAACACCTGAAACAGCTAAAGTCCCCTTTTTACTCACCCCTCCAGTCGTCAAAATTGATGGCAATAACGGGCAACAATTAAGAATTAAATACATCAGTAACAATCTACCCACGGATCGTGAATCGCTGTTTTATTTAAATGTTCTGGATATTCCTCCCGTTGCAGAAAATATTAGTGATAAAAACGTTATGCAAATCGCAATTCGTACCCGGATCAAATTTTTCTACCGGCCTGATAAGCTTTCTATCTTACCTAAACAGATCCAACAACATATTGTATTAAAACGTGAGGGTAGCCAACTAAAATTGGAAAATGCATCACCCTATTTCATGAGTATTGTCGGCCTTAAATCTTCTGACACTCAACCTAACTTACTCAATGAAGGAACAATTATAAAACCGTTCTCTTCTCATTCATTCAGTACCAATGAAAAAGTAAAAGTTGGAGACAAATTAACTCTGGCTATTGTTGATGATTTTGGTGCTATAAATAAATTAACTTTACCACTTCAATAGTGATATTACTGGCATAGCATAGAACATGATAAGACAAAAAATTAGTCCGTTAGCTCTGATAATAAGTACCCTTCTGTATACAGATTGTTTATGCTATGCCACAACATTTAATACTGACTTTCTGGTTGGTGAATCGGCAAAAGCGGATTTATCCCGATTTTATTCCACTTCAGAGCTACCCGCTGGTCGTTATGGTATTGACATATATCTGAATAATGACTGGAAAGGAAGATTTGATATTAATATCCAGAACGATGGCAAAGATATTTACTTACTTAATGAAGATCTTCCCAGGTTAGGTATAAAAATTGATAAAAACCAATTACCAGAATCGAATTTATCCAAAGATGAAATTCTTCTTACTAAAATAATACATGAAGGAACCGCTAATCTCGATGTTCCTAAACTCAGCCTGCATCTGGTCGTCCCGCAGGCATATATCAAAAACGAGCTAAAAGGCTATATCGATCCTGCGTTCTGGGACAGAGGTATCCCCGGCGCTATGCTGTCCTACAATGCCAACTATTACCATACTCAGAATAGGAATAAACAAAACCGCGACCGTGAAGATGAAGATAATGCTTACGTGTCACTTAATAGCGGTTTGAATCTATTTGGCTGGCAATTACGTGATCAATCCTCTTATCACTATACGCGTTCAAATGGTGATAAATGGAGTAACAATACCCGTTATCTGCAACGAGGAATTTCATCAATTAATTCAGAATTTCGCATTGGTGACAGCTATACATCAAGCGATTTATTCGACTCTTTCCGCTTCCGAGGTATCAATTTGAAAACCGATATGCGCATGTACCCCGATGCCTGGCAAGGGTTTTCCCCTATCGTTCGGGGAGTTGCGCAGACTAATGCTCTGGTAAAAATCACCCAAAATAATGTTGTTATTTATCAAGGTAATGTACCACCCGGACCGTTTGCTATTGATACTATTTTACCCACAGGTTCAGGTAGTGATTTGCTAGTTGCAGTGACGGAAGCAGACGGGCGTACTAACAGTTTTACCGTTCCCTTTTCATCCGTTCCTAATATGATGAAAGAAGGTCTTGGCAAATATGATATCAGTGCAGGTAAAACACATATTGCCAACAGTCGTTATAAACCAAACTTTTTTCAAGCCAGCTATCAATATGGTTTTAATAATGTCCTGACCGGTTATACAGGTACCATTATCAGTAAAGATTATTACTCACTACTGCTAGGTAGTGGCTTTAATCTACCCATTGGCGCTGTCTCAATTGACGTTTCACAGTCCAGCGCCAAATTTGATAATAGCCCAACCATGAAAGGGCAAAGCTACAAATTGGCTTATAGCCGTTATATCCCACAAACAAAAACAAATTTCTCGCTGGCGGCTTATCGTTATTCAACTAAAAATTATCTCACCCTAATCGATGCGATTGATCTGCATGACTGGATAAGCAATGGATATAACCAACAATATTATTCTCATCAAAAAAATACCTTTAATATCAATTTGAACCAGAATCTTGGTAGTCGTGCAGGTTCACTTTTTCTTTCGGGAACATTTCGTAATTACTGGGGAACCCAGAATAAAAGTAGAGAATATCAAATGGGGTATTCCAATAGTCTGGGGAAAATCAATTATTCCCTGACAGCAAACCGTGTCCGATACAATATCAATGAAACAGAAAGTAAAGAGGAACAGCGCTATTATCTGATGCTGTCTGTTCCTTTTGAGTTGTTTGGCTACCCTGCCTATTTGACCAATAATGTCTCAATCAATGAAAGTCACTATGACAACAGTAACTTAGGATTAAGCGGCAGCGCAGGCCCAAACAACCGTTTGAATTACCACTTCAACATTTCAGATCAGAAAAGTGGTTCGACAACAACCAGTGCAAATTTGACCTACAAAACATCCGTTTCCACACTGAGTAGTTCTTATAGCCAATCCAAGGAGTACCGCCAAATGGGACTTGGCGCAACCGGCAGTTTAGTTGCTTATCGAGGCGGAATTCTGGCGGCTAATCAAATTGGGGAAACTTTCGCCATCATTGACGCACCGGGCACAGCAAACGCTTCTGTGAATGGTGATAAAAGCATGGTGACAAACACCAGCGGTAAGTTGCTGATACCTTATCTTTCTCCTTATCGTAAAAATGCCATCATGCTAGATACCAGTGAAGTGCCAGAAGGGGCCGCTGAACTTATCGGTAACATCAGAGATGTCGCGCCATATTCCGGCGCGATTACCCATATCGGATTTAAAACAGACCAGCGGAAGACTTTTATCTTCTACGCCGCTCAGGCTGATGGTAAACCTTTACCTTTCGGTACTGAAATTGTCGATTCAGAAGGTAACAGCTTAGGATACGTTGGTCAGGGTAGTATGGTTTTCCTACGAGTAGAAAAATTACCACCGCAAATTTATGTCCACATCGGTCAACTAGGTGAAAAGAGCTGCATAATAAATGATCCACAGCCTGAAATGAGCTCAAACGCCAATATTTGCCGTTAAGGGAGAAGATAATGAAACTTAAACCATCATATCTTAAGCCATTGTATCTGGCGGCCATAATCAGTTTGAGCAGTGGCATAGCCTATGCCGATTGCCAACCCAAATATGCAATACCGGCACCGGCAATCCTGGTTGATATGACAGATCATCTCACTCTGAACAGTAATGCAACCTGGATACTCAACACCCAATATTCTGGCTATTTTACATGCACAAGAAATTCACTATGGAAACAAAACTCGGTTGCTAACGGTTCGCCTTTTACCAAAAACAAAGTTGTTTTAGGATTCAATGGTGGCAAAAATTATGCCGAAGTGACTATCACGAATCTTTCTCCTGGCAACAGTATTAATCTGGGAAACAGTAACGACACATACCCTGCCAGCAAATTGCAAGCCCAATTTACACTTAATGTAAAGCTACTGAGTGGCAGACCCGGTGGTAGTAATATTCACGTCTTTTCCGGCAATTCTGCAACATTAAAAACGGCTGTAATTGCGATGGATACCACCAACTTAGGACTCCTTGATGCCATTCTCCGTTTCGCTACCGATTTCCTGACTTTTATTCTTACTTGGGAGTGGCCGACACATTCTGAAGATATCTATTATCAACCCGTCACGATGATTTTTAATCACAGAGATACAACTTGTCACTTCTTAAATGCGGGGTTAACAGTGAATCTACCAAAAGTCAACCGCATTAGATTGCTTAACGGAGCAGATAAAGGAGAAACGCCTTTTACCCTCAACTTTGAATGCAAATATCTCCAAAACGGTAAAACTTCACGCTCAGTTAAAGCTTACCTGAGCAGTAATAATCTGCTACCAAATGACAATCGAACTTTAATTGATAGCAAAGCAGGTGCCGCTAAAGGTGTTGGTATCCGTGTTTCTCAGACAAATGATTCAACGCCGATAACTTTCAGTGCTTCGCAATCCTCATCCCAAGGTGCAACACTACTATTCAGTAAAAACTCCGGTAATGTCATCGATAAACACTTTACCATCGACCTTAATGCTTACTACCACGTTTATGATCCCCAAAACATCATAGCAGGGGAACTGAAAGCAACTTCTGTACTGAACTTTGAATACAATTAATCAAGAGGCAAAGGGAATGCCTCTTATTTCCCTCATTCGAATTAAAATTTTATGTTTCAATCAGTAATAATTTGTAATAAAGTGTTTCTATAGAAAAATTCATTTACATTTATAACCTTCCCTGAATTTACGTAACACAATGATAATCCTAACATTAAGTAATTATTCAAACTCGCTTAATTTATCAACAAAATAGTGGAATTCTATGAAAAATAGAAAAAAACATACTTTCACTTATCAATAAAATTAAAAAAATAATATCAAGATAATATTTTACAACCTTATTAAAGAATAAATAAAAATAACAAACAACCAGAATAAAAAATATATTCAAAAGAGAGTAATACAATAAAAAACCACATAAATAGAAAAATAAAACATATGAAAACATTCAATCACCATTGATTGACAATAAAAATATTTCATTAAAATCAATGATATAAAAATAAATAACAAATAAAAACCTTAGAAAAAAATATAATTACACGTAATATAAAAATGTGAAAAATAACTTGAAATAGCACAGGAACAATATAAATTTTATTCTCCAAAAACACCTTTAATATAAAAATAGAAAGATAAATATTTATATTATCCACAAATAAATTATTAAAATTTTTTTATTCTTATATACCCCTCTATTATTATATTCTTACAATATCACCCGGAGTAAATATTTGTAACACATTGTTACTTATTTTAACTTAACATTTATAACCATATCGAATATCCTGCACCGCACCAATAACAATGGCTCTATTATGAAATTAGCTCAAACCTGACAGATACGACTTAGTTTTAACTCAGAGGAAAGAGACCATATCGGTAACAGGTTACCTTTTTATGAAAATGATACTTATTCTTATAACGGCAATATTAATATCAATTAGTTTATTACTCGCTGCGGTGTTCTTACGATTGGCAGTACTATAATTAACAGTACTATATAAAACTAAGTTCAATCACTTCCGATATTACACTAGCTGGTTTACAAATCACTTTTCTTTTGATAAAGCGACTTACAGGCACAAAATTAACTCAAAAATCATGATCATATCTGATGAATAATTCAATCTAGACAGGCAATATTTTGTACACAAACAGCACATAACCATATAGAAATTAATAAAAAACCACAGAACAAATTAGCAAAATAATAATTTTTATTACAGAAAATATATTTATGAATCACTAATAACTCTGGCTATGCTGGATTTATTTTGCTAATATCAGCCTGTTTTTTATTCAGAGCAAACGAGGAAAAGCAATGCCCTCTCAAACAACGATGAGGACAACTGCCATCTTCGCTTTCTTTATCTCACTATTGTTTTCCGCTTTTAGTCATGCTTCAACTAGCACAGCTAAAAGCATAGAGTATTCTCACAATGACATGCAAAGCAATTTGCCAGATTTGCGAAAATACCCTTCGGGCACCCTACGTAAGAAAGCGTTTTTAAATGTTGTTGTCCCCGTGATTGATCAACACAATCAACAAATTATGCAGGAACGGAAATGGCTACTGGAACACCAAAATGACAAGCTTTGGTCTATACAGGGTATCAAGCGCCTGCTACAAATTTGTAAAAACTACAACGTGAGCTGTAGCAGCTCGCCTAAAAAAATTAACTGGAACAAGCTACTAAGTCGTGTTGACATCATCCCAACCCATTTTGTTGCCACTCAGGCCGCAACAGAATCTGGTTGGGGAACATCTAAGCTTGCACAACAGAATAACAACTTATTTGGTATGCGTTGCGGTAACAACTGTAAGAAAACCCAAGGTAAAATAAAAGGTTATTCCGCCTATCCGACTATCAATGATTCGGTCAAAGCCTATATGAGAAATATGAACACCCATAACGCTTATGAATCATTGCGTGCTTCACGCGCCAAGCAGAGAAGCCTTCAGGAATCACTCAATACCAGCAAATTGATTGATAATCTTGAAGGGTATTCACAATTGGGTTCGACTTACAACAACTACCTGCACAAAGTATTTAACAGCAATAAAGGGCTTATTACTCAGGCACAGAAGTTAGCTAAAAACGATCACGACTAAGAGCCTGAGTAAGTCATTAGCATGAATATCTTGTGTTTGAATATTTGTGCTAAGTACCAAAATCATCCGTTACCATAACCAACTATGGAACGGATGATTTTCTTATGTCCACCGGTTTATTCTTTTCATTGATAGAATGTTTAGGTTAAATACTATAATATCACTCAATCTTATATTGAGATAAAATGATTTACCAGAGTTTAATATGAATTTCTTTTCTTTTGAGTTTCTTGGTTCCTTTGTTGCTTTCTTTCTCTTGTATTGGATGCTACAAAAACATGCGAAAACACAAAACTACCTGCTGATAATCGCAAGTTATCTGTTTGTCTTTTCCTTTAATCCGCTTTTCACCAGCATCCTATTTGGCTATACGCTATTTATTTATCTTTTAACAAACGTAGCCAGCAAATTTCTATCCAACCGCATCACGTTTACTATCCTGACAATAGGTATTTTGGGGTATTTTACTCTATTCAAATATTATTCTTTCTTTCAAGAAAGTCTCCAACAAGCGTTTGCCAAATTTGGTTTGTCCATAGATTTACCCGTACTAACACTACTCGTCCCTCTGGGTTTATCTTTTTATGCATTTCATTCCGTCAGCTATGTCGTTGCTGTCGCCAGAAAAGAAATACCCAAAGCATCATTTCCTGATGTCGCTTTATATCTATGCTTTTTTCCGAGTATTGTTGCCGGACCAATAAACCGAGCTAAAGATTTTCTGCCTCAAATCCAGATATCATCAAGAGTGATCATTGAACCATCAAGAGCCATATTATTGATTACATTGGCGATAACCAAACTATTTTTGTTCAGCTCTTATTTATCCGAAAATTATGTTAATCCGGTTTTTGATGATCCTGTCAGCTACAATGCAGGGCAAATCTTGGTTAGTATTTATGCCTATGCTTGGCATATCTATTTTAATTTTTCTGGTTATACCAATCTTGTTACTGGATTAGCACTACTCCTTGGATTCAGAGTACCTGAAAACTTCAATGCCCCTTATCTGGCTGAAAACTTACAAGCCTTCTGGCACCGTTGGCATATCAGTTTATCTGAATTTATCCGTGATTATGTCTATATTCCTCTTGGTGGTAATAAGAAAGGATTTTTACGTAAAAATCTTAATTTGTTTGTCGCTATGGTAATCTCTGGGTTATGGCATGGAGCCGGAATTAATTTCATTATCTGGGGAGCTATTCATGGATTGGGATTAATCATCCTCAATGTTAAATACCAGTTATTTCCTCCAATAGACAAAAAAAATCAAAACATTCCCCAAAACCCAGTCATCTCATTTCTATCCAGAATCATTACTTTCCACTTTATCTGTCTGGCATGGGTTTTCTTCCGTTGTCCTACTCTAGATGATGCACTAATATTATTAAATCAATTGATATCATCAAATTTATTTCATTCGATAATAGCCAATAGTGGGTTGTTACTGATGTTCTGGGGACTCTTTATTATTTATCCGTGGCTGATTAATCTAAAAATAATGGTTGAGAAAATGTATTCTCAGATTTCATGGATATGCTACCCAATACCATTAGCAATTATTCTGACTTTGGTATTTATGATTTCACCACAAGGAATACCAGGATTCATTTATGCCAATTTCTGAATTCAAATCTAATTTAAAAACGGCTGGGCAAGTCATTTTTATCGTAATATTAGCTAGCCTACTGTTAATTTGGCTAAATCATCGTTCACTGGATAGATTCTGGCAACAGGAATATCACCGGCAAAGTCTTTGGGCGACTTTGCAAGGTCATCCGCTCTGGGATTTCGGTGATAACCTGGAACAAGGTGTACTCGCTGCGGGGGAAGCTTTCCTGTCACATACTACCAGCAATAACAGTAACAACCATCAGGAAACTCTCCAGAAAACTGATATCACACTGCCTGCGGATTTTCAGATTGGACTCAAGCTTCTGAGTGGTTATCCCTCTCCTGTTACAAATCTGCCTGCAACTTTCCCTGAGTTATTACAAAAATCGCCCCATACTCATCCTGTTAATTCACCAATACCCCATGATTTAAGGAATAATGTTTCCCCCAGTACGGTTATCGCTAAAACCAACGTGACACTGACAGCCAAAGATAAAGTGCTGTTTGCTGGAGATTCAATGATGCAGGGTATCGCCCCCCATCTGAAACGTCGGCTCTACCAGGATTACAGTATTTCAAGTATTAATCTCAGCAAACAAAGTACTGGACTTGCTTATCCCAGTTTTTTTAATTGGCCGGAAACTATCAATAAAACACTGGAAGCCAACCATGATATCAAGCTGGTTGTTATTTTTTTGGGGCCAAATGATCCCTGGGATATGCCACCAAAACATGGAAACATCTACCTGAAATTTGCCAGTCCTGATTGGGAAAACCTCTATCGCCAACGTATCGAAATGGTCCTTACCGAAGCACGTAACCACGGTGCTGATATTATCTGGGTTGCTCCTCCCAATATGCGACAGAAAAAACTTTCTGCCAGCATGAAATATCTGAGATCCTTGTATCAATCAGAAGTCACGAAAGCCGGAGAAATCTATGTTTCTGTTAATGATATTTTCAAATATCATGCAAATGATTATTCCGATTATGTCGGCGACAATAGTAACAAAATTAAACTCAGAAGCGGTGATGGTATACACTTTAGCCTGAAAGGCCAGCAAACTATCTCAGATAACATATTTTCATTGATTAAATTTATTCAGGAACCCGCTAAACAAAATGAAAATAGTTAAACAACTTCGTCGGCGATACCAAGCTGCTAGCATTAGTCTGGTCATCACACTCTCTTTAAGTTTGATATCGTGCCATAAACAAAAGCCAGGGCCGTTGCCAACACAACAGTCTGCAAAAGAGGGCCAACAGCTAATAGACTTTGGTGAACCGAATTTAGCTTTACTGGCGGATAAACTTCACAACAGCCGCCATAATCAACTGCATTTTGTTCAGATAGGAGATTCCCATACTGCCGCTGACTTTTTTACCGGCAAGCTCCGCTCTTTATTGCAACAACGTTTTGGCAATGCAGGGATTGGTTTTGTTAGCCCAATTAATGTACCTGGTCAACGTAACGCTATGGTCAGTATGACCGATAATAAGCAGCAATGGAAACTCACCACCAGCCGCAAAGATAATCGGCCTGATTTTCCTATCGGCGGTACAATTGCAGAGCCCAATAGCCAAATAAGTCAATTAATTCTAAGACTGTTTGCACCATCCCATGATCGCTATCAACTCAAAACGTTATACCAAGCATCGGATGATGCTCAGATTCTGGTACAATCTGCAACCAAACGAATACTGAAATTACCGGCAACCCACGATCACTGGCAATTTTCTACTGAAGAATCAGTGACATTCCCAGTTAATATTATGGCGATACAAAATAATCAGTTAAAATTAGGCGGCTGGTTTATTAATCGTAAACAACCAGGTGTTATGTTATCCGCCTTGGGTATCAATGGTGCGACTATTAATATGATGGATAAGTGGCAGCCCGAATGGATTGATACATTAGTTCAAATGCATCCTGATATGATGATCCTCGCTTATGGCACAAATGAGGCATTTAATCATTCGCTGGACTTACCAAGCTATCGCCAGCAACTGGAAACTAAGATAAAGCAGATTCGTAATCAGTTACCACAAACAGTTATCCTTATCATTGGGCCGGGTGATTCTTTGAAAAACAACCAATTTACAAGTTGTATAGCACAACAATCAACAATGTTGGATAATATCATCCATATTCAACAAAAAGTCGCTCAAGATCAGCACACACTATTCTGGAACTGGCGTGCATATATGGGTGGAAAATGCTCAATTAGGCGCTGGGCGCAACAAGATCTTGCTCGTCCTGATTATGTTCACCTTTCAGCCGCAGGTTATGAGCGCAGTGCTGAAACTTTATATCAACAGTTAATAGATGCTCTCGGTCAATAAGCAACAATAAGGCTTGACTGGGAGTAGTGCTAAATACTTATCTTGTTTTTAGTGCAGAAAAATTAAACTTATAATCTTAGATTTACAATATGTATGAGCTCACACAAAACCCATTTGATAAAGACAAACTATCTTTTTTGCTGTATTTAATGCGTTGAAAATAAGTTTATACCATGTGTAAAGCATAGCGTTAAAAAGAGTATTTAAAATATGATTTTTCCAAAAAAGTATCCTCTCAGCACGATAAAAAGGCTCATCTCCGGCTGGAAAGAATGTAGTTTCGAACGTTACCAACAAGCGTATTCTCTCTATGGTGGTGGAATATCTACTCATCCAGATATTGTACGTTTTTTAAATGAAAAATTTGGCAATAGTTTTATCTTTTACGTCAAAGAAAATCCACAAATAGAAAACGTTATCGAAGGGGCATACTTTACATGTAAAGATCATCATCTGGCAGCAAGTCACCAAAAGGACTACTATTTTTTCAGTTACGATGAAATTCTCTTCCCTATTGCCAAACATCTAAAAACTATTATCCCTGGGAAGTCAAAAACCATATCACCTCTGCACAAAGAAAACTTCGTCAACATCTATTATGGCCGATTAAACAAGCGAACAATATGCCTTGCTAAAGAAGATTTTTCTTATAAAACAAGAAGAAATCGGAGTAATGAAATTAATAAATTTAAGCGTGCAGGCGGAGAAATACATCAAATTGATGACTTCACCTGCCAAGAATTTGTTGATATTTATACCACACTGTACGAAAAACGGTGGGAAAAAAAACACAGTGAAGAAGAAAAAGGAAAATTAACCGAACTATACACTGAACTCAAACAACATCTGTACGGATGTGTATTAACTATCAATGGAACCCCAGCCGCCTACGATTTAGTTATAAAATCAGACAGCCCTCAATGGGTTTCATTCGATGCAGTAAACGGTGGATACGATCCTGAATACGCTAATCTCAGCCTTGGAAGCATTGTCATGTGGTTAAATATTCAAAATGCTTCAACGCTCTGTCAGCAGAATCAAAAAACGATGCGCTATTCTATTGGTAAACCTACTTTTGCCTATAAAGATCGCTGGTGCCATCGCCACCCGTTAGCAAGAACACTATTTTAATGTCACCAATATTTCCAAATAGTTAACTTATCCTGCCGCCTTCTAAGGAAGGCGGTACTAATCTAATACAATCTCTTAATTCATATGAATTACAACATGGCAAAGAAAACCATTCCAACAATGGCACCTATTGTCCCAAGAATAGTTTCCATAATTGACCAAGTTTTCAGTGTTTGAGATTCTGTTGCACCAGTAAATTTACCAAATAACCAAAAGCCTGAGTCATTAACATGGCTCAATACCAAAGAACCACCCGCAATACAAATTGAAAGAGCGGCAAGCTGGGCACCAGAATATCCCAGAAGATCAACAACGGGCAAAATCAGACCAACAGTTGTCAAACAGGCAACAGTTGCAGAACCTTGAATAACGCGTACTGTACCAGCAAGGATGAAACACGCTAATGCAATAGGCAGACCCGCCCCAATCAATGCGTTTCCCAAAGCAGGGCCAACACCAGAATCCACTAATACTTGTTTGAATACACCACCAGCCCCAGTCACCAATAAAATAATTCCCGCCGGTTGAATAGCCGAAGAGCAAATATCCATCACTTTTTCTTTACTCATCCCACGGCGAATTGCCAAACCATAAATAGCAATCAAACAAGCAACCAAAATCGCAGAAAATGGATGACCGATAAATTCAAGCCACTGATACAACTCAGAACTCTGTTCAACAAAATTCTCACCAATAGCCTTTAACCCAACCAAAGCCAAAGGGAACAGAACCAGTGACAAACTCAAACCAAAAGATGGCATCTTACCTTGACCAAGGCTTGGCTCACTTATATCCACGGGCAAATCCAGAGTGACATACTTACTGATAAAATTACCGAAGATTGGCCCCGCCAGTAACATCCCAGGAATCGCTGCACTGATACCGATCAAGATCATCCAGCCAAAATCAGCATTCATCTGTGAAGCCAACAACATCGGCGCTGGACCAGGTAACAAAAATGCCGCTGCGGCTGCGACACCAGCAAACAGAGGAATAACCAACTTCACTACATTACCGCCAGTACGACGCGCGACTGCGAACGCCACGCCAATCAATAAAACAATAGCTACATCAAAGAACAAAGGCAAAGCACAAACCAAGCCAGCGATCCCCAATGAATAATGAGCATTCTTTTCACCGAAACTATTTAGTAACTTAACCGCAATCTGATCCAGTGCGCCTGTTTCATGCAGAACTTTACCAAACATCGCGCCCAGTGCGACAACAATAGCCAGAAAACCTAACGTTCCTCCCATTCCTTCTTGCATTGTTTCAGCAATTTTATCCAGTGGCATACCAGAAAAAACACCCGCTCCCATAGAAACCAGTATTAACGCAACAAAAGCATGTATTCTGGCCTTCATCACCAAAAACAATAGTAAAAGCACAGAACCCACCGCTGTCAGCACTAAGGTTAAAGTACTCATTATTTTTCCCCTGAAATGACACTATTAATTATTCTTATCGAGTGATTTATCACTTCATCAAGAGATGATCTAATGTCAACCAGATAAACATCCTGTTCATCACTCCCCGGCTCTTCTAATACCTCAAACTGAGATACCAACATTTGAGATTTAAAAAAATGATCTTTACGTGCCTTCAATCGACTTTCAATTAAATCAAAGTCGCCTTTCATATAAAGAAATGAAAGATTCTTATTATTATCACGCAGTATATCCCGATAATGTTTTTTTAAAGCAGAGCAAACAATCAGGGAAATCGGGTTTGTGCGTTGCATAGCAAAAATTGCATGATTCAGTGATTTCAACCAAGGTTCACGATCTTCATCATTCAGCGCGTAGCCTTCTGCCATCTTATTAATGTTAGATCTTGGATGTAAAAAATCACCATCTAAAAAAGCAGAATCCAATTTATAGGCCACAGCACTGGCAACAGCAGATTTACCACTACCGGATACCCCCATAAGCACAAAAACATGATTCGAATGCTGGGTATCGCTCATATAAACTCCTCAACGTAGATATTTTATCCACAAAATGTTACCGGTAACTGTTATCGGTAACATTATCAGAAGTAGAGATGAAATTCGCAACAACACAGAATATTCAGGAAATATAAATGTGATATTTATCACAAATGAGTTCAAAAAAACGCAAATCCAGCAGACCGATTAGATACTCTCTCCCAGAGATAACTGAAAACCGATATCAATTATTTTTTGCGGTAAATGTTCGCCCTTCAGCCGAGCCATTAATAATTCGGCAGCCCTCCGCCCCAATAAGTCACGAGACGTCAATACACTGGCAAGTTTTGGTGTCATCACCTGACCAACATCATGGCCATGAAAGCCAGCTATCGCAATATCATGTGGTACAGCTATCCCTTGACGTTGGCACTCGAAAATTGCTCCGATTGCGAGGTCATCGTTAGTGCAGAATAGACCATCAACATCAGGATATTTTGTTCGTGCTTCATTCAGTAACTGCCCCCCTAATGTGTAAGAAGAGCTGTCTGGTGTCATTATCTTGCCTGGCTTTAACCCGGCGCTTTTCATTGCAGCTTCATAGCCCTCCAGACGAATAATTGTCCTTTCATCTTGTCTCGCACCAAGATAAATCACCCGCTGGCAACCACGCTCAATCATTGCTATTACCATCTGCCGAGCTGCTTCAAAATTGTCAATACCAACTGCCATATCAAAACAAGGAGAAACACAATCCATCAGTTCAACGACAGGGATACCAGCCGTTCCCAACATCTTCAAAGTTCGTGGAGTGTGAGTACGTTCTGAAAGAATCAAACCATCAATATTATAGGAAAGTAAAGAAATCAAACGCTCTTCTTCTTTTTCTGAGCGATAACCATAGTGAGCCAACATAGTTTGATAACCATAACTATCCGTCACATATTCGATACCACGAATAACCTCCGCAAAAACTTGGTTAGTCAAAGAAGGCAATAAAATACCAATAGCATGACTAGTGGAATTAGAAAGAATATCCGGCACTTTATTTGGGATATAACCTAGTTCATCTAAAGCATCCGCTATTTTCTTTCGCAATTGCTCAGAAACTTGATCAGGATTACGCAAGAAACGACTTACCGTCATTTTAGTTATACCAACACGATCAGCAACATCTTGTAAAATAGGACGTTTTTTCTTCATATTTCAATGCAATATAGAATGAGTAAAGTTTAGAATGATAAACGTAGTGCTATGACATATTTATACCCGTCATCTTTCAAGTTGCTTCTTTGTTGGCTGCACTCTCTCACCCCGGTCACATAGTTCTCTATGCTCCCGGGGACTCGCTCCCTTGCCGCCGCGATGCATCTTGAAATCCATTGGGTATATACACTATAAGGATACATTTTTTTAAAATTTAGTCTGGATGTGAAACTGTAATCCCAATTTATTTAGTGTATCGTAAAGTCTTATTCTTTAGAGTGGAGATATAAGACATATTTTTTGTGGCTAAGAGGATTTCGCCGCTAATATATTACCGAATGATTTAGAGCAATGAGCCACCACAACCAACAAGAACCACACTATGACAATAAGTAAGAGCTCAAAAATTGCCAAACCTATCAAAATCAGAAGCAGGGACATTAAGTCAGCTTAGGAGAAATGTCCAGAAGAAATTAAGGTTTAATCATTCGATACTGGCTCAAACTTGATATGAACTACGTCGTCAGCTTAAGCAAAGTAGCCATGCAATTAGGAAAGAACTCTCGTTAACTTAACTAATTAAGAAAAAGCGGCGTTATTAAGGTGCTCAAAACCGATATCGAAAATAACCCGTTAACCGACATGCCTATATCGCCCAACGGAACATATATAGAAGGTTGAACTCAGCTACGGGGAGATAAAACGTAGACAATGAAATCATGCGTATACACTTATCATCAGCGTATTGAAAGCATTCATTAAAAGTGACGAACGAGCCTCATTTCCTACAATTTAGTTCGTCTAGCAGCTCATGGTGTAAGCCCTAGTGCAAAGTTTTTACGATGTGTAGGACAAAACCCCAAAGAAGTTTCACCAATTACGGGAAGAAGAACAAATTATATCATCTAAGAAAAGCGGGAAAAAATTTTCCCAAAGCAAATTTTATACAGAGGGTGAAAAAACATACCGCTAAATACAAAATTTCCAGCTATTAGGCGGTCAGCATGATAACTTTACAAATCTCATCGGCTTATAAACAGCTCTTTAGCCGTTCACTTTGTGGGCCGTCGCGAGTCGCGACGTTCAAATCCGATTTCCGACGGAGTTGTCCTATATAATGCGGATAGACAGGTCGCGGTAGACACGGTAACCAGATAATATAAGCAAATAAAATGATACAGACCCTGATATGCAAAAACCCCCAGCTTTCGCTGAGGGTTTCTACGGTATTTAAAGCCTGGCAGTGTCCTACTCTCACATGGGGAGACCCCACACTACCATCGGCGCTACGGCGTTTCACTGCTGAGTTCGGCATG
>NZ_CAWPHH010000032.1:0-54258 GCF_963887965.1 Photorhabdus sp. RW14-46 | reverse complement strand
CAATATCGTTATATCTGAGCATGAGCGGTAAGCCAACATAACCCAGGCCAACAATGGCAATGGTGGCGGTTTTATTATCAAATTTCTCGGTGAGAATGTTGAGTGAGGACATATTTTGCCTTTTAAGATGATGACTTAAAAATAAAACTTATGAAAATAAATTACATTTGGTTTTTAATAGGGTGCTATCTATTTCCATAAGTTTTATTTGGCAGGTGAAAATTTAACAAGCTTTTTAAATAGGTTGTGTAAGATATATTGCTGAAATAATAAATAAGGTAATAACAAAGCTACCGCACTAGGTTATTGGCTCCCAGAACTCCATAGAATGTTATAATTTTATCTACTGTTTTGATTTTTCAATGCTTTTGTCTGCTGTAATAAAAAAGCAATAAAATATAAGGTTTTTTAATGAATAACAGGGGAGGTTAAACCGTCAGACTCGCCGGGTCAAGTATAAATAAAATTTATTTGTTTAATGAATTTGTAGAATAAGCTTAGCAGAAATCTGTATTACCGGCCATGAAGTGGTAGCCAAATAACCAAGCGTAAGCCGCCGAGTGGGCTGTCTTCAGCACGAACCCAACCGCGGTGTTGGTTAATCGCGGTTTCAACAATGGCTAAGCCAAGGCCAGTGCCGCCGGATTCCCGATCGCGGGCTTCGTCTGTACGGTAGAAAGGGCGGAATATGTGTTCACGGTCTTCCGGGTTGACGCCCGGGCCGTCATCATCAACGGTAATAGTGATCCCTTGATTATCGGCGTGAAATGCGACCGCAATATGGTGGTGGGAGTAGCGTAAGGCATTACGCACGATATTTTCAAAAGCACTGCCAAGTGCTAATGGGTTGCAGTAAATTGCCCAAGAACTCGGTGGTAAGGTTGCTTCAAGGGTTTTATCCATCTGTTCAGCTTCGAAGCGAGCATTGTCAAGAATATCGTTCCATAAATCTGTCATTTTAATGTTTTCTCTCAACAGTTCATTTTTATGCTGACTGCGGGAGAGTACTAACAGATCGTTAATCATGCTGTCTAGCCGTTGGGCTTCTGTCTCTATTCTTTCTAGCTCTTTATTTTCACCATGACGGCGGCGAAGTAATGCTGTTGCAAGCTGTAAGCGGGTGAGAGGCGTGCGTAGTTCATGGGAGATATCGGAAATTAACCGTTGTTGTGCGATAACCATTCTTTCCAATACACTGATCATCTGGTTGAAGCTGTTACCGGCGGCCAGAAATTCTTGTGGGCCGGCTTCCAGTTCTGGATGTTGGCGTAAGTTACCTTTAGCAACATCGTCTGCGGCATTTTTTAATTTACGGGCAGGCTTAGCCAAACTCCATGCCAGCCATAATAGGAGTGGCGCACTGATTAACATGGTGGCAGTTAATAATAATAGTGGCCGGTCAAACATCAGATTAATAAAATCCGATTGTGGGCTATTCGCGGGACGAACTAAATAAAGTTGATAATGATCTTCTCCATCTCGAATGGAAAAGGGCCCTAGCATTTCAGAGCGGCCATATTTTTTCTTTTTAGGATGATCTGCGTTATCTGATTGTCCAATAAAGTTACGGACAACTTGCATTTCACTTCTTTGTGCGCCAATAACGCGCCCTTCGCTGGTGACCAGTATTAGGCGCTGACCCGGAGGGGCCCATTTTTCAACCGCGCGAAATAAACGACGCCACCAAAGTAAATCGTTAGCGGGATCTTGAGCTAATTCAGCTTCGATATGTTGTTCCAGCATGACTCCCTGCCGGTATTCATTTTCCAGCAGAGAGGTCAATTGTCTGGAATCCAGTTTCGGCACCATTAATACCAACATTAGGACTAATGCCAGAGTAAACCAGAAAATTGCGAAGATGCGTGCCGTCAAACTGTTTATCATGTCGCAGAAACCATTAAATATCCTCGGCCACGTAGGGTCTTAAACCAAGGGAGCCCATCTTCCCGCTCAGGTAATTTACGGCGTAGGTTAGAAATATGCATATCAATTGCGCGGTCAAATGGCGTGAGTCGCTTACCTAATACTTCTTGGCTCAAATGTTCACGGGAGACAACTTGACCTAAATGTTGAGCTAATAGATAGAGCAATGTAAATTCGGTACCGGTTAAATCGAGAATTTGATTAGCAAAGTTGGCTTCCTGTCGGCCAGGGTTCAATTGTAGGTTATCGACCTGAAGCGTGGGCGGGCCATTGTCTGTTTGCTGTTGTTCACTCCAGTTTGAGCGGCGAAGAATAGCACGTATACGTGCCACTAGCTCACGATCATTAAATGGTTTGGCAAGATAGTCATCTGCCCCTAATTCTAGCCCCAGAACACGATCCAAATCACTTCCTCGCGCTGTCAGCATAATAACTGGCGTTTGATGGTGTAGACGAAGCTCCTTTAACGTCGTAATGCCATTTTTACGCGGCATCATAATATCGAGTAGTAATAAGTCGATCGAATCGTCAAGGAATTTTAATGCCTGCTCTCCGTCATGAGCGATAACAACGTTAAATCCTTCCATTTCAAGTAATTCTTTTAATAGTGATGTCAGTTCACGGTCATCATCAACTAATAGGATTTTATGCATTGATTACTTCCTCCAAGAGCAAAAATACGATAACAAACTTTGCTATTCCACGACTTTACGTTCTTTTACAAGCCTCTGACGCTAGTTTGCAGCCGAGTAAGTATAGTTGTCCACATTGAACCTAATAGCATCGTTCGGGGAAACGAGGAGTTGTTTAATGCGTAACATAGCAGCGTTAGTTTTAGCGTCAATGTTTGTTCTTAGCTCGATGGCATCTTTAGCTGGAACAGCAAGTACAATGCACGCTGCTACGGTACCTGGTAATTGTGCACCTTGTGAATATAAAAATGTAGGAAGTTATCATTATCGTAATAATAACGATATTGGTGATAATGACCATATGTTTAACGGTATCACTTTAACTGAGCAGCAGCGTCAACAGATGCGTGATTTGGTAGGGCAGAAACATCAACCGCGTTCATCGATGTCAATGAGTCCCACAGAGCGAGAAGAGATGCGTAAGCTGGTCACTGCGAAGGATTTTGATGGCGTGGCAGTAAAGGCTCTGATTGAAAGGATGATCAGATGTAATGTGGAGCATCAGGTAGAAATGGCACGTATCCATCACCAGATGTACCAACTGTTGACGCCTGAGCAACAAGCACAATTGGAACAACATTATCGGCAGCGTATGTCTCAGTTACCGAACTGATTTGTAATACCCATAGCAGCAAATGTAGTAGCAAAGTAGTAGCAAACGAGAATTTTTCCTTGCCATAGACACCATCCCTGTCTTTCAGGCCCTTTTTAGGGCCTTTTTTTTTCAGTCACTTACAACACATTTCTTTGTAAAACAACAACATAAAAAAGTATGAAGGGGTTAGAAAGTATACGAAAGTTTTTGAGTGTGGACGCTTGGTGGACGCTCGCCACACTCTCTAGCTTTATTCTACTTCTATCCCACCCTTAAGAGGATTTAATGTAATGGCATGTTGCAGATAGTCCGGGGCAAGGTGTGCATAGACCATTGTTTGGATTATGCTGGCGTGCCCTAATATCTGTTGTAATGCAATTATATTCCCTCCATTCATCATGAAGTGGCTGGCAAAAGTGTGCCTGAGGACATGAGTTGCTTGTCCTTTAGGTAAGTCGGGCTTTACTACATGTAAGATCTTACAGAAATTTATGTAGTCAACATTGAACAGCTTGCCCATTTTCTTTTTACCACGGATTTCTTTCTCTAATTTGTCAGAAATGGGAACAATGCGTTGATCTCCATTTTTGGTATTTAGAAAAATTACACGGCCTTTTAATATCTTGGAGAACGCACACATTGTTTCAAAGGTTGGCTGATGAGTTCCATTTTCATACTGTGACACTCTCGCCAAACCCTGATTAACAAACTTAAGAAGCAAAAAATGACGTCATTGTTTGACATCATAATGGGGCCAAAATAGAATGATGTCATCAAATGACGTCAATGAGATGAAGGATGATTAAGGTTAAAGAGCTGAGCTCAAAGCACCGCAAGACCCTTGCGGATGTGCTGACCACCCCGCCGAAATCCGGCATGAAATGGGATGATGTAGTCAGCCTGATTAACAAACTAGGGGGGAAGATCAAGAACGGCAACGGATCACGCCGGAAGTTTATCCTCATGGGCTCAGTCTATCAGACTCATCAACCTCATCCTGGTAACGTAATGGATAAAGGCGCAGTAAATGGCCTTCGTGAGTGGTTCGAAAATGTAATAGGGGTCGAACATGATTAAAAGCAACAACATTATGACTATCGACGGCCATCCCGCTTCTGTTACCTACGAAGCAGAAATTGGGGCCTTTCGCGGCAAGTTTCTGGATGTCACCGGATATTGTGATTTCGTATCAAACAGTATTGACGGGCTTGAAAAAGAGGGACAAATCTCACTGGCTGAATATATAGAAACGTGCGAGGAAGAGGGAATTAACCCATTCAAAGAAGAGGACAAGCTAAAATCTTTTACTCTTCGTTATCCTGGCTGGCTGGAAGCTCGCTTGACTGCGGCGGCAATATCACACGCAGTCTCAAAGAACCAATTCATAGTTCAGCTGCTTGAGCGAGAACTTCAATAAAATAGATAACGTCGGACAGTGACAAAACTTGTTTTTATTGCTGTTTGGGGTTTTGAGGTCTACTCAACCACCCTAGCGATAACAGATACTGCAATAGTGACTTATCGAGGATACTTTCCTGTTCGGCCTTGATAAATGAAAAAGCCTACAGTATGTGGGTTTGATAGATCTGTTAAGGTGATGGTTAACTTTTAATTAAGTATTTCTTATGAAAGTAATTTGTGGTGAAAGCCCCGTTTAAGGGGGCTTTGTCGTCAATATGGACATTGGGTGGACGATGATAGAAAAAGTATGAAGGGGTTAGAAAGTATACGAAAGTTTTTGAGTGTGGATGCTTGCCACAATATCAGATGCGCCTTCCAGAAAAATTTCGCGAGCAATTAGAAGAGCAAGCGTGTAGAGACGGTGATTTTTCTCTTGTAACATGGATCAAGCGGATTTTGCGTAAAGAACTACGGCAACGAGGTATTGAACCGAAAGGTTGAATCTTGTGAAATGCCAAGAAGCACCCATTCTAGGTGCCTCTTGTTTTGAATTGCTCTAACACCTTTATATGTGGGTCTTAGCCTACCGTAATCTGAACAGGTTTTCCTATACGGGTTAACATATTAACCAATGCGTCAATGGTGAATTTACTTACCTTTTTATTCACAACATCAGATACTCTTGGACGAGAAATGTGCAACACCGTTGCTACTTCAGCTTGTTTCATTTTTTTATCTGCAATCCATAAAGTAATTTCTTCCATTAGCTGTTCTTTGATTTGCAATGTGTTTTCTATTTCTCGTAAAGAGGTTGCATGAAGTTGCTGAGCCTCTTGCTCAGTAAAACCTAACTCAGAAAATATATTATGTCCGGCTGGAGTTACCCTACGAATTTCAGTGTCAATTTTAGTGGTCATTTGATATTTCTCCGTTGCTGGATAACTGCGTTGTATCGTACTTTAGCGATATCCTTATCATGTTTATTCGTTTGTTGAGTTTTTTTCTGAAAACTATGCAATACATAAATAACTTCATCGAATTTAGCAACATACATAATACGATAAATACCTGTATTGTCTCTTAGCCGTATTTCTTTTACGCCAGAACCGATGTCAGAAAAGGGTTTCCAATCTTCAGGATCTATTCCATGCTGTATTCTATGAAGCTGATAGCCTGCGTCTTTACGTGCATCTGTAGGGAAGGCTAACAAATCTTCATAAGAAGAGCCAATCCAGGCAATTTCTTTCTCTGTACCGCTCCTGATTTTCGTCATAGTTTTCCCTTCCTTACCTGATTGTATAAAATTTTATACAATTCTGTGCAAAGTTACAAGAATTGTCGCTTCATTTATCGTGCGCGGCATGAGTCTTTTGATTACTCAAGGATGAACATCTCTAATACTCTTTTTATATCCTCCACTTTGTGCTATCCCTGATACTTACCCAATCAACTGAATTTTATTGTCACAGCGATCACCATAGCGAAATCATCATTACGGGAGTCTTTCGCTATGGCACAAGATTATCATCATGGTGTCCGCGTGCAGGAAATCAACGAGGGTACGCGCACTATTACCACTGTCAGCACCGCTATTGTCGTGCTAGTCTGCACAGCGGATGATGTTTGACACCAAAACTTTTCCCTTAAACACGCTAGTCTTGTTAACCGACGTTCTGACTGCCAATAGTAAGGCCGGCAAAACGGGCACATTGTTCCATGCTCTGCGAGCGATTGCCGACCAGTCCAAACCCGTGACTGTTGTTGTGCGTGTGGCTCAGGGGAAAACTGAAGCAGAAACCACGTCGAATATCATTGGCGGCGTTACCGACGAGGGCAAAAAAACGGGAATGCAGGCGCTGCTTGCGGCACAAGGTCAGCTCGGCATCAGACCGCGTATTTTGTATGATTATTCCCCATGAGGGCTTTGTTAAAAAATTTCTCCCGCAAAGGGCGTAAGCTTCTTGTTGCTCCAGCAAACGCAGCGCCGAACGTATAACTTCACTGGCATTTCCATAACGGCCACTTTCAATCATGTGCTGTACGAACCGGTCAAGCTGTTCACCCATGTAGTAGTTCAAACCTTAACTGAGCAGCATTACCTCATTTAGAGGTGGCTTTTTACGATGCAATAGTAAGTTTGATTTCTTTTATTCCACAAACGCTAGCATATTTTAAAATTCTCTCAATGCTTGCCCTATCTGCGTTTTTTTCAAGTCTTGAAATTGTGGGAGGCTTAACTCCCATTCTTTCGGCTACTTGTGCACTTGTTAACCCCGCCAGTTCTCTCCATGATCTCATTTCCTCTTGCAGTTGAATATGTAGGTCTAAAGTCTGTTTTGTTTCTTCAAATGCTTTGATAAATTCAGGGTTTTTCTCTCTTTTCTTTGCTTCCAATTTTTCGCGGAAAGTCATTACTTTACTCATCTTAGATCCTCTCTTTTATGCATTTTAATCATGTCTTTTTTTCTATTTATAGCTGTTTGTTTGTCTCTTACGTCTGTTTTTTGTGATTTTTTAATAAAGAAACTAAGCATGTAAATAGTGTTCTTTTCTTCCCCGTAGCACCATGTACCCCGTGCTATGTTGTCTCCGTTACTTGTTCTTAATTCAAAAATTTTGTTTCTTTTTTCAAGTAGTTTGCAGTGTGGTTCTCGTAAATCATGCGGTTTATCAGATAAAGTGTCTATCAACGCATAAAACTTACCTTGTAATTCTTCTGATAATCCATCTATTTCAGAGTTTGCGGATGGATGGAAAAAAATTTCTATCATGGTTAATCTCCCATTTCACAGCAAATATTAGCCTTTAGGGTAATATAGATCAAGAGGTAATTTTGTATGTAATGCAATTTAAAGGCAGTTGTAAGATCGGGAGATTAGTGTACTTGTTGTAGTGATAGTTAATTTTGATTAAGATTTTTTATGACGCTCTGAATTGATAAGTCCCAATTGAACTATACCCAAAAAGTTGAGCATTCCTTTAAATAAATCCTTTTATTACATAGTGTTGTGTTGTGAAAACGAACGCTATCTCTGTCTTTCCCTCTGCCTTCTAGTGGTCAATGAGTGGGCACTTGTTGAAATAAATTCTGTTATTTCAAATTAATCAACAAGGAGAGATTGATGTCACCTCCGTTTCTCGCTCCTCCTATCGGCAGGTTTTTTTATTGTTGTTATTCTAACCAATCCTGTTTATCTTATTTCATTTAACTTAAGTAGATTTGATTGTTCATTTGTGCTCAAAAAGGGAAAAGGTATGTCTGGTAACGAGGTAAAAGATCGGCGTCCGATCAAAACACGCAATGCCGTGTGGGCCAGTAAGATGGCTAAGTGGTTGCAATATAAAGGGGCGACACCAAATGGCATATCTGTTGCCAGCGTTGTTTTTGCTGTATTCGCTGGCGTGTGTTTTGCCGTGTGTTTTTTAGTCGAGTCTTTTTGGTTGACTTCAATTTTATTGATTATTGGTGCCTTACTTATTCAAGGCCGACTAATGTGTAATTTATTGGATGGCATGGTTGCTGTTGAAGGGGGATTGAAGACGGCTGCCGGTACTGTTTTTAATGATCTTCCTGATCGTATTGCTGATTCTTTTATTCTGATTGGGGTGGGGTATGGTTTAACACTTTTTCCATTTGCGATTTCTCTTGGCTGTATTGCTGCATTATTCGCTGTTTTGACTGCTTATATTCGCTTGTTAGGTGGGACTTGTGGTTTACCTCAGCGTTTCCTGGGGCCGATGGCGAAACAGCATCGGATGGCATTAATTACCGTTAGTTCAATTGTTGCCGCTTTTTTACCTCAGTTATGGAGCCAGTATCTTTTATTGGCGGTATTAGTCGTTATCACGTTGGGTTGTCTCTGGACATGTATTCGGCGAACCAGAGTCATATTGAATGAATTACAGGAGAAGGATGCTTGTAATGAATAAACCACAAGAAGTGACACTGGTAAGTAAAGGTATGGGTTCGTTTCTGTCTGGGCTTTGCCGTTTGTTAACAGGAGTGAGAATTCGTTGGATTGGGTGTAAGCCATCGGTAGTTTCCCGAATTTATTATGCTAATCATAGCAGTCATCTGGATGGGTTAGTTATTTGGGCTGGGTTTCCTCGGGTGTTACGTTCTCGGGTGCATCCAGTTGCTGCGCGTGATTATTGGAGTAAAACTTATCTGCGCAGATATTTTATTAATAAAGTTTTTCGGGCTGTGCTTATTGATCGTAAAGGAGAAGATTGTTTAAAGGGAAATACCCTGACACCAATGGAGGATGTATTAAAACGAGGCGAATCTTTAATTTTGTTCCCGGAAGGAACGCGAGGGAGTGGGGAGCAAATTAATAAGTTTAAAGGGGGGCTATATTATTTAGCGAAGAAATATCCTGATATTGAGCTTATTCCAGTTTATCTGGAAAATTTAAACAAGGTTTTGCCAAAAGGCTCGGCACTTGTTGTTCCTGTTATTTGCTCGGCAACATTTGGGCAACCTTTGGAAAAGTTAGGTGCAAAAGAGGAAAAAGCTGACTTTTTACAGAGAGCTCGTCAGGCATTGGAGGCGTTAATATTATGACTATGCTTAATAATAAACTAATCCTGTTGTTGGGGGGGATGTTCGTGCCGTTAATTATTGCCAGTATTGTTGGTGCAATACTCTCCTCCAAATATTCAATGGATAACAGTAATGCGACAATCGATAATCTGAATGCCCGCATCCGTGGCTGGTGGGGGATGTGTATTATTTGTGTGTTGTCGGTGATTATTGGGCCAATCGGTTCAGTGTTATTATTTGCGAGTATGTCATTTTTCGCTTTACGGGAATTTTTCACTTTGACACCAACACGACGAAGTGACCATGAGGCGATGTTCTGGTGTTTCTTTATTTTCATGCCATTGCAATACGTTGCCGTTGGTATTGAGTGGTATGGCGTGTTTTCTATTTTCATTCCTGTTTATGTGTTCCTGTTTTTACCTGCTCGTATTGCATTAGCAGGGGATACAACGAACTTTCTGGAACGGACAGCTAAAATACAGTGGGGAATGTTAGTTGCTGTATTCTGTATTAGCCATGCCCCCGCTTTATTGATGTTAGATATTCCTGGTTATGAAGGGGAGAATGTCGAATTATTGTTGTTTTTAATGATTGTGGTGCAGATGTCAGATGTCTTGCAATATGTGTTTGGTAAATTATTTGGTAAACATCCTATTGTGCCTAAATTGAGTCCGAATAAAACAGTTGAAGGTTTTGTTGGTGGCATTTTGGTTTCAGTGTTATTAGGAATGTCACTTTATTGGGTAACGCCATTTTCTCCGTGGGAGGCAGGTTTGATGTCATTAGCGATTACGCTGATGGGCTTTATTGGTGGCTTGTGTATGTCGGCGATAAAACGTGATAGTGGCATTAAAGATTTCGGTGAAATGATTGAAGGTCATGGTGGCATGTTAGATAGGATCGATTCGTTATGTTTTGCCGCCCCAGTCTTTTTCCATCTGACACGTTATTTTTATACATAAAGATTAAATAAAAGATCATTTAAGGGTGCTCTTAAATGATCTAATGTTGAATTATATAATTGTATGAGGTGGTGTATGGCATATCAAATCTTAACAAATACAGTGGCGAGTATTACCGATCTAAAACGTCACCCCCTTGTCCAGTGTGAGCGGGGATATTAAATGGTTTTTTAGCTAACTTGATCTCAAAAAAGGGACTTATTGTTAATACAGACTTGGTTTTTACCGTATTATATGAAAAGTTGAATCAATTCAGCTTGATTGTTTCAGTACGTCGGATGGTAACAGGTTAAAAAGGCAGATTTCTCAGGCAAAGTGATCGCATACGGAGTCCGCCGTTAGCGGGTTTGCAATTAATTACATCTACAAGTCAGAGGTCATCATGAGCAATGAGATCAAAAGAATCGGTGTCTTAACGAGTGGCGGTGATGCGCCGGGTATGAATGCAGCTATTCGTGGTGTGGTTCGTGCGGGATTAACCGAAGGGTTGGAAGTTTTCGGTATTTATGATGGCTATCTTGGCTTGTATGAAAACCGTATGAAGAAACTTGACCGTTTTAGTGTATCCGACATGATTAACCGTGGTGGTACTTTTCTGGGTTCAGCCCGTTTCCCTGAGTTCAGGGATGAGAAGGTTCGTACTGTCGCTATTGAGAACATGAGAAAAAATGGTCTTGATGCTCTGGTCGTTATCGGCGGTGACGGTTCCTATCTTGGCGCGAAAAAACTGACAGAAGCGGGTTTCCCCTGCATTGGCCTGCCGGGCACTATTGATAATGATGTGGCGGGTACCGACTATACCATCGGCTATTTCACTGCGCTGGAAACTGTGGTTGAAGCGATTGACCGTCTGCGTGATACCTCGACTTCCCACAAACGTATTTCCATTGTTGAAGTAATGGGACGTTATTGTGGTGATCTCACTTTGTCAGCCGCTATTGCAGGCGGTTGTGAGTTTATTGTTTTACCGGAAGTCTCATTTAGTTGTGATGAGCTCGTAGCTGAAATTAAAGCGGGTATCGATAAAGGCAAACGCCACGCCATCGTTGCAATTACCGAACATGTTTGTGATGTTTATGAACTTGCGAGACATATTGAAAAAGAGACGCATCATGAAACCCGTGCCACAGTCTTAGGCCATGTTCAGCGTGGTGGTTCCCCAGTTGCCTATGATCGTATTCTGGCTTCCCGTATGGGGGCATATTCCATTCAATTACTGTTGGAAGGTTATGGTGGTCGTTGTGTTGGTATTCAGAACGAGAAACTTGTTCATCATGACATCATTGATGCAGTGCAAAATATGAAACGTGTGTTTAAACAGGATTGGTTGGAAACCGCGAAAAAGTTGTATTGATCACGTCAATACTGGCAAATCTAAATCTGTTGCAGCCTCGTTGGAGGCTGTAATTTATCTTTAGATATTCCTTTCACATATAAATAAATGCTTTTAATTATTTCTGAGTGATAACGCTTTCTGTCAGCCTTGAATTTCATAACAGTTAAAACAGCTTGTGGAGAGATTCAAATGAAAGTCAGATGGCGTGTGGCATTGGCGTTACTATTGATTACCAATAGCAGCGTCTGGGCAAAAGATCTTCAACTTCTTAATGTTTCCTATGATCCAACCCGTGAGTTATATCAGCAGTATAATCGGGCTTTTAGCGATTATTGGCAGCAGAAGACAGGGGATAAAGTGATAATCCGGCAATCTCATGGTGGTTCGGGTAAACAGGCAACTTCTGTTATCAACGGCCTTGAGGCGGATGTGGTGACACTGGCTTTGGCCTATGATGTGGATGCCATTGCGGAACGTGGCCGGATAGCGAAAGCATGGATTAAGCGTTTGCCAGAGAATTCTGCTCCCTATACTTCAACTATTGTTTTTTTAGTGCGGAAAGGTAATCCAAAGCAAATTAAAGACTGGTCAGATTTAGTTCGTCCAGGAGTATCTGTTGTGACACCTAATCCAAAAACATCGGGCGGGGCACGCTGGAATTATCTGGCTGCATGGGGTTATGGGTTGATTCATAACAATCAGGAACAGGACAAAGCGAAAGCATTTGTTAAAGCCCTTTACCAGAATGTTGAAGTGCTCGATTCTGGCGCAAGAGGAGCGACCAGCACTTTTGTCGAGCGTGGCATCGGTGATGTATTAATTGCCTGGGAGAATGAGGCATTATTAGCGATTAATGCGCTTGATAAAGATAAATTTGAAATTGTGACACCTAGTCTTTCAATTCTGGCTGAGCCGACGGTTTCTGTTGTTGATAAGGTTGTTGATAAACGTCATAGCCGTGAGTTAGCAACAGAATATCTGCAATACCTTTACTCACCCGTTGGGCAGGAGATAGCGGCTAAAAACTATTATCGACCACGTGATAAAGTGGTTGCCGATAAGTACCGCTCTTCTTTTCCTGCGTTGGAATTATTTACTGTCGATAAGATATTCGGCGGTTGGGGTGAAGCTCAAAAAGTGCATTTTGCGACTGGCGGTGTGTTCGATGAGATTATTCAGCGATAAAAATGAGTAACCGCCGTAGATGTACGGCGGTCAATTATCGTTGAAATATGAATTAGGCTTTTTTCGCAGCGGCTGCGGCTTTTACGATAACAGCGAAAGCGTTAGCTTTTAGAGATGCACCGCCGACTAATGCACCGTCAATGTCTGGCTGAGAGAATAGTTCAGCGGCATTATCTGCGTTCACAGAGCCACCGTACTGGATAATGACTTGTTGTGCGATTGCTGTATCTTTCTGCGCAATATGATCACGGATGAATTTATGCACAGCTTGAGCTTGTGCCGGTGTTGCTGATTTGCCTGTACCAATTGCCCAAACAGGTTCGTAAGCGATGACCGCACCTTGGAAGGCTGCTACTCCCAATGTGTTCAGAACTGCATCAATTTGCCTTGCACATACACTTTCAGTTTGGCCGGCTTCATTTTCCTGTTCAGTTTCGCCGATGCACAAAACAGGGATTAGACCTTGTTGTTTAAGAATGGCAAATTTTTTCGCAATGAATTCGTCACTTTCTTGGTGGTAAGTACGGCGTTCAGAGTGGCCGATAATAATGTATTCTGCGCCAATGTCTTTCAACATTGTGGCGGAAGTTTCACCGGTAAATGCACCAGACAGGTTAACGTCAACGTCCTGTGCACCTAGAGCAATGCGGCTGCCAGCCAGTGCTTGTTTAGCCTGAGAGAGATAAAGCGCTGGTGGCGCGATAGCGACGTCACAGCCGGTAACACTGCTTAATTCTTGACGCAGGCCAGTGATGAGTTCGTTAACCATATGGGTGCTGCCATTCAATTTCCAGTTACCCATAACTAATGGATGTCGCATGTTTTTTCCTCCAATCAGAGAATGTTTAAGTAGTGAGTTGAATGAAATTCATTCTTAAGATTGATTCGGTAGTTCGGCGCTCCACAGTATAGTGATCATTGCCAACAATAGCTTTTTTTTATTGCTAAGTTTGATTAGTTATCGGGTTCAAATAACCATAGCTTAATCGGTTCAATAGCGAAAGTAAGCGTTTTTTCACTACTATTTACTACAATATAGCGAATAGCGCCGATGTTGTGGCTGTAAAATGGCGATTTTTTGCTGTTTATGAGTAAGTTATCAATATTCTCTTTGCTTTGTTCCTGTGAAAGCGTTGGGTTAAAGTGGCGCATTAGGGCGGTCATGTACTGCTCTGCCAGCATTTGGTTTTGCTGAGTTTCAGCGGTATTTTCTGATGGTAGTAATGTCAGTTGCAGGCTTTTGATTTTTTCGCTTCCTCGCTCAAGTACGGCGGAAGAATAGAGTTTTTCATTGATTTTGCTGGCAGCTCGTGTCAGTGGCGGATAAATGTTTTTACTTATGATTACCCGATATTCGCGTAGTGGCAATGTCGGGTTGCAGCGATTATATTTTTCGCGAAATCGCGGGATAGTTTCATCGAAAGAGGGGGCATTAGGCAGAAGATAGGTCGCTTGTACTGTGGGTTCTGTGGTTGTGGATTTATCAGCATTGGCTACCAATGGCAAACCGACACTGCTTGCCGCTAATATTATGGCTAGAAATTTATTAACGTCCATTTTCATGTTGCCGCTCGCTTAGGTTAAACTGCGCTGGAAAACAGAATACACGATTGGAAAAGAATAGATGACATTACAACAATGGGGTTTTTCATTCAAAGGACGAATTGGGCGGCGTGAATTCTGGATTGGCATTGGTGTTTGCCTGGCCTTGATGTTTGTTATCTTGACTATTCAGGGTATGAGTTCTTTGACCATGCACTATGCTGTTTTTGCACTTGTCTTGGTGATGTATCCCGTAGCGGCAATGATGGTTAAGCGTCTGCATGATCGAAATAAGCGGGGAGGTTGGTCGCTGCTTTTATTACTGGCAGGGTTGTTGGTTGCTGTTGACTGGGGTGGCATGGCTCCGTTCTGGCAATGGGGGATCGGCCGTTTTATCCCCACATTGATCATTGTAATGATGGTGCTTGATTGCGGTGTATTCCGTGGTACGGATGGGCCAAACCGATTTGGTGAGGCGACAGAGAAAGTGGATTTTATTTCTGTCAAAGATGATTGAAATTACCAATATTGTTCACTGGTGATATGCCCCGGTTTGCGGCGTAAGTGTTTTGCCATTCCACGCTGCTCTTTTAGCAGTTGCTGGGTATCTTTCACCATTTGAGGGTTACCACATAACATAATATGGCTGTTGTCACTGCTCATCGTAAGTCCGACAGCGGACTCAAGTTCGCCATTCTCGATCAATGTCGGGATACGGCCAGTCAATGAGCCGAGGTTTTGTTCACGGCTGACGATAGTCTGAATTCGTAACTTGCCATTGAGACGTTCAACTAATTGCTGCATTAAGGGCAGATAGCTTAAATCTTGTGTTAGTCTGACGGCATGCACCAATACGATGTTTGTGAATCTATCCAGATGATCTCCTTGCTGGAGGATTGACAGATAAGGGCCAATGGCGGTCCCTGTTGAAAGCATCCATAATGTTTCACAATCAGGTATTTCATCAAGAATAAAAAAGCCTGCGGCTTGTTCTGTTACTAAGAGATCATCACCCGGTTGCAGAGCTGCTAATTGTGGGCTGAGTTTGCCTTCAGGAACCGTCACTAAGTAGAATTCAAGATTATTATCTATCGGGGCATTAACATAAGAGTAGGCCCGTTGTATCCGTTCATCATCTATTTCCATCGCCAGTTTTGCAAACTGGCCCGCAGTAAATTTTTCAACCGGTGCATGTATCCTGATGCTGAATAAGGTATTCGTCCAGTGAATAACTTGTGTAACTTTTCCTGTAACCCAGTTTGCCATTGGAACTTATCTCCTATCCCGAAAGAAATCTCCGAACAGTTCGTTTTTACGTCGCTATTTTAGTCCTATAGAGATAAATACCATTATCGATTCTGTGTCATAGAAAAATTAACCATTAGTTTATTAATGCTTGGTTTATATGTACATATTTGTTGCCAGATATGGCATAATTGACTGTGATTTTTTCTAAAAATAAAATTGTGCACTATTTTTTTCTTTGGTACAGGAATGCTGATGTTCTTTACGTCAGTTTTGATCTTGCTTTGTTGGCTGCACTCACTCACCCCGGTCACATCATTATCTATGCTCCCGGAGATTCGCTCCCTTGCCGTCGCGATGCATCTTGAAATCCATTGGGTATAGTAAAGAAAGGGTGGTAATTTCACCCTTTCTTTATATTAGAATGCGTTAGCCTTTATCTTCCCAATCCTGCGCACGGGCAACTGCTTTTTTCCAGCCATTGTATTTGTAATTACGCTCGGTGGTTTCAATACCCGGACGGAATTCTTTCTCAATGGTGGCTTTACTTTTCACTTCATCCAGGTCTTTCCAGTAGCCAACTGCCAATCCTGCGAGGAATGCTGCGCCCAATGCTGTGCTTTCACGCACCACAGGGCGTTCTACCCGGGTGCCAAGAATATCTGATTGGAATTGCATCAGGAAGTTATTGGCAACGGCTCCGCCATCTACCCGTAGTGCTTGCAGCCGGGTGCCTGCATCAGCTTGCATAGCATCCAGTACATCACGGGTCTGATAGGCGATAGATTCCAGCGTCGCACGAATGATGTGATTACTGTTGGTACCGCGGGTTAGGCCGAAAATTGACCCTCGGGCGTAGGGGTCCCAATAGGGGGCACCAAGGCCGGTAAAAGCAGGGACCACATACACGCCGTTACTATTTTTAACTTTAGTGGCAAAATATTCGGAGTCAGCCGCATCTGCAATAAGTTTCAGTTCATCACGCAACCACTGAATAGAGGCACCACCAACGAAAACCGCACCTTCAAGCGCATAGTTCACTTCGCCGCGAGGACCACAAGCAATGGTTGTCAGTAGGCCGTGATTGGAGCGTACGGCATCTGTACCCGTGTTCATCAGCAGGAAACAGCCTGTCCCGTAGGTGTTTTTCGCCATACCCGGTTGGACACAAAGTTGACCATATAGAGCAGCTTGTTGATCACCTGCGATACCTGAGATAGGGATCCGAGTGCCGCCTTTACCACCGATGTTGGTCTGACCATAAATCTCAGAAGATGAATGAACGCTAGGCAGTAGGGAACGAGGGATTTGTAATTCATCAAGAATATGCTGATCCCACTCCAGATTGTGAATATTGAACAGCATCGTTCGGGAGGCGTTTGTGAAATCGGTAACGTGGACTCGGCCTTGAGTCATTTTCCATACCAGCCAAGTATCCACAGTACCGAATAGGAGCTCACCTTTTTCAGCCCGTTCACGGGCACCTGCGACGTTATCTAAGATCCATTTTACTTTGGTGCCGGAGAAATAAGGGTCTACTACCAGCCCTGTATTCTGGCGAATATATTCTTCCAATCCCTCTTTTTGTTTTAGTTTAGTACACGCGTCCGCGGTACGGCGACATTGCCAAACGATGGCATTGTAGATAGGTTTACCGGTCTCTTTTTCCCAAATAATCGTTGTTTCACGTTGGTTGGTAATACCAATACCGGCAATCTGATCAGAACTAATATCCGCTTTCGCCAATACTTCTACCAGCGTTGAGCTTTGGGTTGCCCAGATTTCCATTGGATCGTGTTCTACCCAACCCGGTTTAGGATAAATTTGCGTAAACTCTCTTTGGGAAATTGAGATAATATTGGCGTCGTGATCAAGAATTATTGCTCGGGAACTGGTGGTTCCCTGATCAAGGGCGACAATATACTTTTTCTCAATCATATTTTCTGTTGTCATGATAATAACCTGTTCTGGTAATGCTCTACTTTAGGCTTTCTTTTTCTTCTGATCTTCAGTCTTGTGAACATCAGATGGTAAATTGCGACCAATAAGTTTGCGGTAGCCAAATGCTCCCACAATACCGCCGATAATGGGGGCGGTCAGAGTAACCAGACAGTAAGGGATTTCACGCCCACCCGTCAGGGCAATATCTCCCCAACCGGCCAGATAAGCAATTAATTTGGGACCAAAGTCACGGGCTGGGTTCAGCGCGAAACCGGTTAATGGGCCAAATGCACCGCCGATAACGGCAATCACAATACCAATCAGTAACGGGGCCAGAGGACCGCGGGGAATACCATTGCCATCGTCAGTCAGCGACAGAATCAAACAGAGCAGAATGGCGGCAATGATAACTTCTATCATAAAAGCCTGAGAAATGGACAGTGACGCCATTGGGTAAGTAGAGAATACACCTGCGGTAAACAGGCTTTCTGGCGTACCACGAACGATATTGTGTACCTGTTCGTAATCAAGGAATACGCTGTAGTACATCATGTAAATGAGAGCGGCAGCGATGAAGCCACCAATCATTTGGGCAATAATGAAAGGGATAACCTTTTTGCCATCAAAGCGGGCAAACAACCATAGGGCAATCGTCACTGCCGGGTTAAGGTGAGCACCGGAAACACCTGCGGTGAGATAAACAGCCAACGCAACGCTCATACCCCAAATAATACTGATTTCCCATAAGCCTAATTGTGCGCCGGCAATACGTGCTGCGGCAACACAGCCTACTCCAAGGAAAACCAATAGTGCGGTACCAAGAAACTCAGAGATACATTGTCCGGTTAATGTCGTGCTAGTGGTTTGGCTCATATGTTCTATCCTACAAAGAAGATTTTAGAGGCGTAATTATTATTGTCACCTTTCAAAAATTGAAAAGGGGATTATGTAAATTTATCGTTAATGCGCGGAAACGAGAAATAGCGAAATTGAAATGTGTGTGTTGTGTCAACAAAATGAGCGAATCCGCATTTATCCGCTATTTTGCTAAAAATTAAAGTGTGAGACACTATTGAGCTTTTTATTTGGTAGTTATTTTTCATGTGTTGGGGATGTTGCTAGACAGGGGCGCTTTGGCTACATACAATCAGACAATTGCTTACAAGGGGGAACCGAGAATGTCATTTGAAGTTTTTGAAAAGCTGGAAGCCAAGGTTCAGCAGGCGATTGATACTATTACCCTGCTACAAATGGAAATTGAAGAATTAAAAGAAAAAAATCGATCTTTGTCTCAGGAAATTCAGAATGCAACCAGCGGCCGTGAGTCTCTGGCTCATGAAAATGAGCAATTAAAACAAGAGCAACAAGTATGGCAAGAACGTTTGCGTGCCTTGTTAGGCAAAATGGAAGATGTTCAGTAATTGAAATTTCCAGCAGACAAAAGAAGGGCGATCTGAAAAATCGCCCTTAGTTTTATATCATCAGATGATCTCATCTTCTTCGTTGTCATCAAGTTCCAACGGTTCTTCAGACAAAATGATACCGGTGTTATCGGCATACAAATAATCGCCAGAGAAGAAGGTGACACCACCAAAATTCACCCGGATATCGCTTGCGCCGGTTCCTTCATCACGACAGCCAGCCGGAATAGCGGCTATAGCTTGAATGCCGAGGTCGAACTCTGCTAATTGGTCAACCTGACGTACAGCACCGTAAACAACAATGCCCTCCCATCCATTTTGCACAGCGAGTTGTGCCAGCTCAGCGTTAATTAATGCTTGGCGTACAGAACCACCACCATCTACCAGTAAAATGCGTCCATGACCGTTGTCTTCAAGCAGGTCGTAAAGTAGCCCGTTGTCTTCAAAGCATTTAACCGTGATGATTTGACCACCAAATGAAGTACGCCCGCCAAAATTGGAGAACATAGGCTCTACCACATTTACTTCTTCTTGATAGATGTCACAAAGCTCGGAAGTATCATATTTCATAGGATTTACGTCTGGTTAAGGTATGGAACGGTAAGTATATCCCTTTCAGGCCAATGTTAGCAAAATCATCAATTATTAAATTGATATTGTTAACAGGTACCCAGAATGATTAAGTTACAACACCTTCGGAAAAACAGCGCAAATACTGTCTAATTAAAAATAAGACCAACTGAAAATAGAATATTAGTCAATAATGCCGCCTTAACCATCTGTCCCAGCATTGGCCGCATTCCCTCTGGTGTGGGTTCATTAAGTACATACCACATATGTTTGAACAACCAAGGCAGAGCGAGCAGGAACAACCAGCTTGACCAGCCAGACGGGTTTTGTATGGTGAATAATACCAAGCAGAGTATTGCTGTAATTATTAAACATCCGTGATAATAACGGGCTTTTTTAGGGCCGAGACGGACAGCTAGGGTGTTTTTGCCATGCCGTCTGTCATCTTCAATATCACGCAGGTTATTGATATTTAAAACAGCAGCAGAGAGAAGACCACAGGCTGTCGCCGGGAGTATGACAACTGAGTCAAAAAAACCTGCTTGAAGATAATAAGTACCGGCAACACTTAACCAGCCAAAGAAAATCAGTACTGAAATATCGCCAAGTCCCATATAGCCATAAGGTTTTGCACCGACTGTATAGGTAATTGCGGCAATAATTGCTAGCAGGCCAAGTGCCAAAAAACCGAATATATCGCTAGGTTCTTCACAGGCAACAGCAATCAAGGCGCTACCAGACAGGCAAGTTAGCAGGACAATAATCTTCAGCGCTTTTTTCATCTGTGAGGGGGTAATAATGCCTTTTTGCATACCACGTAGTGGCCCGATACGCTTTTCAGTATCACTGCCTTTGATAACATCACCGTAATCATTGGCGAGATTGGACAGGATTTGCAATATGGCTGCTGTTAATAGAGCCAGTAAGGCAACCGGTAGCTTGAAATGCCCTGTCCAGGCAGCAAGGGCTGAGCCAGTAATAATGGCAGCAAGGGCGAGTGGTAGCGTTTTAGGACGCAAACTTTCCAGCCATGCTTGAGTTTGACTGATAGAAGTTGATGAGTTCATTTCTGCGTTCACTTACTCCTGTAGGCTTATAAAAAACGAATGGGAGGCAAGCCTCCCATCATTAATTATAGCGGATCAGAAATCGTATATACCGATTATAGGATAAAGCGGCTCAGATCTTCATCTGCAACCAATTCATCTAGATGCTTTTTAACATAGTCGGCATCAATATCAACTGACTGACCACGACGTTCGCTGGCTTCGAAAGAGATATCTTCTATCAGCCGCTCAAGCACAGTATGTAGGCGACGGGCCCCGATATTTTCGGTTGATTCATTTACCTGCCATGCGGATTCTGCAATTTTGCTAATGCCATCATCCGTGAAACTGATGATCATACCTTCCGTTTCCATCAATGCTTTGTACTGTTCCGTCAGGGATGCACTCGGTTCAGTCAGAATACGCTCAAAATCTTTTGTAGTGAGTGCCTGTAACTCCACTCGGATCGGCAGACGCCCTTGTAATTCAGGGATCAGATCGGAAGGACTGGCAACCTGGAATGCACCTGAGGCGATAAACAGGATGTGGTCTGTTTTTACCATGCCGTGTTTAGTGGATACCGTACAACCTTCCACCAATGGTAACAGGTCACGCTGAACACCTTCACGGGAAACATCAGGGCCTGAAGTCTGACCTCGTTTGCAGATTTTGTCGATTTCATCAATGAAGACAATGCCGTGTTGTTCAACGGAATCAATAGCCTGTTGTTTTAATTCTTCCGGGTTAACCAGTTTAGAGGCTTCTTCTTCGATCAGTAGCTTGAAAGCATCTTTGATTTTTAGCTTACGAGATTTGTGTTTCTGACCGGCAAGGTTCTGGAACATAGATTGCAACTGATTTGTCATCTCTTCCATACCCGGAGGTGCCATAATCTCGACGCCCACAGGTGTGGTAGCAACATCAATTTCGATTTCTTTATCATCAAGTTGACCTTCACGTAGTTTCTTACGGAATGCCTGGCGTGCGGCTGATGGCTCAACTTGTGTCTCCGTTTGTCCCCAGTTATTTTTTGCTGGTGGGATCAAGACATCCAGAATACGCTCTTCTGCCAGTTCTTCTGCTCGATAACGGTTTTGTTCGATGGATTGCAGGCGGACCATTTTAACCGCGGCATCGGTCAGATCACGGATGATAGAGTCGACTTCTTTACCAACATAGCCAACTTCGGTGAATTTGGTCGCTTCGACTTTGATAAACGGCGCATTTGCCAGTTTTGCCAGGCGACGGGCGATTTCGGTTTTACCTACCCCAGTCGGGCCAATCATTAGGATATTTTTAGGCGTTACTTCGTAGCGCAGCGTTTCATCTAGCTGCATACGACGCCAGCGGTTACGGAGTGCGATAGCTACAGCGCGTTTCGCTTTATCCTGACCAATAATGTGTTTGTCAAGTTCGCTGACAATTTCGCGTGGAGTCATTTCAGACATACTATCTACCCTTACGCTTTTGAAGGAAGTTCTTCGAAGTTGTGATTATGGTTGGTATAAATGCAGATATCACCGGCAATGGTTAACGCTTTCTCTGCAATTTGTCTGGCGCCGAGATCGGTATTCTCCAGCATTGCCCGTGCGGCAGATTGGGCGAATGGGCCACCGGAACCAATGGCAATTAGGTCATTTTCTGGCTGAATGACATCGCCGTTACCTGTAATGATTAGGGAGGTATTTTCATCTGCGACTGCCAGCAGAGCTTCCAGTTTGCGTAACATGCGATCAGTGCGCCAGTCTTTAGCAAGTTCAACCGCTGCTTTGGTCAGATGCCCTTGGTGCATTTCAAGTTTACGTTCAAACAGTTCAAACAGAGTAAAAGCGTCTGCTGTACCGCCGGCAAAACCCGCGATTACTTTGTCATTATAGAGGCGGCGAACTTTACGGACATTGCCTTTCATGACGGTATTACCCATCGTTGCCTGTCCATCACCACCGATTACGACTTGGCCATTACGGCGAACACTTACGATTGTAGTCACGAGTAAGCCCTTGGTTACAAAAATAGATAAATGTGACGCACGGTACTTTCGACAGGGTATACGGCTATCGAAAATACCGTGTGCACGGTGTTAGCAGTATAGATGGGGGAGAATTATCATTTTTCAACCCCCTGTAACACGGAGAATGCAACCTGATACGCCAGCGCCTTTCAGACGTTCCCGCATTTTTTCTGCGGTGTTTTTACTGTAGGGACCAAGAACAACACGATGCCAGCCGTCTCCCGTTGTGATCTGGCTTTCAATACCCGCAAACGCCAGATTGGCACGTACTGATTCAGCTTGATCCATATTGCGGAATGAACCACATTGTAAAATCATACGCTGTGCCTTTTCTACGGGCTTAGGTTTACTGGTTTCAGCCGGTGGTAGAGTTTGTGGCTGAACTGGCTGAGCCTGCATTGGTTGTTGTGGTAACGTTTGTTGAGGCTGGGGTTGTGGTCTTGTTTCCAGCGGTTTTTGTGTCTCCGCTGATGGCTTGATGATCACTTGTGAACGCGGCACTTGAACGCCATTGTATGGCACTTCTGGCAGCGAAGTCGTCGGTTGGCGCATATCCGCCTGCATTTGTTCAAGTAACTGCCGTTGCTCGGCGGTCAACTGGGTTTGTGAATTGATTTGCCCCCCGGATGAGGGATCACGTGGTGTCTCAATGCCAACGGGGCGATTTTCCAATTCTTTGATATAGCGCCAGCGTTCTTCTGGTTTTGGCGGTAACCCATTGTTTTGTTGAGAATGTTTTGGCAGTATTTCTGGTTCGCTTTTCTGTTTATTGTGGGTAATAAAGTAAAGGCCACCAATAAAGATAGCGACTAAGGCTACCGCGACGGCCAGCGTTGCTTTTGGCAGCCCTTGGGCTTGGTATTTTTTCTTATCGGTATTTTTACGGCGGGTGTTTGAACGCCCGCGACTCACATAATCTCGTTGTGCCACTGTCTAATTCGCTGAGTAATTTAAGTAAAAGAAAATAAACGATATGTTACTTAACCTGCGGTTATTTGACTAGCTTTTAGGCGAACAGGTGCTTTGCCGAATAATTAATTCCGATTCCAGTAACTGAGACCCGCCAGAAGTTGTGTGACCCTGGATTTGATCTAGCAACAGTAACATTGCCTTGTGACCAATTTGATAACTGGGCTGTCCAACGGTTGTCAACGGCGGATCGCTGTACATGGCGAGACTTAAGTTATCAAAACCAATGATTGATAAATCTTCCGGTATTTTTAAGCCCATTCTTTTAGCCTGCCACATTACGCCAATCGCCATGACATCGCTGTGGCAGAAGATGGCTGTAGGAGGATCCAGCAGAGAGAGCAACTGTTCAGTCAGCTTTGCCCCGCTTTCATGGGTAAAGTTACCTTGGACAATATAATCTTCACGAATTGTCCCACCAGAGCGACGCAATGCTTGGATATATCCCTGACGGCGATAGCGGCAAATCGGTATATTTTCCGGGCCAGAGAGGCAGGCAATGCGTTTATGCCCCAATGTTTGTAGATAATGAGTCGCATTGAATGCCGCGGTCAGGTTATCAATGTGAATAGTCGGCAGCTCTAGCTCTGGTGAAAATTCGTTTGCCATTACCATTGGTGGCAGGTTTTTTTGTTCTTCTTTGCTGGCATCAAACGGGATATTCGAACCCAGTAGCAACAGACCATCAATTTGTTTGGTGGCAATCAGGTTGAGAAACGCGTGTTCCTGTTTTTGCTGATGTTGGCAATCACCGATTAAAACCAGATAGCCATGTTGTTCCGCTGTCTCCTCAATGCCGCAAATCACATCAGTGAAAAAGGGATCGCTGATATTTGGCACTATCACTAAAATAGTTTTTGACTCACCACGTTTAAGATTACGGGATAAATTATTTGGATAATAACCCACAGCCAGTACAGCTTGTTCCACTTTTTGTCGGGTCTGGGAAGAAACCTTTTCTGGATTCATGAGTGTTCTCGATACTGTTGCGGTAGAAACGCCAGCCACTTCAGCGACATCTTTCATTGTTGCGGAGGTGCCATTCTTTTTCTGCTCCAAAACTCACTCCTCATTTCCTGACTGATTAGTTAAATGATTGTCATTTTCTGGTTGCCGGGAAACCGTCAGTGACTTTAAGGAAAGTAACGACATGCGGTTTAAGGTTATGACAATGTTATTAAGAGATCATTCTAAACAGTTTGGCAAATTCATTTATTCCTTAGTTTGTAAAAAAGTGTGATATAAATCATTTATTCGATATGGCTCGCAAATTAGTGAGTAATTTTTCATTGATTACGGATTGTCGGGTGTGATTTTTTAAATAGTAAATAAGAGTATGTTTAATCTGCTCAGGTTATGTGTTTTAAAATAGAGGCGATTAATTACTAACTGTCTGTTGGATCAACATCGATATTCCATTTCACTTTTCGGGTTTGCGGTAAGGCTGTTATCTGTGGATAAACCAGTGCCATGATTTTTTGTAAAACAGTTCTGGATGGATGTTGAATTAATAGTTGCCAACGATAACGACCACTTCTTTTTGACTGTAATGCAGGAACCGGGCCCATGATCCATAAGTTATCATCTCGCAAAGGGTGGTGTTCAAAAAGTAGGCGTAGTTGTTGTAAAAAAGCAGGTGCTTGCTGATTATCGTGATCTTCTGACCGCAAGATAATATGGCTGGTAAATGGCGGCAAAAATACACTTTTGCGTTCATCCATAGCTTGAATAGCGAAAGCATCGTAGCCTTTATTGAGCAAAATTTGCAGTAATGGATGGTCAGGATGATGAGTCTGAAGAACCACTTCTCCTCGTTTACCAGCCCGACCAGCCCGACCAGAAACCTGTGTATAAAGTTGTGCGAAACGTTCTGCTGCCCGAAAATCTGCTGAAAACAAGGCACCATCAACATCGAGTAACGCGACCAGTGTGACATCAGGAAAATGGTGACCTTTTGCCAGCATTTGGGTGCCAATCAGTATACGGGCATTTCCGGCATGAATGTCAGCCAGTTGTTGTTCTAGTGTTCCTTTGCGGCTGGTAGTATCCCTGTCAATGCGGGTAACGGGTACATTAGGGAACAGGGCTGAAATACCGTCTTCAAGCTGTTCTGTGCCAAGGCCAACAGGTTGAAGATGAGTAGAACCGCATTGCGGGCACTGACGGGGAACGGGGCGCAGGCTATCACAATGATGGCAACGTAACTGGCGATGGTATTGATGCAGCGTGTAATAATGGTCACAGCGTTGGCATTCTGCAATCCAGCCACATTCATGGCAGAGTAGGGCAGGTGAGTAACCGCGGCGGTTAAGGAAAAGTATGACCTGATTATTGGCTTGTAGATGTTCTTCAATACGTTTTATTAGTGGTTGAGATAACCCGATTTTGAGTGGTAAGCCTTTTAAGTCCAACAGATGCTGAGTCGCTGGCTGAGCATAACCTGCCCGTTTGGACAATGTTAGCGGGCGGTATTTGCCTTGTTGCACATTGTAAAGTGTTTCCAGTGCTGGAGTCGCAGAGCCCATTATCACTGGGATATTCTCTTTTTTTGCTCTGAATACCGCTAAATCGCGGGCATGATAACGCCAGCCCTCCTGTTGCTTATAAGAGCTGTCATGTTCTTCATCAATAATGATAATGCCAAGGCAGGCGAAAGGGGTAAATAGGGCTGAGCGTGTACCGATGACAATTGCGTTCTCACCTTGTCGCGCTCGTAGCCATACAGCGAGACGTTCACTGTCATTCAGGGCTGAATGAAGAACATCAACCGGTGCGTTGAAACGTTCACGGAAGCGACGGATGGTCTGTGGTGTCAGGCCAATTTCCGGTACAAGTATCAGCGCTTGTTTACCTTGTTCCAGAATATTTTCCAACACACTGAGATAAACTTCTGTTTTACCTGATCCGGTGATGCCCGCCAGTAACCAGGGAGAGAATTGCTGGTCTTCTGCACGGATAGCACCAACTGCTGTGGCTTGTTCGGTATTCAATTTCAGGCGTTCGCCGGTGATTTGGAAGTGATTTTGCCAGTTCTCAGATTCAGGTTGCACAGGGTATAAATCGATAAGTGACTTCTTTTTGAGCGATTGGAAAGCACTTTCGCTCAGTTCCAGTTCTGTAATCTGATGGCGATATATTGCTTTACGGCGCAGGGTTGCCAGTACTTGCTGCTGTTTTGGCGAGCGTTTCAGTTGCGCCAGCGGTAATTCAACGCCTGTTGGTGTGACTTGCCATTGCCATAGTGGAGTTGATTCCGCGGGTTTTCCCTGACGAAGCAGCACTGGTAATGCATGGAACAGGACTTCACCGATGGGGTAATGGTAATAGTCGGATGCCCAGAGCAATAATTGCCAAAGATTTTCTGGAAATAAGGAGTGAGTATCGAGAATGGATTCTATGGTTTTCAGTTGTTCTATCGGAATATCACTGTGGTCAGTTATCCCAGTGACGATACCAATCGCTTTACGTTTGCCAAAAGGGACGATTGCCCGCACTCCTACAACGGGTAATTGACTCTCTGCGGGTAGCAGATAGTCAAAAGAGCGGGTAAGAGGGACAGGTAAAGCAACCTGAACAACAGCCATAAAATTATTCCGAACGATCAATAAATAAAGTAAAAATTGGCTATAGGGTATCATAGACAATATACGGATTTCATTGCGAGATAGGTAGATATTCTGTATGATCCGCCGCCTTTGGTACGGAAGATACCAAACTCATTTTATCAACACGACGTGTGGTGTCTGGCGGCAACAGGGCTGGATAGCGACACGGCCTTAACAGAGGTTATCCCATGAAAAAAGGTATTCATCCTAAATATGAAGAAATTACTGCAACCTGCTCTTGCGGTAGTGTAATACAAGTCAGATCTACCGCTGGTCACGCTCTGAACCTGGACGTATGCGGCCAATGCCACCCATTCTATACGGGTAAACAACGTGATGTTGCTACTGGTGGTCGTGTTGATCGCTTCAAGAAACGTTTCAACGTTCCAGGTGTCAGCAAGTAATTGCAGAATTGCGCCTGTCTGTAATAACAGGCCAACTGATACTAACGCCCGGTGTTTTACATCGGGCGTTTTGCATTGTAGCCATATAAAAAACCCCTGAATTTTTACAGGAGTTTTTTCGCTACTATCAATATTCCCAAGTATCAGGATCAATACCTAATTCCCGCATGATTTTTTTGGCTTCCTCTGGGATTTCATCATTACGCTCTTTACGTAAATCAGCATCATCGGGCAGCGGCTGCCCAGTAAATGCATGCAGGAATGCTTCACACAACAATTCACTATTAGTTGCATGACGCAGGTTATTGACCTGGCGACGAGTGCGTTCATCAGTGAGGATTCTCAACACTTTCAACGGAATTGAGACTGTGATTTTCTTCACTTGTTCGCTTTTTTTGCCATGTTCAGCATAAGGGCTGACATATTCACCGTTCCACTCAGCCATGGGGTACCTTAAATAGTCGTAAAATCATAAAATTAAGCCAGATAACAGCACCAGCTTTCGTTGTGACATATTGCCATTTTATCGTGATTTCCTTATCAATTATACAGTTATAGTATATGCGATAAATTAATGGCTACTAATAAATAAAGCAGCATTAGTTATGATGAATAATTATCCCATTGTCTAATCTAACCGTAAAGAGGTTTAGATGTCTAGATGTGTTGACGTCTACTTTGGTAGCGGATATTCTTCTCTGACTTAATTTATGACAGATAGTGGTAGCTGATATGACACGCAAGCCGGCAACAATAGCAGTTCGCAATGGGCTGAATAATGATGAACAGTATGGTTGTGTTGTTCCGCCTATATATCTTTCCAGCACATATAACTTTACTGATTTTAATCAGCCAAGGACACATGATTATTCCCGCAGGAGTAATCCGGGCCGCGATATGGTGCAACAGGCATTAGCTGAGCTGGAGGGGGGAGCGGGTGCTATCATGACCAGCAGTGGAATGTCAGCTATTCACCTGTTATGCATGGTTTTCCTTCAACCTGGCGATCTGTTGGTTGCGCCTCATGACTGTTATGGTGGCAGTTACCGTTTATTTGACAGCCAGACTAAACGCGGTGCTTATGAAGTGGCCTTTGTCGATCAGAGTGATGAACAGGCATTAAAGCAAGTCTTGTCCAAAAAACCAAAGTTGGTATTGATTGAAACACCCAGTAATCCTTTATTGCGTATTGTCGATATTGCTCATATATGCCAGCTTTCCCATGAGGTAGGTGCGACAGTCATTGTTGATAACACTTTCCTGAGTCCTGTACTACAGAAGCCTTTGGCGTTGGGGGCAGATCTGGTTGTGCATTCCTGTACTAAATATCTTAATGGACATTCTGATGTGATTGCCGGAGCTATTATTGCAAAGGATGAAGAGGTTGCAACGGAGCTCGCTTGGTGGGCGAATAATATTGGTGTAACCGGTGCGGCGTTTGATAGCTACCTGCTGTTGCGTGGCATGCGCACTTTATCGCCACGGGTCCTGTTACAGCAAAAGAATGCATTGGAACTCGTCAATTATCTTCAACAGCAACCGTTAGTGAAAAAACTTTTTTATCCTGCTTTGAAAGATCATCCTGGGCATGAAATTGCTTGTAAGCAACAATTTGGTTTTGGCGCAATGATAAGCTTTGAGTTCGATGGTGGTGAACAGGCGATACGCCGTTTTCTGTCTGAGTTGAAGTTATTTACTTTGGCGGAATCACTGGGCGGTGTGGAAACCTTAATTTCTCATACGGCTACCATGACTCACGCTGGAATGTCAGCACAGGCAAGGGCGGAAGCGGGGATTACGGATTCACTATTGCGTGTTTCTGTGGGTATTGAAGATAGTCAGGATTTAATCGCTGATTTGGAAAATGCATTTCAGGCAGTAGTAAAGGAGTGACCATGGGTGCACTGGTAGTTGCAACGGCGGAAAATGACCGCCAATTACATAAGTTTGGTGGAAGTAGTCTCGCGGATGTGAAATGTTATCAACGGGTAGCCAAGATTATGGCTAATTACAGCCAACCCGGTGATTTAATGGTGGTATCCGCGGCAGGCAGCACGACTAACCAGTTAATTAATTGGCTTAAACTTAGCCAGAGCGACCGTATTTCTGCTCATCAGGTACAGCAGGTTCTGCGCCGTTATCAGCAGGATCTGATTAGAGGTTTGCTACCTGAAACTGTTGCTGAAGAGTTGGTGAAGCGTTTTATTGCCGATCTTGAAAAGCTAAGTGCATTACTGGATAAACCAGTTAGTGATGTGACTTATGCAGAAGTGGTGGGGCACGGAGAGATCTGGTCTGCGCGTTTGATGTCGGCTGTGCTTGAAGCTCAGGGTATTCCTAGCGCTTGGGTGGATGCCCGCCAGTTTTTACGCGCGGAACGGGCGGCTCAGCCGCAAATTGATGTTACCCTTTCCCAACCATTGCTAAATCAGTTGCTAACACAAAATCTAAATAAACGACTGGTGGTGACCGGTTTTATCTCCAGTAATCATGATGGAGAAACAGTGTTATTGGGGCGAAATGGCAGTGACTACTCTGCAACTCAGGTTGGGGCTTTGGCAGGGGCGAGGCGGGTAACCATCTGGAGTGATGTTGCTGGTGTTTACAGTGCTGATCCGAGAAAAGTCAAAGATGCCTGTTTGTTACCACTATTACGTTTGGATGAAGCCAGCGAGCTTGCTCGTCTTGCCGCACCCGTGTTGCATGCTCGTACCTTACAGCCTGTTTCCTTTAGTGATATTGATTTGCTATTACGTTGCAGTTACCAGCCGGAGCAAGGATCAACGCGTATTGAAAGAGTTTTGGCTTCTGGAACTGGCGCAAAAATTGTTACTAGTCACGATGATGTTTGCCTGATTGAGTTGCATGTGGCCGCTCATCATAATTTTAAACAGACATACAAAGATATTGATCTGTTGTTAAAGCGAGAACAAATTCGCCCATTGGCGACAGGCATCCATCTAGACTGTAATTTGATTCAGCTCTGTTACACCTCCGAAGTGGTGAATAGTGCACTGAGTGTGCTGGAAGATGCTACGCTTCCGGGGAAACTTTCCCTTAGAGAAGGTTTGGCGCTGGTGGCACTGGTTGGCGCTGGTGTATGCAAGAACCCATTACATTGCCACCGTTTTTATCAGCAACTTAAAGATCAGCCGGTAGAATTTATCTGGCATGCGGAGGATGGCATCAGCCTTGTCGCTGTGTTGCGGACTAATCAGACTGAACATGTGATTCAGGGATTGCATCAGAGTTTGTTCCGTGCTGAAAAGCGGATTGGTCTGATTTTGTTTGGTAAAGGAAATATTGGCTCTCGTTGGTTGGAGTTATTCGCTCGTGAGCAGAAAAACATTTCGGCTCGCAGTGATTTTGAATTTGTTCTGGCCGGTGTGGCGGATAGTCGCCGGAGTTTACTCGACTATCAAGGGATTGATGCTAGTCGAGCGTTAGCTTTTTTTGATGACGAAGCGACAGAATATGATGTTGATGAATTATTTCTCTGGATGCGAGCACATCCTTATGACGATTTGGTGATTCTGGATGTGACGGCAAGTGAAGAACTCGCTCGATGTTACAGCGATTTTGCCAGCTATGGTTTCCATGTTATCAGTGCCAATAAAATTGCGGGTGCTTCCAGTAGCCGCGATTATCGTTTTATTCGTGATGCATTTGCCAAAACAGGTCGCCATTGGTTTTACAATGCAACAGTTGGCGCTGGCTTACCTATCAATCATACCGTGAGGGACTTACGGGAGAGTGGTGATACCATTTTGTCCATTAGTGGCATTTTCTCCGGCACATTATCTTGGCTGTTTCTGCAATTTGATGGTTCAGTACCATTTAGTGATTTAGTCGAACAGGCGTGGCAACAGGGATTGACAGAACCTGATCCGCGTATTGATTTGTCTGGTCAGGATGTGATGCGTAAATTGATTATCCTTGCCCGTGAAGCAGGGTATGAGATTGAGCCAGAGCAAGTGCGTGTTGAGTCACTGGTGCCGAAAGAAGCAGAATCAGGCTCTATTGAACAATTCTTTGATAATAGCGGTGCTATCAATGAGCAGATGGTACAGCGATTAGCCGCGGCGCAGGAAATGGGCATGGTGCTGCGTTATGTTGCCCGTTTTAATGCGAACGGTAAGGCAAAGGTGGGTGTTGAGGCGGTACGTCCTGATCATCCATTGGCGTCTTTGCTACCGTGCGACAACGTGTTTGCGATTGAGAGCCGTTGGTATCGTGATAATCCGTTAGTGATCCGTGGGCCGGGGGCAGGCCGTGACGTGACAGCCGGAGCGATTCAGTCTGATCTTAACCGTTTGTCACAACTGCTTTAAGCTTTCGAACCTCCACTGACTAAATCAGATGTGATTTCCTTCGCTTGATATTTGAGGTAACGAGAGGGGGGATGTCCTGAGCAGGGCATCTTTCCTCATTGCTGCCTTAGCTATCGATCCACTAAGCCGATATAAACAAAGCCAAAGATTCATTGATGAATTTTTTTCCGATTCATGGTGAATATTCCTCACCGATTTAACTCAAATTTGTTGTTGACTAAAAAATGCCGATCCTTCATCTTATTTTGGACGTCTAAACGTATAGGTGTTTAGATGTGTAAATAAAAGTAACTGGCAAATTATTGATATGGGAAATTATTCCGCTTGTTAACGAGGTGCAGGATATGAGTTTTTTTCACGCAAATCAGCGAGAGGCGCTGAATCAGAATCTGGCTGAACTGGAAGGACAGATCCGTGTTTCATTTGAATTCTTTCCACCGCGCACAGCCGAGATGGAAAAAACCCTGTGGAAATCCATTAACCGCCTGAGCACCCTCAAGCCTAAATTTGTTTCCGTTACTTATGGTGCTAACTCTGGCGAGCGTGATCGTACCCATAGCATAATCAAGGGAATAAAAGAGCAAACTGGCCTTGAAGCGGCTCCGCACCTTACCTGTATTGATGCCAGCCGTGATGAATTGTGCGAAATCGCCCGTGATTATTGGAAAAATGGTATTCGCCATATTGTGGCTTTACGGGGTGATTTACCGGAAAACAGTGAAAAACCCAAAATGTATGGGTCTGATCTGGTTGAGTTACTTAAGAAAGAAGCGGATTTTGATATTTCCGTTGCGGCTTACCCTGAAGTTCATCCTGAAGCAAAAAGTTCTCAGGCTGATCTGATTAGCCTGAAACGGAAAATTGATGCGGGTGCGAACCGTGCTATTACCCAATTCTTCTTCGATGTGGAAAGTTACCTGCGTTTTCGTGACCGCTGTGTGACTGCCGGGATTGATGTGGAAATCGTACCGGGAATTTTGCCGGTATCCAATTTCCGTCAGCTTAAACGTTTTGCTGTAATGACTAATGTGCGTATTCCAAGTTGGATGACCAGAATGTTTGATGGGCTGGATGATGATCCTGAAAGCGCAAATTTAGTTGGTGCTTCTATCGCAATGGATATGGTGAAGATTTTAAGCCGCGAAGGTGTGAAGGATTTTCATTTTTATACCTTAAACCGCGCAGAACTGAGTTATGCAATTTGTCATACTTTGGGTGTTCGTCCTTAATCTTTGGCTCTTACTAAGAAAATCTCTTGGTAAGAGCATGTTTTTTATCTGTTGTATCTTTATAAAGCTTAAATTTTTATTATCTCGTTGGATAATTAGGATTAATATGTTGTTGATATTTATTTTATAGAGTTGAATGGGTGGTAAGGATAGTAATAAATAAAACTTTGTTATTAATTAAATTATTTAATATATACCCGTAATCATTGAAGATGCTTGATTTTATCCGAAATGGAGATCATTATCCTCGCTATGAAAATATTTATTACATCAAAACAAAAAATCAAACTTGAACGTCTTCACGACACCACTCGCGATGGTCAAGTACGAGACAGAATATAAAAGCTATCCTTTTGGTTTCTGAAGGGTAGAGTTCTATGATGATAGCCCAGGCATTGCGACTCCATTAGACCACTGTTGACCGCCATATTATTGTGGATGGGGCGGGTTACAACAAAGCTCATCTTGTGAAGGAGTGGGCTTATGTTAGCAATATTGAGTGACATTCCTTCCGCCATACAGCCCAAATTTAAACCCGATAGAGCGATTATGGAAGGTCATGAATGAACAGGTTCGAAATAACCGTTATTTCGCTGATAAACATGAATTTCGAGACAACGTCTTCAAATTTTTCACCACAACGCTACCGGATATAGCGGACTCGCTGATGTCTAGAATTAACGACCATTTTCAGGTGCTAAAAACTGCATCTTGAAGTTTCTTGGGTATATACCCGTTATCTTTCAAGTTGCTTCTTTGTTGGCTGCACTCACTCACCCCGGTCACATAGTTGTCTATGCTCCCGGGGATTCGTTCCCTTGCCGCCGCGATGCATCTTGAAATCCATAGGGTATAGAAGCAATTTATGAGATATTTATAGAAGGTAAATTTTAAATTAACTTTAGGTTTCTATATTATTTAAGTTTAATTTATATGGTTTTTGGTTTATATTTACTTATTTACTTATTTACTTATTTACTTATTTACTTATTTACTTATTTACTTATTTACTTATTTACTTATTTACTTATTTACTTATTTACTTATTTACTTATTTACTTATTTACTTATTTACTTATTTACTTATTTACTTATTTACTTATTTACTTATTTACTTATTTGCTTATTTGCTTATTTGCTTATTTGCTTATTTGCTTATTTGCTTATTTGCTTATTTGCTTATTTGCTTAATAAGTATGGAGTACCGAATTATCGGTGGCTGGATAATGTAATTCCATTTTTGCTTTGTTGGACGGCAAAGCGTTGAAGGTAATCGTCAAGCTCGTTTACTCCAGAAGTGAAAGCCTTGTGTTGATGGTAGCTTGGATCAAGGCATTGCTCTTCAAACACGTTTCACCTTGCGCGCAGCATTTATTGCATTTTGTAAAGCAGTATTGGGAGTGAAAGCGTCATTCAAAGCGGTTGTGAATGCCTGAAAATCCTAGATTGTCATTGTTAGATCATCTTGGTTTAATAAGTAAAGTCCGCCATAAGCCTTCGTCCAGTATGAACTGTTATGCTTCAATAATCCCAGGCACCTATCCCCAGATAATCCTTCTCTTCTGACACCTAAAACAGATAAAAATCGGGTCACTTTTTTACATAAGTAGGGTAGGAAAAATACTAAGATGACCTTAATTAATTCAATTTATGTTGGAAAAGGTTATGCCAATTTCATCCATTAGCGGCCATACGCTGCTTAGCCAAACGCAAGTTCCTCAGCACGCAGCAGCTTCTCCCCTACTTGAACAGGGTAACCGCTTGTTCGAACAGTCTGTCCGACGTGGCCCTCTGCACTTCCAGAGTTCGGATCTCAAGCATTTGATCACCGAATTGCGTCGGTTGCAGAGTGCTCCCAACAGTGCGCAGGCCCAACGGGTGCAGGATGCTATCCAGCATTGGGAGAGCCACCACCCTAAAGAGGTGGCGGCTCGTAGTACCCGCCTTGCCGAGCTTAAACAGGCTCTGGCAGAACAAGGCGTTGTGGTGCGTACCCTCCAGCCAAAGGTGACGACGACTAGCCCTCAGGCCATGTTAAAGCAGGCTATGCCAGCCTTACAGAAGATGGAAACTTATGCATGTACTGATGGACTTACATTCGTCGGAAAGCACAGCTCTCATCGTCGGCAGGTTGAAGAGAGATTGGATTCATTTGGGGGCAGTCAGAGTCGCAAGGCTGCTAACAAACAGGCCAATGATATGTCCAATATGGCGGCTATTGCCGCTAAACGAGGAAACGTCAGTCTTAACCAACTGAAATCTATTGCCGCCTGTGTCGCTCAAGCCCAAGCTGGTTGCTGCACGACTTTTGCCTACTCCGCGGCAGCCGAGCTGATGAAGCACAATCAAGATAACCAGCAGCGCATTGAGGTAGTCGCTCATCGTGGTGCCAAGGGGCATAGCCAGACCCACTGCTTTGTAGTGGTCGGTCGCGATCCCAACAGTGAACTCAGCAAACCCGAAACTTGGGGTAAGCAAGCACACGTCATCGATCCTTGGGCTGCGACCATAGGTGGTAGGTTGCAAGGCACGCCGAGTAATCCACCGATCGCTAACCTGTGGCCGCCGACTGAATCTGTGTTTGACAACCATAAAGAGTAACCATGTTTAATGCCTTATTATCGGAACTGTGCCGACGCCTTGGGCAGACCGAAGAATCTCTGCATGCGGAAGGGCTCGATCTACCTCTCGGCCCTTTTAGTTTGCATATCCGCCAACGCGATGAGTTGGTAACTTTGTTTATTCCACTAGGTGATGTCGAACCTTGTTCGTTGGCTACATTGGCCGATTGGCCATCATTGCAACTGAGCCGTAGTGGTGAGGGAGAGACTCTGCTCTGGAGCCGTGAATGGTTGGAGAGGCTGGATGCTGAGCTGTTGACCAACTTGGTCGAGCGGATGTTACAGCAAGCTAGGGACCTTACGGCTACGGCACCTATCACTGAAAGCCAAGAATGGCCGCCGTTAAGTATTCAAGGGAGTTCGTGGCATAAAGTTTAGGCGAAAAACCTTAAGAAGCTTTAAGAGATTAATCAGGTGTATTATTGCAAGCCACGAGCGATATTATTTTGTGCATTCGTTGATTAATGACTTTATTACTGGGTACAGGCACTTCTACAGAGGGAGCCTAACGGAAATAATTTGTGAAAAATTCACAGAAGTAAACTTTTAAGTTAATTTAATATAATTACTTAATTACGAGGCTAAACCATCGGCGTCGATATCTATTCGTAAAAATGAACAAGGGCGGTTTCCCGCCCTTTACAGACTCTTAAGCGGGTTTCAGCAGTAGATCAAAGAATGCTAATCTGCGTTGACATGGTATTTCGAGGCCAATTAGCGGAAGTGTTCTGGTAGCTGAAGATACCGTTCTGGTAGCCATCGAGGCTGTATTCCTTAAGGAAACCAACCACAATTTGGCCCGCAGCACATGGCCAATTGTAGTACCCGTTTGTGATGCAAACAGGTGTAGAAGAGTACAGCGAGTATGGCAGTGCGCCGCCGTTCATCCAAGCAAAGGAGTTATAGCCGTAGCCAACTTCCAGAACGGCGGCGCGGAGCTGCTGTCCTCCATGATTGCAGTTTGTCACCGGCAAGTTGGAAGTGTATTCCCATCCGCAATTCGTTGAGCCAACGGCATAGACCCACATATTGGTTAGCGGAGGTGCAGGGGCGTAAGCTACCCCAGATTTAATGTCGAGCTTTTTATCTTCTTCAGCCCGAATAGGACTCTCAGGGTTAGGCAGTAGCTGAGGTTGAGCTGCCAGGGCATTTTGAGCAGTAGGGACCTCCTTCGGTTGCTCTGTTTGGGCATAGGCATTAACGCCAAACAAGGAAGCAAGAGATAGCAATATGGCAAGTTTATTTTTCTTCACGACTGAATCCTCTTAGAAATGGAAAAGCACAATTCTAGGGAAGTGAGAGAAAATCACATTATTAAATTTTATTTATGTAATGATCGAAATTTTTGCGGGGGTTATTGCTTCCGTGCTTATTTTACTGCGGAAAAAGGGTTGGATAAGTGATAAGGGATTTTTCTTAAATTAGGCTTCGTCTGGTGAAAAATGGCTTCTTTTTCGTTGTCTATTGAGCACATGTTGTACGGGGTTGTCTGGAGAAAAAAGATACCGGTACTGTGCTCAATAGTGTTACTACCGTCGTGCGGAGATTGTCTCCTGTCTGACTGCGACTAACCTGTATTTCGCATTCCTGCTGCGATACCGGCAATGGTGACCATCAACGCTTGTTCAACCTGTGGATCAGAATATTGCTGTTGACGGGAACGCAGTAATAGTTCTACCTGTAGGACGTTTAATGGATCAGTGTAAACATTACGCAGGGCGATTGATTCTGCAATCCACGGTAAATCTGCCATTAGGTGTTCATCTTTGGAAATGGCTAATACCGTCTTAATATCCGCGGAGAGTTGCTTGCGCAGTTTCTGACCTAGCGGCCATAAGTTCTTATCTACCAGACGATGATCATAATATTCTGCCAACCACAAATCAGCTTTGGCGAAGACCATTTCCAACATACCAATCCGAGTGGTGAAAAAAGGCCAATCACGGCACATTTCTGCTAGTACATCCTGTTTCCCATCATTTACAACTTGTTGTAGCGCGGCACCTGCACCTAACCAGGCTGGTAACATTAGACGATTTTGTGTCCAGGCGAAAATCCACGGGATAGCGCGTAAACTTTCCACACCACCCGCCGGATGACGCTTGGCTGGGCGAGAACCTAAAGGCAGTTTGGCTAATTCCTGTTCTGGTGTTGCCGCGCGGAAATAAGGTACAAAATCGGGCTGTTCACGCACATAATCGCGATACATCTTACAGGAAACATCAGATAGGGTATCCATCACCTGATGCCATTCTGGTTTAGGTTCCGGTGGTGGTAGGAGGTTTGCTTCCAGAATCGCACTGGCATACAAGGCTAAGCTACTGATAGTGACCTGTGGCAGACCGAATTTAAAGCGGATCATTTCGCCTTGCTCGGTCACACGTAGGCCACCTTTCAGGCTTCCCGGTGGTTGGGAAAGCAGCGCTGCATGTGCTGGCGCCCCGCCACGGCCGATAGTACCGCCGCGACCATGGAATAAGGTCAGCGTAATACCCTCTTTTTCACAAACATTGATCAAGGCATCCTGTGCTCGGTATTGTGCCCATGCCGCAGCCATCACTCCGGCATCTTTTGCTGAGTCAGAATAACCAATCATCACCATCTGTTTGTCATGAATCAGTTCGCGATACCATTGAATATTCATTAATTGCTGAATGATATTTTCAGCATTATTCAGGTCATCAAGGGTTTCGAACAATGGGGCAACGGGTAAAGTGAACGGACAACCGGCTTCTTTCAGTAGCAAGTGAACTGCTAATACGTCAGAAGGTGCTTTGGCCATTGAGATAACGTAAGCGGCGATAGCGTCTTGCGGTGACTCGGCAATCACTTTACAGGTTGCGAAAACTTCTTGCGTTTCAGCGCTCGGCTGCCAGTTGTGTGGAATCAATGGACGTTTGGAGTGTAATTCATACAGTAGGAAAGCCTGTTTTTCTTCTTCTGACCAACTGGCGTAGTCACCTAATTCCAGGTATTGCGTCAGTTCAGAAATGGCAGTTGTATGGCGAGTGCTTTCTTGACGTACATCGATGCGTACCAGCGATAAGCCGAAACAACGGATACGGCGTAAGATATCTAATAATTGACCGTTGGCAATGATTTCCATCCCGCAGGTTTTTAGTGACTGATAACAGGCGTAAAGTGGTTGCCAAAGCTGTTCGTTATCCACCAGCAAATCAGTTGGTGGCAGAACTTGCTCTCCTTTCAGTTGCTTCTCCAAATAGGTCAATGTATTGCTGAGTTGTGTCCGCAATTTTTTAGCAATTTCTCGGTAAGGTTCCAGAATTTCATCACCCCCAGCTAGTTTACGAACTTCTGGTGTGCATTCAGACATGGAGAGCTCAGAAACCAGAACCTGAATATCTTTTAGGAATAGATCGGCTGCTTTCCAGCGGCTAAGCAGTAATACATGACGAGTGACTTCAGCGGTGACATTCGGGTTACCGTCCCGGTCGCCGCCCATCCAAGAAGTAAAGCGGACAGGTACCGCTTCAACTGGCAGGCTGTAATCAATTGACTCTTCCAGTTGTTCATTGAATTCACGCAGGAATGCTGGTACACCCTCCCACAAGCTGTTTTCCACCATAGCAAACCCCCATTTCGCTTCATCAATTGGGGTAGGACGGATTTTGCGGATTTCATCGGTATGCCATGACTGGGCAACTAACTGGCGCAGACGGCGCATAATGTTGTTACGCTCATAGTCCGCTAGATCATCGTGATCGAGTTGCGATAGACAGGTGTTGACGGCTACCAGTTTATGGATCAATGTACGACGAGCGATTTCAGTTGGGTGAGCGGTGAGAACCAGTTCAATAGACAGTTCATTTACCGCTTTTTTCAGATCGCCATTATTGAAATTTTTTTCTTTTAAGCGAGTGAATAATTTCGCTAACGCAACGGGGTTGCTGGCAGCTTCACCATGCGGGGAGATACTGTGATATTGTTCTGCGACGTTTGTCAGGTTGAGAAATTGATTGAAAGCACGGGCAACTGGTAACAGTTCATTATTAGATAGGTTTTGCAATGTAGATAATAGCTGCTGGCGGTGTGCTTCATTACCTGCGCGGGATGATTTGGATAATTTGCGGATAGTCTCAACTTTATCGAGAATATCTTCTCCTAAAGCTTCTTTGATCGTGTCTCCGAGCAGCTTACCTAGCATGCTGACATTACTACGCATTGCAGAATATTGTTGGTTCATGTGACTCTTAGCCTTTATTGCTGGCAGAATGTTGATTCTGTTTCTGTAGAAAAATTTTATTTAAGTGGCGGGAAGTTATTTTTTGTGGCGCCACAGTGTTGCATTGACCCTAAGCCCTCATATTCATATCAGAAAATAATCAGTTTGGGCGAAATTTCTAAAATTTAATGGCAGGTCATACTCTATAAGTATTGCTTATGTATCAGAATGCTTGGGAGGAGTACTTTTGTTGATTGTTATGATGCTTGAGTCCCCCTGACTTTTGGGGGACGAGTAAAACGATTAATTATTGCTTAGACAAAAATGATCTATTAACTGGGAAATTATCTTTCTGGTAGGTCCAATAAATGACATATCAATGAACTCATCCGGTTGATGTGCTTGTTCAATAGAGCCCGGGCCAAGGACTAAAGTTGGGCATACTTTCTGAATGAAGGGTGCTTCGGTACAGTAATTGACCGTTTCAGCTTTGCGCCCTAGCAGTTTTTCAATCACGTCAACCATTTTGTGATCGGTTGGACATTCATAACCGGGAATAGGGGAATGTAATTCATCGATAGTTAAGCGGCCAGGCCAACGTTGCTTCATTGGTTCTAGCGCTTCATTTAGCAGTCCGTTCAGATCCTGTAGCGTTAGTCCCGGTAATGGGCGAATATCCATATGTAATTCACAGTGGGCACAAATACGGTTTACTGCGTCACCTCCATGAATATAGCCGAAGTTCATGGTTGGGTATGGAATGGTAAACGCCGGGTTATTGTAACGCTCTTTTAGCGTATCGCGTAGTTCAATCAGGTGACCAATAGATTCGTGCATCAAGTCAATGGCATTTATACCACGATCTGGATCACTGGAGTGCCCGGATTGGCCAACAATGCGGATAGCGTTTGATAAATGTCCTTTGTGTGCACAGATAGGATGCAATGAAGTGGGTTCACCAATAATAGCGAAATCTGGGCGGATAGTGGTACTTGCGGCAAAATAGCGGGCTCCCGCCATTGTCGTCTCTTCATCTGCGGTTGCCAGAATGTACAGCGGACGGGTTATTTTGCTGACATCAATGTCCCGCAACGCATCAATAATAAAGGCGAAAAAGCCTTTCATGTCTGCTGTACCTAAACCGTACAGTTTGTTATCGCGTTCTGTCAGGGTGAAAGGATCTTTCGTCCAGAGACCTTCGTCAAAGGGTACGGTATCAGTGTGTCCACACAATAGTAATCCACCTGGGCCACGTCCCAATGTAGCTAGTAGATTGTATTTTCCGAGGGCTTTGGGGACGGGCTGTATCTCAATTTCGAAACCAATTTCTTTCAACCAACTTGCCAGTAGGTTGATGAGAGACTCGTTACTTTGGTCAATACTGATATCGGTGGCACTGATAGATGGCGTCGCGATTAATTGCCGAAATAGCTCAATAAATGGAGGTAATTTAATATTCACTGTTGACAGCCTTTATTCATGATAGTATCAATATTCATGCATTTTTTTTGAATAAAAATACATTATCCCGTTTAAATACTGAGCACAAGGTAACGATATCCTATGTTGAATACGCTGGTTGTTGGTGCAAGTGGTTACACCGGAGCAGAACTGGCAGCATATCTGCATCGTCATCCGCATACGAATCTGATTAGACTCATGGTTTCTGCTCAGAGCGTTGATGCAGATAAATGCTTCTCAGATTTACATCCACAGTATAAAGGCATTGTTGATCTACCGCTGCAACCGCTGACTGATATTATTAATGCTGCTAAAGGGATTGATGTGGTTTTCCTTGCCACCGCCCATGAAGTTAGTCATGACATTGCGCCGCTATTTCTGGCAGCAGGTTGCACTGTATTTGATCTCTCCGGTGCCTACCGCGTACAAAATGCTCAGATTTATCAACAATACTACGGATTCAAACATAAGCATACTGAATGGTTAGCACAAGCAGTATATGGACTTGCCGAATGGCAGGCTGAAAACATCAAACAGGCCCAATTAGTTGCTGTACCGGGATGTTACCCAACAGTTTCTCAACTCTGCCTGAAACCGCTGTTGGAAAATAGTTTGCTGGATATCAGCTATTGGCCGGTGATTAATGCGACTAGTGGTGTAAGTGGAGCAGGCCGGAAAGCCAGTATGACCAACAGTTTCTGCGAAATCAGTTTGCAACCTTATGGAATATTTACCCATCGTCATCAACCGGAGATTGAGGAACATCTGGGAACCAGAGTGGTTTTTACTCCACATCTTGGCAATTTCGCCCGGGGTATTCTTGCCACAATTACCTGTAAGTTGAAGTCGGGTGTTACCGCAGAACAGATAGATGAGGTGTATCGTCAAGCATACAAAGATAAGCCATTGGTAAGGCTTTACAGCAAAGGAGTGCCAGCATTGAAATCCGTTGTTGGGTTACCGTTCTGTGATATTGGTTTTGTTGTACAGGGTGACCATTTGATTGTTGTGGGTACTGAGGATAATCTTTTGAAGGGCGCGGCAGCTCAGGCAGTTCAGTGTATGAATATACGTTTTGGGTTTGAAGAAACTCAGGCATTACTTTAATTATTGACGTGAAGGAGTAGAGCAGATGGAACCTTTAGTCATAAAGTTAGGTGGCGTGTTACTGGACAATGAAGAAGCATTGGAACGTGTGTTTACTGCATTGCAGGAATATCGGCAAACACATGAACGCCAGTTGGTTGTTGTTCATGGGGGAGGATATCTGGTGGATGAGCTGATGGAGAAGTTGCAGCTACCGATAGTGAAGGAACAAGGATTACGAGTAACACCCGCTGATCAGATTGGGATTATCACCGGCGCATTGGCTGGTATCGCCAATAAGACCTTGTTGTCGTGGGCGACTAAATATCAACTTGCATCAGTTGGATTATATTTAGGAGATGGTAATGTGGTCACGGTTTCCCAACTGAGTGAAGAGTTGGGGCATGTGGGAAAAGCGATGCCGGGCGATGCTAAGTTGCTGAAAACGTTATTGGATGCGGGTTATATGCCCATTATCAGCTCGATTGGGGTAACGGATAAAGGGGAGCTGATGAATGTGAATGCCGATCAAGCAGCAACGGCGATAGCTCAGACGCTAGGTGCTGATTTGGTATTGCTCTCTGATGTTAGCGGTATTTTGGATGGTAAAGGGCAGAAAATCCCTGACATAAATGTTGAGAAAGCAGAACAGCTTATTGCTCATGGCATCATTACTGACGGTATGATTGTGAAGGTGAATGCCGCTCTAGATGCAGCCAGGACATTAGATCGTCCGGTAGATATCGCCAGTTGGCGTCATGCAGATCAACTGACCGATCTATTTAACGGTGTTCCCGTCGGTACTCGTATTCTGGCTTAAATTAAGTTTGATTAATTTTCGGCAAAGCTTTGCTGATAAATAACAACGGAATTTCAAAGGGTAACTTCATGCATACTAAAGATATCAAAAAAATCGTTCTTGCCTATTCTGGTGGTCTGGATACTTCTGCCATTATTCCTTGGCTGAAGGAGCATTATGGCAACTGTGAAGTTGTTGCGTTTGTTGCTGATGTGGGGCAAAGCCGTGAAGATTTGGAAGGCGTGGAGCAGAAAGCTTTGCGTTCTGGCGCGTCAGAATGTCACGTTGTGGATCTGCGTGAGGAATTCATTAAAGATTATGTTTATCCGGTACTGAAAACCGGTGCTCTGTATGAAGGTAGCTATTTGTTGGGCACTTCAATGGCACGCCCCATTATTGCTAAAGCACAGGTTGAATTGGCACTGAAAGTAGGAGCAGATGCACTTGCTCATGGTGCAACAGGTAAGGGTAACGATCAGGTTCGGTTTGAAAGCACTTATACGGCACTAGCCCCTCAGCTAAAAGTAGTTGCACCGTGGAGAGAGTGGGATTTACGTTCCCGTGAAGCGTTGCTGGATTATCTGAAAGCACGAGATATTCCAACCACTGCAACATTGGAGAAAATTTACAGCCGTGATGAGAATGCGTGGCATATCTCTACCGAAGGTGGTGTACTGGAAAGCACTTGGAATGCATCCAATAAAGATTGTTGGGTGTGGACAGTCGATCCAGAAGAGGCATCAGATGAAGCTGAATTGGTTAGTGTCATGATTGAGAAAGGCGAGGTTGTTGGGGTCAACGGCAAAGTAATGTCTCCATATCAATGCCTTGAAGCGCTGAATATTCTGGGAGTAAAACATGGTATCGGTCGTATCGATATCGTGGAAAACCGGCTGGTGGGAATGAAATCTCGTGGTTGTTATGAAACGCCGGGAGGAACCATCATGATGGCTGCGTTGCGTGGTGTTGAACAACTGGTTCTGGACCGCGATAGCTTTAAATGGCGTCAGCAGCTTGGGCTAGAAATGTCTTATGTCGTTTATGACGGACGTTGGTTTGCCCCGCTACGTCGATCTATTCAGGCAGCGGCTGAGACGTTGGCTGCGGATGTCAGCGGTGAAGTAGTACTGAAACTCTATAAAGGGCAGGTAACAGCGATCCAGAAAAGATCAACAAATAGCCTTTATTCTGAAGCGTTTGCAACGTTTGGTGAAGATGAGGTTTACGATCACAGCCATGCAGCAGGATTTATCCGTCTGTATTCTCTCCCTTCGCGCATTCGGGCATTAAATAGTAAAGAGTAATTTCATCGTTCGTAGTTATGGAGGTAATGACCAGATCGTGAATTCATCCTTGTATTTGATTTTTCGAGTCTATTATCTCCATGTTGCGAATGAAATTGCTGTTTATGAAAGGTAATCAATCACTCAGACATCAGATAATCAGGAACAAAAATATGGCACTCTGGGGCGGGCGTTTCAGTCAGAAAGCAGATCAACGGTTCAAACAATTTAACGATTCACTTCGCTTTGATTACCGGTTAGCGGAACAGGATATTACCGGTTCAGTTGCATGGTCGAAAGCGTTGATAACGGTTGGTGTGTTGACCGTTGAAGAACAACAAAGATTGGAGCTGGTATTAAATGAATTGCTGAATGAGGTTCAGGCTAACCCACAAGCCATCTTGCAAAGTGATGCAGAAGATATCCATAGTTGGGTAGAAGGGCAGTTGATCAGTAAAGTTGGTGAGCTGGGTAAGAAGCTTCACACTGGTCGTAGCCGTAACGATCAGGTGGCAACAGATCTTAAACTTTGGTGTAAAGAATACATTTCACATCTCCATCAGGCAATTGTGGAATTACAACAGGTATTGGTGATCACCGCAGAGAAGAATCAGGATACGGTGATGCCGGGTTATACCCATCTGCAAAGAGCGCAGCCTATTACATTTGCTCACTGGTGCTTGGCATATGTAGAAATGTTGGTCCGTGATGAAAATCGGTTACAGGATACTTTAAAACGGCTGAATACTAGCCCGCTTGGGTGCGGTGCATTGGCTGGAACCGCTTATGATATTGACCGCGAACAACTAGCATCATGGCTAGGTTTTGCTTCAGCGACGCGTAACAGCCTAGATAGTGTTTCAGATCGTGACCATGTATTGGAACTGCTATCTAATGCCAGCATTAGTATGATCCATCTTTCCCGTTTTGCGGAAGATCTCATTTTCTTTAATAGCGGTGAAGCAGGATTTATTGAACTGTCAGATCGAGTCACTTCCGGTTCTTCTCTGATGCCACAGAAGAAAAACCCGGATGCACTGGAGTTAATCCGTGGTAAATGTGGCCGAGTGCAGGGGGCATTAACCGGTATGATGATGACCTTGAAAGGTCTGCCGCTGGCTTATAATAAAGATATGCAGGAGGATAAAGAAGGGTTGTTTGATGCGCTGGACATTTGGCTGGATTGTTTGCATATGGCTGCGTTGGTGTTAGACGGTATTCAGGTCAGGCGTTCACGTTGCGCAGAAGCAGCTAAACAGGGTTATGCTAACGCGACTGAATTAGCTGACTATTTGGTTGCAAAAGGGGTTCCATTCCGTGAAGCCCACCATATTGTTGGGGAAATTGTGATGATGGCGCTTACTCAGGGTAAGGCGCTGGAAGCGTTGCCATTGACAGAGTTGCAGAAGTTCAGCAGTGCAATTATTGAAGATGTATATGATATTTTGTCTCTGCAATCTTGCTTGGACAAACGCCTTGCAAAAGGTGGCGTATCGCCAAAACAAGTTATGAAAGCGATTGTAGAGGCTAAACAGAGGCTAAAATTAAGTTAGTCATCGTCAGCAGGGGGGATTAATCTATCCCCTATGGATTTCAAGATGCATCGCGACGGCAAGGGAGTGAATCCCCGGGAGCATAGGTAACTATGTGACCGGGGTGAGCGAGTGCAGCCAACAAAGAGGCAACTTGAAAGATGACGGGTATATCCCCTGTAAAATAAGTGAGATCTTTATATATAAGTTTTTAAGGATTATCTGATAGTCTTTTCCTCACATTGATATAATTATCTATTGGTAGTTTCTATCATTTATATTAAATATGTTGAGGTGGGAATGAATATCCGCGATCTGGAATATCTTGTGGCGCTTGCGGAGCATCGGCACTTTCGCCATGCTGCTGATTCTTGCCACGTTAGCCAGCCTACGTTAAGCGGGCAAATTCGTAAGCTTGAGGATAATCTGGGGGTCATGTTATTAGAGCGCACCAGCCGTAAAGTTTTGTTTACGCAGCAAGGGATGTTATTAGTAGAACAAGCCAGAACAGTTCTCCGTGAGGTGAGGATTTTGCAGGAAATGGCATCACTTCAAGGGGAAAATATGTCTGGTCCTCTGCATATTGGCTTGATCCCGACAGTTGGTCCATATCTGTTGCCTAATATTATCCCTAGGCTTCATAGTTTGTTTCCTAAGTTGGAAATGTATCTGTATGAAGCCCAGACTCAAAGTCTGTTAGCCCAGTTGGATAGTGGCAAATTGGACTGTGCGATTCTGGCAATGGTTAAGGAGACAAGAGATTTCATTGAAGTGCCATTGTTTGAAGAACCCATGAAACTAGCTATCTATGATGACCATCCTTGGGCGGAGCGTAAAAAAATCGCTATGGATGAATTGGCAGGTGAAAAATTGTTGATGCTAGAAGATGGTCATTGCTTGCGTGATCAGGCAATGGGGTTCTGTTTTCAGGCTGGTGCGAAGGAAGATACCCATTTTCGTGCAACCAGTTTGGAAACCCTGCGTAATATGGTTGCTGCCGGTAGTGGAATAACCTTATTGCCTGATTTGGCAGTGCCACAAGAGAAAAAACGTGATGGCGTCTGCTATCTGGAGTGTAACAGCCCTGAACCTAAGCGGTCTGTTGTTTTGATTTATCGTCCTGGTTCACCTCTGCGTGGTCGCTATGAGCAACTAGCAGAGGCTATTAGAGCTAAAATGGGCACTTATTATGGGCAATCAGAATAGCCGATTAAGGCCGTTTAAAGCCGCGACACGATAGGCTTCAGCCATAGTTGGATAGTTGAAAGTAGTATTGACGAAATATTCGATAGTATTACTTTCACCTTTCTGTTCCATAATTGCCTGGCCGATATGAATAATTTCAGCCGCACGTTCCCCGAAACAATGAATGCCAAGAATCTCTTTTGTTTCTCTGTGGAACAGTATTTTCAGGCTTCCTACGTTCATCCCCGCAATTTGTGCGCGTGCAAGATGTTTAAATTGTGCGCGTCCAACTTCATAAGGCACTTTCATTGCTGTTAATTGTTGTTCGGTTTTACCTACAGAGCTAATTTCAGGAATGGTATAGATACCCGTTGGGATATCTTCAATCAGATGAACTTCGGCGTTTCCTTTCGTCATCGCTTGGGCGGCAATTCGGCCTTGATCATAAGCAGCTGAGGCCAAGCTTGGATAGCCGATAACATCTCCTACAGCGTAGATATTTTCGTTGCTGGTTTGATAGATCTTATTAACTTTCAGTAAACCGCGGCTATCTGCTTCCAGACCAACGTTTTTTAGCCCTAAAGTATCCGTATTACCTGTTCGACCATTAGCATAAAGCAGACAGTCAGCTTTGACTTTTTTACCGGATTTAAGGTGAACGATAACACCATCATCAACACCTTCAATTTTAGAATATTCTTCATTGTGGCGGATCACTATACCGCTATTCCAGAAATGGTAAGAAAGTGCATCTGACATCTCTTGATCAAGGAAGGCGAGTAAGTGATTACGAGTGTTAATCAAATCAACTTTTACGCCTAATCCACGGAAGATTGAAGCATATTCGCAACCAATCACTCCGGCACCGTAAATAATGACATGTCGTGGCTCATGATCCAGTTTCAGAATGGAATCGCTGTTATAAATACGGGAGTGAGTGAAATCGACATCTGGCGGACAATATGGGCGAGAACCAGTTGCGATAATAATCTTATCTGCGCTTAAAATATCGTGGTTATCGTCAGCATAGCGCACACTCACCCGGTGGTCATCAATGAATGTTGCTTCTCCGGAAAACATACGACACCCATTACGTTCGTAAAATCCTTGACGCATTCTAGTTTGCTGATTAATTACCATTTCAGCTCGGCGCAGGATTTCAGCAAATGAAGAGCGAAGAACGCGGGAATTATCACTGTACAGAGGATTTTGGTTAAATTCAATAATACGACTGACGGCGTGGCGGAGGGCTTTAGACGGGATGGTACCCCAATGAGTACAACCACCGCCGACATTATTATAGCGTTCAATAACAGCAACGCTTTTACCCTGTTTCACCAATCCCATTGCTGCTCCTTCTCCACCGGGACCAGAACCAATGACAATGGCGTCAAAATGAATATGTTGCATAGAGGAAAGACCTGTTTTTACACAAAATTACAACGCTATATTAACATTGGTTGACTTAATAACCCAATCATCATAAGGAGTTTATGTCATCGTTTAGGGTGAATTGAACATAGTTTTACCCGTTATGCTGATACCATGAAGTTTTTGGAAAATAAATAATTATCTAACGATCGAATTAGCAAAGGGGAAATGCTCCTTTAATGATTTTCTGACTACGCGTAGTCACCTTTATCATCTTAATATCTAATAAGAAAATGCGCTGATAAAATGACATGGATCATTATAAATGACATGATAAGCATATCATTACGGCAAACGTATTAAAATTTGGTATATTTCCTAACATGTAGTTCAGATAAAGAGTCAGGATTCGTGTGAGTAACATTATCGGCATCAGAGCGAAACAGAAAGAAAAAACTCGTCGTTCACTGATTGAAGCGGCTTTCAGCCAGTTGAGTGCCGAAAGGAGTTTTACCAGCCTTAGCTTGCGTGAAGTCGCCCGTGAAGCAGGTATTGCACCCACTTCATTTTATCGTCATTTCCGCGATGTTGATGAGCTTGGGCTCACTATGGTGGATGAAAGTGGTTTGATGTTACGTCAGTTAATGAGGCAAGCCCGGCAACGTATTGCTAAAGGTGGCAGTGTCATCCGCACGTCTGTTTCAACTTTTATGGAATTTATCGGTAATAACCCAAATGCATTCCGATTATTATTACGTGAACGTTCAGGGACTTCTGCTGAATTTCGTGCCGCTGTCGCACGGGAAATCCAACATTTTATTGCTGAGCTGGCAGACTATTTAGAACAGGAAAGCTGTATGCCGAGGCATTTTACTGAAGTGCAGGCAGAGGCAATGGTAACAATAGTATTCAGTGCAGGTGCAGAAGCACTGGATATTGATTTGGAGAAAAGACAGCGTTTAGAAGAACGTTTAGTCTTGCAGCTACGGATGATTGCTAAAGGTGCATATTATTGGTATCGCAAAGAAATGAACCCACCGAACCCTAAACTTAAATAACTATGAAGGAGGAGAACGAAATGATGGAACAATATCGCCAGGACAAAAGTACATTGTTACTCGCTTTTATTGTCGGATTAGCAACGAATGGAACATTTTCAGCAGTTTTTAGCTCAGTTGTTTCTTTTTCAGTTTTCCCATTGATAACATTGATTTTATCAGTTTATTGTATCCATCAGCGCTATTTGAATTACTCAATGCCAGATGGGATGCCTAAGTTGGTTGTCGCCTGTTTCCTCTTAGGATTATTTAGTTATAGTGCGATTATCAGGGTTGAATACCCTGAAATTGGCTCTAATTTTCTGCCCGCAGTAATGGGTACCGTACTGGTATTTTGGATTTACAGAAAGGTAAAAATTCGTAAAAACCAGGCAATTACAGAAAATTGTCATTAATTGATGAAAAACGCCGGAGAGATCTATCTGCCGGCGTTTTTGCTTTATATGTTTGTCAAGTATCAGTTTAATTTTTCCAGAAGCACGCCGCATTCCATATGATGAGTATAAGGAAACTGATCAAACAGAGCCAGATGGCTAATTTTATGCGTTTGGGTTAATGTCTCCAGATTATGGCAAAGGGTTTCCGGGTTACAGGAAATATAAAGAATCCGTGGATATGCCCGGACCATCTCAAGTGTTTTTTCATCAAGGCCGCTACGTGGCGGATCGACAAAGATAGTTTCACATTGATAGCTTTTTAAATTTATTCCTTGAAGGCGATTAAATTCGCGTTCACCATTCATTGCTTGGGTGAATTCCTCTGCTGACATTCGGATAATTTGTACATTATCAATACCATTGGCTGTAATGTTGTATTGAGCGGCAGCAACGGATGGCTTGGCAATTTCTGTTGCCAATACTCGTTCAAAATTTTGAGCTAGTGCCAGAGAGAAATTGCCATTACCACAGTAGAGCTCAAGTAAATCACCTTTTGAATCTTTGGTAATATTAATTGCCCATTCAAGCATATGAATATTGACGCTAGCATTTGGTTGGGTGAAGCTGTTTTCCACCTGGCGATAAATCATGTTTCGGCCTGCGACAGGTAAAACCTCATCAATATAATCATGATCCAATGTGATTTTGGTTTTAGCGGCTCTGCCAATTAACTCAACGTCAAACCCTTTATGTCTTAACGCTTCACGCAGTCTTAATGCTTGTTGTGTCCATTCTTCCCCCAATTTTTTGTGATAAAGCAGAGAAACAAGGATTTTATTACTGCAAGTAGACAGATAATCAATTTGAAATAGCTTATGACACAAGATCTGTTCAGATCTAATGGAGTCAATTAATACTACCATCATTTTGTTGATTAACTTACTGGCGACAGGGAATTGAACAAGGCGAATACGTTGTTTCGTCTGTTGATCGAACATAATATGGTACAAATCATCCTGCTCATGCCAGATTCGAAATTCTGCTCGCATTCTGTAATGAGATAGCGGTGAGCGGAAAACCTCTGGCCTCGGGGGCTGGAAAGGTGCCATCATGTTTTTTAAACGGCTGACTTTCTCCGTCAGTTGCTGTTCATAGCTTTCCGTTGGCAGGAGATTTTGCATTATGTTTGTTCTCTTATATCTGTAGTAAGAAAAATTTTCGTGCAAAATTGTAGGGAAAGAGCAAAGAATGTCCAGTTTTCTTATTACTCATACACGATCCTGTCTATGCTTACTATTATGAATAGGCTCAACGCTTCATCGTAGCGTGTCCTTCTAACAATAAATTGTGGGATGTTTTCTCTCATGATAAATAAAAAGCGGTTATTATTATCCACTGTTTCAATTATGGTGATTTCTGGCTGGAATCAAGCTTCTGTTGCGGTGGAGTCGCAGGATTCATTGGTTGTGACGGCGAGTCGTTTTAAACAGCCGATATCAAGCATATTGGCTCCTTATACTGTTGTAACACGAGATGAAATTGATCGTTGGCAGTCAAATAGTGTAGCCGATATTTTGCGTCGTTTACCCGGTGTTGATATTGCGCGGCATGGAGGGATTGGACAATTAAGCTCTTTGTTTATACGTGGTACTCATGCTAGTCATGTATTAGTACTGATGGATGGAATACGTTTGAATCAAGCGGGCATCAGTGGCTCCTCTGATTTAAGCCAAATACCTGTATCATTGGTTCAGAAAATTGAGTATATCCGTGGACCACGCTCCGCTGTTTATGGTTCTGATGCTATTGGTGGTGTTATTAATATCATCACTACCAGAGAGAAGCTAGGAACCAGCCTTAATGTAGGTATCGGCTCACATGGCTATCAAACTTATGATGGTGCAATTCAACAAACGCTAGCTGAAAATACAGTTCTGACAGCAGCAGCTAACTATACTTATACCAAAGGATACGATGTTGTTGCTGATGGTAATACCGGTGGTTTTAGACAACCTGATCGTGACGGCTTCATGAGCAAAATGCTTTGGTTAGGAGTCGATCAAAAATTTAATGAGCAAGTCAGTGGATTTGTTCGAGCTTATGGCTATAACAATAGAACATCTTATGATGCGGATATTAATTGGAGTTATCCATATGCCAGACCGGATACTCGTGAACTTTATAGTCGCCACTATGACATGGGAGTCAGATTTAACCAAGGGATCTACTCATCCCAGTTAATTACAAGTTATAGTCATACAAAAGACTATAACTTTGATCCTCAATATGGACGCTATGATAAGTCTGCTAGCCTTAATGATTCTGAACAATATAACTTGCAATGGGGGAATACTTTTCAGCTATATCAGGGCATAGTCAGTACCGGTGTGGATTTCCAAAAACAATCGATAGAAGCTGGAACCAGTTATATTCCGAAGAGTAAAACGGTACGTAATACAGGAATGTATCTGACAGCACAGCAACAACTGAAAGATTTTATTTTAGAAGGTGCAATTCGTTCAGATAAACATTCAGAAGCTGGCTGGAATACAACATGGCAAGCCAGTTTAGGTTGGGAGTTTATTAAAGATTATCGCTTGATAGCCTCTTATGGTACGGCATTTAAGGCTCCAACGCTCAGCCAGATGTACGGTTTTGGTGGTAATCATGATTTGAAACCGGAAGAAAGTAAACAATGGGAAGGCGGTATCGAAGGCGTCACTGGCCAGCTAACTTGGCGTATGACTGTATATCGCAATGAGATTGAGCAATTGATCGATTATGCGAATAGCCGCTACTACAATATTGGTAAAGCGAAAATTAAAGGTGTTGAGTGGACTGGCTTAATAGACACTGGCATGTTTCAGCATCAATTGACAATACAGTATATTGACCCCCGTAATAGTGAAACTAATGAAATTTTAGTTCGTCGTGCGAAGCAGCAAGTGAAATATCAACTTGACTGGCAGTTATATGATTTTGATTGGGGGTTAACTTATCAATATCTAGGACGGCGTTATGACAAGGATTTCAGTACATCCCCGGCTAAGCGTGTGAAATTAGGTGGCGTCAGCTTTTGGGATTTAACAGTTTCATATCCAGTCACTTCTTATCTGACAATTCGTGCTAGAATAGCCAACCTGCTTGATAAAGATTACGAGACAGTTTATGGCTATCGCATTCCAGGACGTGAATACTACCTCACTGGGAGCTATAACTTCTGATTTAAATAAAGCCGCACGCCCAACAGTTTTAGTGTTTGATTCTGGGGTAGGCGGCTTATCTATTTACCAAGAGATCCGACAATTATTACCAGATCTCCATTATATATATGTTTTTGATAACGAAGCATTCCCTTATGGTGAAAAATCGGAAGAGTTTATTGTTGAACGAGTCGTTCAAATTGTTGGTGCTATTCAGCAAAAACACCCCCTGACAATAGTGGTTATTGCATGTAACACTGCTAGTACAGTCAGCTTGCCAGCTCTGCGTGAGCGGTTCAGCTTTCCGGTTGTTGGTGTGGTTCCAGCGATAAAACCTGCTGCAAAGTTAACTCGTAATGGTGTCGTTGGATTATTGGCGACTAGAGCAACAGTTAATCGTTCCTATACAAAAGAACTTATCGAAAAGTTTGCGACAGGTTGCAGGATTGAATCTATAGGTTCTGCTGAATTAGTAGAATTAGCTGAAATTAAACTGCATGGTGGTAAGGTCTCTCCCGATATTTTAAAAAAGATACTGAAACCGTGGCTTGGAATGAAAAAACCACCTGATACAGTGGTATTGGGTTGTACCCATTTTCCATTATTAGCAGAAGAATTAGTTCAGATATTACCTGATGGCACGCGTTTAATTGATTCTGGTGTTGCTATTGCTCGAAGAACGGCTTGGTTGGTTAAACATCAGAATAATCTTGTTTGCACTTCAGCAGATAGTCTTGCTTACTGTATGAAAGTGAATACTGATACTGATGCATTAATCCCCGTTTTGCAGGAGTATGGATTTTCAAAACTAGAAAAATTGATAACTTAAGTTAAATTTGATGGAATAATCATCGGTCGTTAACTTTTTTCAAAATAATTATTGCCAGCGTCAAAGAATTCCCTATAATGCGCCACCACTGACCGACACAACGCTGATAAACATTGTGAGGTCGGGCAGAGAAAGCGATAATCAGTGCTTGACTCTGCGGGCGAACAGCGTAGTATACGCAGCCCGGCTGAACGAGAATGTTATTTTTTATGTCAGCCTGCTCTTTAACAATTAATCAGACAATCTGTGTGGGCACTCACAAGACCGTATCACAAAAAAATACGTTTTAAAGTCTTGAAGAGTGAACAACAGTTAATTC
>NZ_CAWPHH010000031.1:0-54493 GCF_963887965.1 Photorhabdus sp. RW14-46 | reverse complement strand
CCCATATTTTCTCAGGCAAATCTTTACCGAATGCATTAATAGAAGAGCCTAAAGAATCAAATATCAGAAAAGGAAAAACGAGAAAATATTATATTTACAACAACTACTTTATGAAAGCCATTCATTTAAATCAGTTTTTAACTTGCATTCGCATAATAACAACCATCTTATCAAAACATCGATTACTTATATTTTTTCCAATAATAAATTCATCAAACGTCGAAAATAATCAAATTATTAATTTAAATAAAGAAATTGAATAACATTTTTCTTAAACAAATAAATATATCAATAAAATAGATAAAGAATTAATATTTGCATTGAGAAAAACTTATAACGGATTTTGCTAATAATCCTACGTCTTAAAACGCCCAAAAAAGTATTCTTACAAGTAAAAATAAACCTTGACTTATAATTTCAATTGTATACTTTTAGTACATAACGCTATGTTAAACTAAATTTCAAAGAAACAGGTTACTCATTATGGATGCTTTAGATGAATTTTACGAAAGAAATCCTTCCGCCAGAGGATACTTGGATAACAGTACCAATGAAGAAAGAAAACTCCTAAAAATTTAAATGGATAAACAAAATGAGTTGATGATGCTTATGAACAGAGTTGCCGATAAATATGTAAAATGGAGTCTGGCCAAAGACCATTTTATCGGTGAAGTCATGGCCTATTGCCAAGAAAACACATCAAAGATAAATACCGGGGAGATCTCAATCTCTGAAGCAATAGCTTTATTAGACGAAGAAACCCGATCATTAGAAGATCAAGATGCAACGCTTTCTCAAAAGAGTGTAAGGCAAGCCATTGTTGTAAAGAAAAAGGTAAACAGTGAAAATGCTAGAAGCAGGAATGATGAGACAGTTAATTTGATTGTCTCATGGATTGGATTTATATCTGGTAGTATACAACTCATGGGTGGATTTCTTGCTATTGATACCGGTGTTGGAGCAGCACTTGGAGCACCATTGATGGCTCATGGTTTCAATAATATTGTTGAAAGTGGTTATTATATCCTTTATCGCGAAAGCTATACTGGGCCAGTTAAATTCGTCTATGAAGGGGTTGGAGAAAAAGCTTTTGGAATGGATAAACGCGATGCTGATGTGGTATATACATCGGTTGATGTTGGTATGTCTATTAATGGACTACTTGGCTACAAGCTTGAACCAGATAGTCAACGATTATATCGGTATATTAATGCTGATCTACTTGTTAGCTTAAAACGACTAGGTATGGAAACTATGAGTTATAAAGAAATAACTCTTGAAGTCTTAGGGGACATGAATACCGTTTATGGGCAATATAGATCATATTGAAGGAAGAAGAGAATGGTTGACTATTTATATGTTATTTTTTCTTTACTTGCACTTTATCCTCTATATTTTTCTTTTAAAAAACTTTTAATTCCCTATGATGTTTATATTAATTTATTAGCTATATTACTTATGATGGCATCTGATCTTTTCCATCTACATGTTTTTCATACCGGATGCATTCCATTTTTTAGCGTGCCTACTTCATATGATGATTTTGTATTTTATAGTTCTATTGTACTAGCCATATTATGTAATATCACATTTATGATCGCACACAGCAGGCATTATAGGAAAAACAAATGGTAATTTTGCCGGTAAAACAACACTATTTTACCGGCAAATAAATTAATAAACGCGATCATCCCAAATACTATAAGCACTTGTCCCTGCTATATGATGAGTCCATGTGATACTCTTATAACGTAAAGATATCGTTTCCTGCGGCTGTGCGCCAGCATGTGTTATCGAATGGGGGTGATAAACAGCTAAATCAACTATCGTCGCCTCAATTACCTTTATAGTGTAATACAACTCCTGAATCCCGGATTGATTCGTTCTATAAATATCAAACATACCGTCCAATACTTCATTTTCTGACATCGCTATTCCCAAAAGCGGTGACGATTTATCAACAGGTTTTTTAAATGTTATGGGATGGTGCTTGGCATGCTGATCCCAAGTTAAAGAATGATTGAGATTATATATGAATATCTGGTCTGTATGATCTAATTGGCCTTTATTTCCTATTGAATCTATCGACGAACAACCTGCCGATATCAGGCCCTGCTTACGGCCCTTTAAAGTTAAATAAATTAAGCCTGACATATATGCTACTTCTCAGCGTTAAAATGCCAACTACTAACTATTATTAGTGCTTTTCATTCTACAGAAAAAAACACTCAATGGAATTAAAATTATTCCGATTACATGGGGTAGAAGTTAATTAAATTCAGCCGTCAGTTAACATTGAAACACTTTATTACAATTATTATCAATTTGATAAAATTAAAAACACTTAGCAATACTTTGTAGGAAATTATTTATCTTTTCTGGTCGTTACTTATATTTAATGCTTGTTGAACAATAGAATTAATATAATATATTTACCTAATCTCTCAATCTGACTGTATCTTACGAGATAAAGTCAAGCCGGTGACTTTAAATATCATGCATCAACACATTAATTGGAAAATTATATGGATAATCAAAACTTAAATTCTAACTCCAACGCTATGACTAATGACCATCAGGAAGTATTTATTCCTAATGGTCAGTCCCTCAGTAGCACAGAGGGTGTGAAATGGATTGGTCAGGCATGGCAACTTGTCAAGAACAAGTGGGGTATGTGGATACTACTCTATATTATCTATACCCTATGGATTTCAAGATGCATCGCGACGGCAAGGGAGCGAATCCCCGGGAGCATAGGTAACTATGTGACCGGGGTGAGTGAGTGCAGCCAACAAAGAGGCAATTTGAAAGATAACGGGTATATTCTATATGTATAGCTGGTTTCATGCTTATTCCCTTTATTGGAATATTTACCTTGTTTCTGAACCCAGTATTTATCGGCGGTATAATTGCCGTGTGCGAAAAACAGAGGACTAGCGGAGAATTCGAACTAGGGCTGTTATTCAACGGATTTCAGAAAAACTTTGCATCACTGCTCGGCATTGGTGCTTTAACGCTTGGTATTATACTCCTCGGTGTTATCGCAATGTTTATTGCCGGTGGTAGTGCCGTAATTCATATTCTATTAGCCGCTCAACATGGTGAAATTTCAGTCGAAATGCTTCAAAATAGCCTGTTCTCATTACTTCTTGGTCTCTTTATTCTGATGGTTTTCTCAATTGTGAATGCCGCATTGACCTGGTTTGCACCAGCGCTAATTGTTATCCATAATTTAAAATTTGGGGCCGCCATATCAATGAGCCTAGCCACAGTGAAAAAAAATCTATTACCTGGTTTATTATTCTTTATCACCTCCGCGCTCATTTTCATAATTTCGGTAATGACTTTTGGTTTAAGTTTTCTAATCTCTATACCAGTACTTTTAGTTAGTTATTATTCCTCCTACCGCAGCATTTTTATCAGTAAGGAGAAATCATCCACATTTTAATCGACTAAAAAATACTTAGGTTGACAAGCCTCGCTATTTTAAACGAGGTTTGTTTTTTTATGATGGGAAAACTCCTGCCATTTTCCCGATTTAACTCGTTTGATTGCTATTAGAGGCTACATTTTTACCGCAGAGCGTCAACCACTTAAGGATCATTTAAAACGAGTAAAAAAATCCGAGGTTATACTAATATTAGAAGAAAAAACATCAGGAAAAACAAGGTCTAAATTTTTTAACAAAGTGGAAAAACAACAAATCACCGCATTAAGCAAACTTGCTTAACCAAAAGATTTTACGTAGTCGTAATACATTTTCGCAAAATCAGATAAATCATTAAAAGAAGCCGGAAAATCCTTAGATTAACCAGATTAACCGCAAAAAATAAAAAAGTTTAACAATATTAAAAACTATTAAAGAAATGGGCCTTGATTTTAATACCATTAATGCCAGTTTTTAAAAAAGTACAGGCGCTAAAAACAGCCTATTCCCCGTCGTGTTTAATGCATTTATCGACGATTTTATCCCCCTCTCATTTTACATTTATTTAAACTGCCATAACCATTTAAAAGCACGAACACAGAGAGATTAAGGTTTTTATGTGGCAGGAAGATTTAACTATAGTGCAATTTTTTATAAAGGCAATTAGTTATACTTAATCGAAGGTTATTAACTATTAATAGAGAATTGAAAAGAAATCAGCATGCAAAGGAATATTATCCGAATAGATTGATATTAAGGTGTTTTCTCGCCATTATTTTATACAGCAAGCCATAGAGATAACTTAATAAAAAATGGATAAAACGGTTAATGTATCAGGATTTAAACCCTAAAAAAGAAAAGGATTATTCGAGAATAACATATAGGGATATCTTTATACTCAATGGATTTCAAGATGGATCGCGGCGGCAAGGGAGCGAATCCCCGGGAGCATAGATAACGATGTAACCGGGGTGAGAGAGTGCAACCAACAAAGAGGCAACTTGAAAGATGACGGGGATATATCATCAAGCTATTTACTGGCTGATTTATCAAGATAAAATAAAGGTAAAACAGAGTCAGTAAAGATAAAGCAAGTATGATTAATGTTGTTTAACCGTAAAACACGATATTTCATAATGATTAAACTTAATAAAAAGCAGATATTCAAAGTAGTAAAAAATGGTTAAAACCTTATGTCAATTAAAACCTAAGATTAAAACAATGGTTTTTAATAACAGCACAAAACCTTCCCTTGATAAAGCTTATCAGTGAAAACAAAAATTGATTTATTAATGCTTATATAACCCAGAAAATAAGGGTGTGAATAGTTTGATCAAACAATCTATTTTTCCAAAGGAAACGGCTTTAATCGCGTTTTCAACCACAAGAGTAATTTTTTCATAACCAGTTAAATAATTGACTATCAAAAACCAGCATTGAAATATAAATATTAATTAAATTCTATAAAATAAGATACAATATATTACAGAGATAACTTAGTTATTTAGGAAATGGTAAAACCATTTGATCAAGTTAAAAAAATAAATAGCAAAATATTGCTTATAAACCCACCACATTGTCAGGTAATTACTCCTATTTAGTACTTGTTATTTAATAAAATCATTATAATATACTTGCCAGCTTTTTACGGCTGACCGTGACTTTCAAGGTGCAGACAGAAAAAGAAACCAAATAAATTACAAATCAATATTTAAATTGAAAAATACATGGATAATAAGAACCTAAGTTTTAATTCCAAAGCTATATACAACAATCAGGAGGTATTTATCCCTAGTGGTCAATCCCTCAGTAGCACAGAAGGTATGGAATGGATTAGTCAAGCATGGGGTATCGTCAAACGTAAATTGGGTATGTGGATACTACTTAGTATCATTTATTTCATTATCATATTTGTTTTACAGCTTATTCCTTTCCTTGGGGTATTTACTGTACTTTTTGGTCCAGTATTTTTGGGTGGTATTATTGCCGTGTGTGAAAAACAGAGAACTACCGGAGAATTTGAACTAGGGCTGTTATTCAGCGGATTTCAGAAAAACTTTGTATCACTGCTTGGCATTGGCGCTTTATCATTTGGCATCATGCTTCTTGGAATTGTCGCAATGTTTATTATCAGCAGTAGTACAATGGCTCATATATTGTTAGATAACCAATATGATGAGATCCCAGTTGAAGTATTCCCAAATGATCTCTCTCCATTATATCTTGGTGCTTTTGTTCTGATTATTTTTAACATTTTTGGTACTGCTTTAACCTGGTTCGCACCAGCATTAATCGTCATTCATAATTTGAAATTTGGGGCTGCCGTGTCAATGAGTTTGGAAGCTGTGAAGAAGAATTTATTACCCGGTTTCTTATTCTTCATGGTCATGGCAGTAATGTTCATAATTTCTATCATGACTTTGGGTTTGGGCCTTTTAATAACCATTCCCCTATTTTTAGTCAGCTATTATTCCTCATACCGTAGCATTTTTATTGGAAAGGAGAAATTATCTTCTTTAATTATTTAAGTCTTTATTAAATCTAATAATTTTATTTTCAACAAAAAAATCAATAAAAACGAAGCAAAAAGCGCCAAATCTGGCGCTTTCCATTAATACAATAATCAACCAATATATTCCAAACCACCCATATATGGACGCAATACTTCCGGTATTTCAATACGACCATCGGCTTGCTGATAGTTTTCCATAACGGCAACCAGAGTACGGCCAACTGCCAAACCAGAGCCATTCAGGGTATGAAGTAATTGAATTTTCTTATCTTCTTTACCACGGAAACGTGCTTGCATACGGCGCGCCTGGAAATCCCACATGTTAGAACAGGAAGAGATTTCACGATATGTGTTCTGAGCCGGTAACCACACTTCCAAATCATAAGTTTTACACGCGCTAAAACCCATATCACCAGTACACAATAAAACTTTACGATATGGCAGATTCAGTAATTGCAGTACTTTCTCTGCATGCCCTGTCAATGCTTCCAATGCATCCATTGATTCATCAGGATGAACAATCTGAACCAGTTCAACTTTATCAAACTGGTGCATACGAATCAGACCTCGGGTGTCACGACCATAAGAACCCGCTTCTGAACGGAAACAGGGGGTATGAGCGGTCATTTTCAATGGCAGTTCATTTTCATCCAGAATGTCACCACGAACCAAGTTGGTTATCGGAACTTCAGCAGTTGGGATCAGCGCGTAATGGCTTTCCGCCTCTTCTTCCAGCGGCTTAGTATGGAAAAGATCTTCACCAAATTTCGGCAATTGACCCGTACCATATAAGGTTTCATGGTTTACCAAATAGGGAACATAAGTTTCCAAATAGCCATGCTGTTCTGTGTGAAGGTTTAGCATAAATTGCGCCAACGCCCGATGCAGACGAGCAATTTGCCCTTTCATCACCACAAAACGTGAACCCGTTAGTTTAACCGCGGCAGCAAAGTCCAGACCATTGGTCAATTCACCTAATGAAACATGATCTTGAATCTCAAAATCATATTTACCTGGCTCACCCCAACGGCTCACTTCCAAATTATCGTTCTCATCTTTACCTACCGGTACAGAATCATCTGGAATGTTAGGGATACTTAAAGCCAAATCACGGATTTCAGCCTGAAGTTTTTCCAGTTCAGCTTTCGCTGTATCCAACTTTTCACCTAACTGGTTCACTTCCTGACGCAGTGGATCAATATCTTCACCACGGGCTTTTGCTGCACCAATAGCTTTCGATCGGGAATTACGTTCTGCTTGCAGGGTTTCAGTTTCAACTTGTAAAACTTTACGGCGCTCTTCTTGTTTGCGCAGCGTATCCACGTCAAGGGTATAGCCCCTGCGAGCCAGTTTTTCGGCGACTGCGCCTAGCTCATTACGCAGTATGTTTGGATCGAGCATGCTAGTCCTGTGCTTGTCGTTATTAAGTTATACCCGCTATCTTTCAAGTTGCCTCTTTGTTGGCTGCACTCACTCACCCCGGTCACATAGTTCGCTATGCTCCCGGGGATTCGCTCCCTTGCCGTCGCGATGCTTCTTGAAATCCATAGGGTATAGATGATATGAATAAGCCCACACAAGTTGATGGGCCATAAGGTATTTTTACCCGTCAACCTTACCGCAACAATAACGTTAGCGATAGCGTTTTATCGGGCTATTTTGATCCTGTTCAGCAAGCCAGGCGAGTTTATCGCCTATTTTACCTTCTAACCCTCGGTTAGTCGGATGGTAATAGCGGGTTTCCCGTATCTCAGGTGGAAAATAAACTTCACCCGCCGCATAAGCATTAGGTTCGTCATGGGCATAACGATATTCTTCGCCAAGCCCCATCTCTTTCATCAATTTTGTCGGTGCATTGCGCAAATGCACAGGAACATCATAATCAGGTTTTTCTTTCGCATCAGCCATCGCTGCTTTAAAAGCGGTATAAACCGCGTTACTTTTCGGCGCACAGGCAAGGTAAACAATAGCTTGAGCAATCGCTCTTTCACCTTCTGCCGGCCCGACACGCGTAAAACAATCCCATGCAGCAATAGCTACCTGCATTCCCCGAGGATCGGCATTACCAACATCTTCGGAAGCAATAGCCAATAAACGACGGGCTACATATAACGGATCACCGCCGGCGGTAATGATCCGCGCATACCAGTAAAGCGCAGCGTCAGGGGCAGAGCCACGAACGGATTTATGCAATGCTGAAATCAAATCGTAATAACGATCACCTTTATTATCAAAACGAGCACTTCGCTCTCCACTGACCTCTTTCAATAGCGCCGGTGTCAAAACCCTCTGTCCCTGAGCATTGGTTTCTGCCATATCCGCCATCATTTCCAGCAAATTCAATGAACGACGGGCATCGCCAGCAACCAGCTCCGCGATCATGTGACGGGTATTTTCGGGCAAAACGATATTCTGACCATGATAACCGCGCTCTTTATCACTCATGGCCTGTTCAAGCACCTGCTCAATCTCTTCTGTTATCAATGATTTAAGCAGATAGACACGTGCCCGTGAAAGTAATGCAGAATTCAGTTCAAAAGAGGGGTTTTCTGTCGTAGCGCCGATAAAGGTGATCGTGCCATCTTCAATGTGTGGCAGAAAAGCATCCTGTTGGCTTTTGTTAAATCGATGTACTTCATCAACAAACAGGATAGTTCTACGCCCTGCATTCCGGTTCTGACGCGCTTTTTCAATCGATTCACGTATCTCTTTGATGCCGGAAGTGACCGCAGATATCCGTTCAACATCAGCCTGAGCATAATGCCCAATAATTTCAGCTAATGTTGTTTTGCCCGTCCCCGGTGGCCCCCATAAAATCATGGAGTGCAGTTGCCCAGCCCGGATAGCCCTTGGCAGAGGTTTTCCCTCAGCGAGTAAATGCCGCTGGCCGATATATTGTTCTAATGTCATCGGCCGCATACGCGCGGCCAATGGCCGGAATTCATTTTGAGAAAAATCGAGTGACAAGTTGTTCACTTAAACCTCACTGGCGCTGATCATCCAGCGTAACGCCTTTCGGTAACGTAAAACTGAACTTTGCCGCATCTACATGGGTATTTTGCTGCCCTTTTAATTGATAAGCACTCTTTTGTCCATCCTGCTCAATAGCAGAAAATTTTTGGATAGTGCCATCCGTCGTAACGGTAATCGAGAAACGTTTCAGATTACCAGTGACATTATTCGGCGTCAGTTCAAAATCATTCCCTTGCTGGCTAATTTTATATTGAGACCATTCTTTAGCATCGTTACGAGTAATTAGCATAAATGGCGTATTACCTGTGGCATCTTTCAACCAATTAGCCGTTACCTGCTCAACAAACGGATTATAGAACCACAATGTTTTACCATCCGATACCAAAACACTTTCATCAGGTGATGTCATATGCCAATTAAATAGGTTTGGACGTTTAACCCATAATTGCCCCTCACCTTCCTGAATTGTTGCCCCATCATCACTGGTGACGGTTTGAGTAAAGCTAGCATGAAAACTATTTACTTTACCCAAACGTTCCTGCAAATTTTGGCTAGCATTCGCCCATGCCACATTGATATTCATGCCAGCCATTAAACAACCAATCAATATCAGCTTTTTCATGTCAGAGATACCTTTCTCAGCGTTATTACTTCTTTCTCAACGTTATTACTTCAAGTGATCCATTATCAGGGTCTTCAACGTTCAATATTCATATACCCTATGGATTTCAAGATGCATCGCGACGGCAAGGGAGCGAATCCCCGGGAGCATAGCGAACTATGTGACCGGGGTGAGCGAGTGCAGCCAACAAAGAGGCAACTTGAAAGATAACGGGTATATCAGCTCTCATGTGGTGGTGGCGCTAATACTTCACGATTACCATTATGACCCGGAGCGCTGACAATCTGCTGTGCCTCCATCTGTTCCACAATACGCGCCGCTCGGTTATAACCAATACGGAATTGACGCTGGACACCAGAAATCGAAACTCGTCGCTTTTCCGTCACGAATTGAACGGCCTGATCAAACAGGGCGTCTAGCTCTTCATCACTATCAAAACCTGAGCCCCCCTCAGCATCATCACCACCACTGAGAATGCTGTCAACATACTCTGGACAGCCGCGGGCTTTCCAATCATTCACCACTTCATGAACTTCCTGATCCCGAACAAATGCACCATGAACACGCACCGGAATCGAGGAGTTTGGTGCCAGATAAAGCATATCTCCCATGCCCAACAGGGATTCAGCTCCGCCTTGATCAAGAATGGTGCGGGAATCAATTTTGCTGGAAACCGTAAAGGCAATACGAGTCGGAATATTCGCTTTAATCAAGCCGGTAATAATATCGACAGATGGGCGTTGAGTCGCCAGAACCAGATGAATACCAGCAGCACGTGCTTTCTGTGCTAATCGGGCAATCAGCTCTTCAACTTTTTTGCCGACGGTCATCATTAAGTCAGCAAATTCATCGACCATGACAACAATGTACGGCTCTTTTTTCAGCACCGGATGAGTAACATCCATGCTGTCACCCGGCTTCCAGAATGGATGAGGAATTGGGCGTCCCATCTCTTCTGCCTGCTTAACTTTTTCGTTATAACCCGCCAGATTACGCACACCCAATGCAGACATCAGTTTATAACGGCGTTCCATTTCACCGACACTCCAGCGCAGTGCATTAGCGGCATCTTTCATATCGGTAACAACTTCGGTTAACAGGTGAGGAATGCCTTCATAAACCGACAACTCCAACATTTTCGGGTCAATCATAATAAAGCGGACATCCTCTGGTTTTGCTTTATAGAGGATACTGAGGATCATGGCGTTAACACCAACAGATTTACCCGAACCGGTTGTACCCGCCACCAGCAAGTGCGGCATTTTACCTAAATCAGCAACAACCGGCTGGCCGCCAATATCTTTACCCAACACAATTGTCAGTGGGGATGGATTATCGCGGAATTTTTCACAATCCAATACTTCACGCAAATAGACCGTCTGGCGCTTTTTATTCGGCAATTCCAAGCCAACATAAGGTTTACCCGGAATCACTTCAACAATACGCACAGCAACCGCTGATAGAGAACGTGCTAAATCTCTTGATAAGTTGGAAATACGTGATGCTTTAACACCTGGAGCCAAATCCAATTCAAACCGGGTAATCACCGGACCGGGTGAAAAACCCACGACATCAGCTTTAACTCGATAATCACTCAGACGCGCTTCAATCAAACGGGACGTTTGCTCAAGGGCAAACATATCAACGGGTTCCTCTTCCGCTAAAGGACTGGTTAGCAGATCGAGCGAAGGCATTGGTGTCGTCGGTTTTGGCAACGGTTGATCGTTACGAACCAAAAACGGATGAAATAAGCTATCTTGCTGCGGTTGCTGCGGTTGCTGCGGTTGCTGCGGTTGCTGCGGTTGCTGCACAACATTGTGTACAGGTGCTGGCGCAAAAGCAATTTCTGTAGGCCGTTCTAATTGATTTTCCGGTGCTGAGTGAACAGAAGGCATAAATAGCGGCTCTGCTGGCTCTTTTTCAACTAAATCTTCAACCGGTGAAAAATTATTTAAAATCGATAAACTCTCCAGAGCAGAAAGCTCTTTTTTCTCCTGATGACCTTGCTCCTGATAACGCTTATATTGCGGCTGCTCAACTGTCTGTTTAACAGTCTCGGTCGCTGTTTGAGCCCGTTCTTCCACCGAAGGCTGATTTTCCGGCTCAAATGGGTTCTGTCTTATCTGAAGCTGGATTGGGGCCTGTTCTTCTGTATCCGTCGTAATACGATAACGCTCGCGCTGTTGTTCAAGAAACTGCTGACTCAGCAACACTTCTTGCTGTTTATCAGACTCAATATCATCATCCGCTCCACCGACTTGTTGTTTGACCTCTTCTTCACGCTGTTGTTCTGCAAGACGTTGTGAAGGCACTTTAATGCCATACAGTTCACGGCGGGTTGGAATACGGACAGGATTAGGACGAGGCAGTTCTGGCCCGATTCCTTGCTTAACCTGAGAATTGCCTGTTATAACCGTTGCAGAAGTTGCTGCTACAACATTTTTTGGTTCTGTTTCAGGCATAAAAGTGAAGGTGTCGCTGCTGTTCCGGCTATTTTCGACGGGTTCAAATGTCGGCGTCCCTTGACGGTTAAATTCAGATATAGGCTCAAAATGGTACTCAGCAGGAATTTCAAACGTATAACGAACAGGTTCGTCGTTATTATTCTTTTCACTCTCTTCCACTAATGGCTGAGACTGGACAATACCATCATCTGATGTATTAACCCGAATTTCAGGTTCAGCATCAATATTAGCCATATTAGTGGTAGGAATATCTATTGGCTGTTCTTGTTCGATTTCGATTTCTGCTTTCACCGATTCGGGTTCGTCCAGTTCAGCTTTTGCTAACTCTACGGCTGAAGGTGCTGTAAATAGCACATCATCATGATCAATACCAGCCGCTGTGAATTCAGGTTCTGTTTTATCATCGGCGAGATCTTCCCGCGCAATAGCCGTTTCATCGTATGGCGTATATTCTTGTTCATTACGGCTGCGGTTGGTAATCAATCCTATTGCTCCCAGAATGATTGCTCCCGTCTTTTCAGCAATGGTTAACCATGACCAACCAGTAAATAACGTCAACCCAATTGCCCAAATACACAGCAAGACCAAAGTTGCACCTAATTCATTAAACCAAGGCAACATCGCACTACTAAACAGACTGCCAATAATACCGCCGGAAGCAAAGTAATGGAGATCGTCAACATTCAGTGCCGCTAATCCACATGAAGTCAAAACGATTGCCAATGCACCAATAACGCGCAAAGCCAACGCAAAGAAATCAACATACTCTCGGTCATCATGTTGCTTAAAAGCAGTCCAGCAACCCAATATCATCACTGGGGGGATGACATAAGCCAGAATGCCAAATGCAGAAAACAGCGTATCGGCCAGCCATGCACCCACACCCCCCCCCAAATTATGCACCGGCTCATGCCATGCAGTCTGAGACCAACTGGGATCAGAAGGGTTAAAACTGACAAGTGCGACCAGCAGATAAGCCGCTAGGATAACAATGACAAGCAGCACAGCTTCTAACAGCCTGCGCCCACTACTCAGTCTCTGTAATTTAATATTTTTATCTTCTGTATATTCCTGGCTCAAGAAAGGCTCTCCAGGTTTCCTGTTGATTTAACGGAACAACGCCGAGATAGCTCAGCGTTGGAACTGTATGCATAAACAGGAGTGTACCTAAGTTTTTCCAGTTTTGCACCTGTACATTTTTGGTAAGATTTTAGCGAGTCTTAATGACCAGACGATTGCTCTGCTTAACTTCTTCCATCACAACATATGTGCGAGTGTCATTAACACCTGGCAAACGCAACAAAGTTTCGCCTAGCAACTTACGATAAGCTGACATGTCTGGTACGCGAGTTTTCAATAGATAGTCGAAATCACCAGAAACTAAGTGGCATTCCTGAATCTCTTCCAATTTTTGTACAGCAGCGTTGAATTGTTCAAAAACATCTGGAGCGCCGCGGTTTAAGGTAATTTCAACAAATACCAGCAAAGATGCATCCAAATAGTGAGGATTCAGCAATGCCGTGTATCCAGTAATAAACCCTTGACGTTCCAGACGACGAACACGCTCCAAACATGGGGTTGGAGATAAACCTACCCGTTTAGACAGTTCTACGTTAGAAATTCGCCCATCTTTCTGTAGCTCATTTAGGATATTACGATCTATGCGATCAAGATCTTTTCCCGGACGTTTTTTATTATCTATCATCTTGTTGATCTCTCTTTATTTTCCTACACCCATAACATTTTCCCCTATCTCTTGAGTTTGAGTTGGAAAAGATGTCTTAAAGTTAAAGCCTCGCTCTATACAGCGTAAAGCAACTCACAGGCCATTTTTTTAATGCTACTAGAGGGAATTATCCGCATGTCGATTTTTATAGAAACGAATTTAGCGAGGTGGATAATTATCTCTTACAGTGATGTTTTCGCAAATGCACAGCCGATTGTCAAAGTAAATGAGCAAAAATCAGAACAACCTGTGGAACAAATTTTCAGTTAATCGTTTCGATAGTCTACCATTAATTGAAAATGAGCAAATAAAATCCAAACCGCACTAAAAGGACACTTTTCTCAGGTTAAAATCATTGTTAGTTAATATCTATCGGTAAAATCGTTAGTAACATGAGTCTTTTAACTTTTTTTACCCTCCTATTTCTCCTACAATCGTTCGATATTCGATAGGTGATAATATGGAAATGAGGTATTCATGAGCGCCGCCAAACACCACAAACTTATTATTCTTGGCTCCGGTCCAGCAGGCTATACTGCCGCGGTTTACGCTGCCAGAGCAAATTTAAATCCGGTTCTTATTACCGGGGTTGAAAGAGGCGGTCAATTGACTACAACCACCGAGGTCGAAAATTGGCCCGGTGATCCGGAAGGTCTGACCGGCCCAGGGTTAATGGAACGCATGCACCAACATGCTGAAAAATTCCAAACCGAAATCATTTCTGACCATATTCAAAAAGTTGATCTGCAAAGCCGGCCTTTACGCCTTTATGGTGATGAGCAAGAATATACCTGTGACGCACTGATTATCGCAACAGGTGCTTCTGCCCGTTATTTAGGTTTACCTTCTGAAGAGGCATTCAAAGGTCGTGGTATTTCAGCCTGTGCAACCTGTGATGGTTTCTTTTATCGTAACCAAAAAGTCGCCGTTGTCGGCGGTGGTAATACCGCGGTAGAAGAGGCCTTATATCTGGCAAATATTGCAGCGGAAGTTCACCTAATTCATCGCCGTGATACATTCCGTTCAGAGAAGATCTTGATCAGTCGCCTGATGGATAAAGTCAAAAATGGCAATATCATCCTGCATACTGATCGGATTCTGGATGAAGTACTCGGTGATGATATGGGCGTTACCGGTGTTCGCCTACGCGATACCAAAAGTGGCGCTACAGAAGAATTGGCTGTTACCGGCACCTTCATTGCCATCGGCCATACTCCCAATACCGCTATTTTTGAAAGCCAATTAGAATTGGATAATGGTTACATTAAAGTTCAATCCGGTTTACAGGGTAACGCCACTCAGACCTCCATTCCCGGTGTATTCGCCGCCGGTGATGTCATGGATCATACTTACCGACAGGCAATTACCTCCGCTGGTACAGGTTGTATGGCAGCCCTCGACGCAGAACGTTTCCTGGATGGGCTAGCCGCTAAATAAATTCTTTTTCTTTCAAGGCGCTATTTCGGTAGCGCTTTTTAACATGTAACATATCAGCAGGATGCTGACACATAGGATATGTCCAGCCTTTTGGTACACCATTACCCTCACCTGTTGAATTAGAATTTTTCCTTATGGATAAAACAAGACAGTATGAATTGGTTCGCTGGCTGAAACAGCAAAGTGCCCCGGCCCAACGCTGGCTCCGCCTGTCCATGTTATTTGGCTTAATCAGTGGATTATTGATTATTGCTCAAGCCTGGCTACTGGCCTCAATTCTGCAAGCTTTAATCATGGATAATCTTCCACGCGAGCACATCACGAACGAATTTTGGTTGCTAGCAGCCACCTTTGCGTTACGAGCTATCATCAGTGCTATTCGGGAACGAATCGGTTTTATTTGTGGCAAAATCGTGCGTCAGAAAATTCGCGCTATGGTATTGGATAAGCTGGAACAACTTGGCCCAATGTGGGTTAAAGGCAAACCAGCCGGTAGCTGGGCAACCATTATTCTTGAGCAGATAGAAGATATGCAGGATTATTACTCTCGCTATCTGCCACAGATGTCTCTTGCCGTCATAATCCCGATTCTTATTCTGATCACCCTATTCCCTGTTAACTGGGCTGCCGGGCTAATTTTATTCGCTACTGCTCCTCTGATCCCGCTATTTATGGCACTGGTTGGTTTAGGTGCCGCAGACGCTAATCGGCGTAATTTTGTCGCACTAGGGCGGTTAAGCGGTAATTTTCTTGATAGGCTACGTGGGTTAGAAACGTTGCGCCTGTTTTATCGCGGCAAAGCAGAAACACAACAAATCAGCGAATCCACCGAAAACTTCCGTTACAGGACGATGGAAGTGCTGAGATTAGCGTTCCTTTCTTCTGCGGTGCTGGAGTTCTTTGCTGCCATTTCTATTGCCGTTGTCGCTGTCTATTTCGGTTTCTCCTATTTGGGGGAGCTTAATTTTGGCAGTTACGGGATGGGCGTTACTCTGTTTGCCGGTTTTCTGGTGTTAACCCTCGCCCCAGAGTTTTTCCAGCCATTACGCGATCTGGGTACTTATTATCACGCTAAAGCCCAGGCGGTTGGGGCCGCCGAAGCATTAGTGACTTTATTGAGCAGTGATGGTGAATATGCACCTGCTAGTGGTGATAAAACACTTCCCCCCCAAGATCCGTTGACCATCATTGCTAATAATCTGGAAATTTTGGCCCACGACGGCAACCGGCTTGCTGGCCCGTTGAATTTTACTATAGAGAAAAATCAACGGGTGGCATTAGTTGGTCAAAGCGGAGCAGGTAAAAGTTCCCTCTTGAATTTACTGTTAGGGTTTCTGCCCTATCGTGGTTCAATACAAATTAATGGCACCGAACTGCGTGAGTTGGATCAGCAGAGATGGCGTAACCAACTGAGCTGGGTTGGACAAAATCCACATCTGCCTGAGCAGACTTTGCTTGATAATATTCGTCTGAACCAACCTAATGCCAATCAACAACAAATCCATCAGGTTATGGAACAAGCATGCGTCACCGAATTTATTCACGATTTACCCGATGGGCTGAATACCATTATCGGTGATAATGCAGCACGATTATCCGTTGGTCAGGCCCAACGTATCGCGGTTGCCCGTGCCCTATTGAAACCTTGCCGGTTATTATTACTGGATGAGCCTGGTGCCAGCCTGGATGCGCATAGCGAACAACAGGTGATGGCAACACTCAATCAGGCATCTCATCATCAGACGACCCTGCTAGTTACCCATCAATTGGAAGAAACGCTGGAATATGATCAGATTTGGGTCATGCAAAAGGGGTTGATTATTGAACAGGGAGATTACCAGACGCTAAGCCAATCTCAAGGGGTATTCACCCGCCTGTTATCCCATCGAAGTGAGGAGCTGTAGTTATGCGGGTATTGCTTCCTTTTCTGGCGCTCTATCGTCGTCATTGGTTTCTTATCAGTTTAGGCATGGTTCTGACCACTGTTACACTACTCGCCAGCATAAGTTTACTGACCCTCTCTGGCTGGTTCCTTGCAGGCGCAGCACTAGCAGGTCTTGCCGGTTATACATTCAACTATATGCTACCGGCTGCCGGTGTCCGTGGCTCAGCCATTCTTCGAACTGCCGGACGCTATGCTGAACGGTTGGTTAGCCATGATGCCACTTTCCGGGTATTGGCACATTTACGGGTTTTTGCCTTTCAGAAAATTTTGCCACTTTCACCGGGAGGAATAGCTCGTTTTCGCCAAGGCGAATTATTAAACCGACTAGTTGCTGATGTTGAAACACTGGATCACCTCTACTTACGAGTGATTTCGCCGATATTATCAGCTTTTATCGTTATCATGGTCCTCACTTTCGGCCTTGGCTTTCTCGATCTCACATTAGCCTATACCCTTGGCGGTATTATGCTGGCTCTGTTGATCCTGCTGCCATCAGTATTTTATAACGCAGGTAAATCCGTTGGTCGCAATCTGACTATTCTGCGTGGTCAATACCGCACCCAACTCACAGCGGCATTGCAAGGGCAAGCCGAATTGATGGTATTCAGTGCTGTTGGCCGTTTCCGCAAGTCAATGGCTGATATCGAGTCACGTTGGTTAAGATGCCAGCAACAGCAAGCGAGCCTAACCGGCTTGTCACAGGCAATCATGATTTTTGCCACCGGTATGACTGTCACATTGATATTATGGCTGGCAGCTAACGGCGTGGGGGGAAACAGCCAGCCGGGGGCACTAATTGCACTGTTTGTCTTCTGCTCTCTTGCCGCATTTGAAACCCTGGGCCCTGTCACTGTTGCATTCCAACATCTAGGACAGGTCATTAACTCTGCAACCCGTGTTTCTCAATTGATGCAACAAGAACCGGAAGTCATGTTTCCTACATCAGGGCCGGAAAGTTCAGCTCAAGCCAGTATTGATATCAAAAATATCAGTTTCACTTATCCTGATCAGCCAATGGCCGTCCTGAAAAATGTTTCTCTCTGTTTGAAAGCAGGAGAACATATCGCACTGTTAGGCAAAACCGGTTGTGGTAAATCTACCTTGCTACAATTACTGACCCGGGCCTGGGATATTGATTCAGGCTCAATCTGTCTGAATCAGCATGCTATTACTGCTTATGACGAATCAACTCTGCGCAGTATGATATCGGTTGTTTCACAACGTGTTCATGTGTTCAGTCATACTTTACGACAGAATTTATTACTGGCAAAACCAAATGCAACCGATAATGAACTAGAAACTGTGCTGAAACAGGTAGGTTTAAGCAATCTACTGGAAACCAATGAGGGCCTAAACTGCTGGATGGGCGAAGGCGGTCGTCAGTTGTCAGGCGGTGAACAGCGCCGCTTGGGAATTGCCAGAGCGTTACTGCACTCGGCACCACTGATGTTACTGGATGAACCTACGGAAGGGCTCGATGCGGATACTGAACAGCAAATTCTATCTCTATTGCGTCAGCATTGTCAGCATAAGTCACTGATTATTGTCACCCACCGCCTGTACGGGCTTGACCATATGGACTGTATTTACATCATGGATGGCGGCACTATTATTGAACAAGGGCAGCATAATGAATTACTGGCTCAGCAGGGTCGTTATTATCAGTTTTATCAGCGGCAACATCAGATTCGTCTTGAACCGGGGCAGTAGCACATGATGCCAATAATTCAATTGAATGCTGATTCATATGATTTCCCTCACCCGAAAGAAGCATTAACGGAGCCTAACGGCTTACTGGCAGTCGGGGGGGATTTATCCGCTAAGCGATTAAATGCAGCCTACCATCAAGGTATTTTTCCCTGGTTTTTACCCAGTGAAATGCCACTTTGGTGGTCCCCCGATCCACGTGCGGTAATCATTCCGGGTGAATTGCATATCGGCCGAACCCTACGCCGGTTTCTGCGCAATACCCCATACCATATTACGGTGAATCATGCTTTTGAACAGGTGGTCCATTTCTGCGCTCAACGGCAGGAAGGAACATGGATAGGCAAAGATATCCAACAAGGCTATAAAAAATTATATCAGACAGGACAAGCACATTCAGTAGAAGTCTGGCACAATGAGCGGATTGTTGGTGGTTTGTACGGTGTCAGCGTTGGCACACTATTCTGCGGTGAGTCTATGTTCAGCAGAATGGAGAATGCATCCAAATGTGCGTTCATTGCCTTCTATCACCATTTTCTGCGACACGGTGGTGAATTACTGGACTGCCAAGTGCTTAACCATCACACAGCTTCACTGGGAGCAAAAGAGATCCCCAGAGAAGAATTTATTCAGTATCTTTATCAATTCAGAAATCGGTCATTAAAAGCTGGTTGCTGGTTACAACAAGTACTGGAATTATAATCAACATTTGACCGATTCATGTTGCTGATAACATAAATATCACTATGCACTATTTGCAAAATAGCGGGTTAAAATACAACATTCCTTTACATAATGAGGGTTTTTCGGCATTATCTTGCCCGTTAAAAACGATGGTTATTAAACTTAGAGGATTAGATGGCCAAAGAAGACAATATTGAAATGCAAGGTACTGTGCTAGACACACTACCAAACACTATGTTCCGCGTTGAATTAGAAAACGGGCACGTAGTCACTGCTCACATTTCAGGTAAAATGCGTAAAAACTATATTCGCATCCTGACAGGCGACAAGGTTACAGTTGAGCTGACCCCATATGACCTGAGCAAAGGCCGTATCGTCTTCCGTAGCCGCTGATTCATTACCGTTTTTAGGTATTACACCACAGGTAGCAACTTTGTATTTTACAACTTTGTATCTTACAACTTTGTATTCACCTGTGGTGTCGCTCTTCTATTAGTGCACTACATCTTCCGGCTTCTGCTTATAAGCATTGCTGAAATCGTAGGTCAGTATGCGTTTTGCCTTATCCAGGCCAATACTCACCGAGCCACCGTGAACTAATGAGCCGAATAGAAGTTCATTTGCCAACGGTTTTTTCAAGCTATCCTGAATGACCCGCGCCATTGGGCGAGCACCCATTGCTTTATCATAGCCTTTATCACATAGCCATTGACGAGCATCCGCACTGACCTCCAGCGAAACGCCTTTTTCATCCAATTGTGCCTGCAAGGCGACAATGAACTTATCAACTACCTGTTGAATGACTTCAATGGAAAGCGTATTAAACCAGATGATACCATCAAGACGGTTACGGAATTCCGGTGTAAACACTTTCTTAATTTCTTCCAGTGCATCGGAGCTGTTATCCTGCTGCTTAAATCCAATGGATTTGCGTTGTGTTTCACGTACCCCCGCATTCGTTGTCATGACTAAAATGACGTTACGAAAATCCGCTTTGCGCCCGTTGTTATCAGTCAGCGTACCGTTATCCATGACTTGCAATAACAGGTTAAATACATCTGGATGTGCTTTTTCAATCTCATCAAGCAGCAATACGGAATGAGGATGTTTAATCACCGCATCCGTAAGCAATCCTCCTTGATCAAAACCAACATATCCCGGTGGTGCACCAATTAAACGACTTACTGTGTGGCGCTCCATATATTCTGACATATCAAAACGCAATAATTTGATATTCAACACCTTAGCAAGCTGTACGGTGACTTCCGTTTTCCCTACGCCTGTCGGACCTGCAAGTAGGAAAGAACCCACCGGTTTATTATCCTGCCCCAACCCTGCACGACTCATCTTAATGGCTTCGGTCAATGCCGCAATCGCGCTATCTTGACCGAATACCAACATTTTCAGCCGCTCATCCAATGTTCTTAGAACATCTTTATCACTGGCAGAAACGGTTTTTTCAGGAATCCGGGCAATCCGGGCAACGACGAATTCAATATCCGACACATTAATCGTTTTTTTACGGCGACTAATCGGCACCAGACGGGTACGCGCCCCAGCTTCATCAATCACATCGATCGCCTTATCCGGTAAGTGGCGATCAGTAATGTATTTCACCGATAAATCAACCGCAGCACGGATAGCTTTCGTGGTATAACGTACATCATGGTGCGCCTCATATTTTGGCCGCAACCCTCTAATAATCTGTACCGTCTCTTCGGGTGAAGGCTCAACAATATCAATCTTCTGAAAACGACGCGCTAACGCCCGATCTTTTTCAAAAATATTACTGAATTCATGATAGGTTGTAGAACCAATCACTCTGATACGTCCACTGGATAACAATGGCTTAATCAGATTAGCCGCATCGACCTGCCCCCCTGACGCAGCCCCCGCACCGATAATGGTATGGATTTCATCTATAAATAGAATACTTTTTCTATCCTGCTCAAGGTTTTTTAACAATGCTTTGAAGCGCTTCTCAAAATCGCCACGATATTTAGTTCCCGCTAGCAATGAACCAATATCCAGCGAATAAATCGTACAATCAGCCATCACTTCCGGTACATCTTTTTGCACAATCCGCCACGCCAGCCCTTCTGCAATGGCTGTCTTACCAACCCCCGACTCTCCGACCAACAATGGGTTATTTTTTCGGCGGCGACACAATACCTGAATTGTTCTTTCTAACTCATCCTGGCGGCCAATCAATGGATCAATCTGTCCTCTTTGAGCGAGTTGATTAAGGTTAGTTGTAAAATTTTCCAACCGATCCTCTCCTGTAAGCTGCTCTTCTGCTGATTGCGTGCCCGTCTCCTGATGATCCGATTCCGAGTCCTCTTTTTGAGTTCCGTGAGAAATGAAATTAACCACGTCCAGACGACTCACATCATGTTTACGCAGCAAATAAGCCGCTTGAGACTCCTGTTCGCTAAAGATAGCCACCAGCACATTAGCACCAGAAACCTCTGAACGCCCAGAGGATTGAACATGAAATACCGCGCGCTGAAGAACACGTTGGAAGCTCAACGTTGGCTGAGTCTCCCGCTCATCATTTTCAGGTAACAACGGTGTCGTTTGTGAAATAAAATTCTCCAGCTCCTTACGCAATTGAGCCAGATTGACCTTGCAGGCTTCCAATGCTTCACGCGCTGATGAATTGCTTAACAACGCCAGCAATAGGTGCTCCACGGTCATAAACTCGTGTCTGTTATCCCGTGCTTTAGCAAAGGCAATATTAAGACTAAGTTCAAGCTCTTGGTTGAGCATAAGCACCTCCCCCTAAAAATCAGTATACCTGGTCAGACTTTTTCCAGCGTACAAAGTAATGGATGCCCATACTCCTTGGCATACATATTTACCTGGGCTGCTTTAGTTTCTGCCACCTCAGCAGTATAAACCCCACAAACAGCCTTCCCTTGATAATGGACATCCAACATTAATTGCGTTGCCCGTTCAATATCATAAGAAAAGAACTTTCGTAATACGTCAACTACAAACTCCATCGGAGTGTAATCATCATTGTTAAGAATGACCTGATACATTGACGGCGGCTGCAATTTTTGCTGTCGCTCATCCTTAACAGATTCCTTACTTTTCAAACTGTTATGATACTCGTTCATTATTTTCCCAACGGATTAATCTCTAAAACCAGCCACTGCCAGCAAATAAATTATGTTGCCACTTATCTTATCATTATCTGGGCAACTCCTTTTACCACAGACTATTCCCCTATGAAAACTCAGCATAAAAGTGCATGAACGAAACTCATATCGTTATCTATATCAAACTTTAGTCATTCAAAACAACCAGACATTTGTTCTGTGCTTGACGAGAATTTGATTTTTACTACAGTATGTTTTGTGAACAAACATAGATAATGTCACTGTTTACATGTGATTGTTTACGACTGTTATATTAATGGCTCATCTCAACCGAAATCATTAAACGAGGGATGTAGAAGTATGGAGACAGGTACTGTTAAGTGGTTCAATAATGCTAAGGGTTTTGGGTTTATTTGCCCGGCAAGCGGCGGAGAAGATATATTCGCTCATTACTCAACCATTCAGATGGACGGTTACCGGACGCTGAAAGCGGGCCAAAAGGTGAATTTCAGCGTTCACCTAGGACCAAAGGGAAATCATGCCAGTATTATTGTTCCTCTTGAAAACGAACCCAAAGGCTAAATAGCCTGGCCTGTGGGTCATAACCAGGTATTATTTTCATACGCCGCAGGCAATTACCTGCGGCGTCATCTTATTTCCGCTTATTCTCTTGCCAACGCTTCGATTGGATCAAGACGAGCAGCATTACGGGCCGGTAGAAACCCAAATATCACCCCAATTGCGGTAGAACAGGCGAACGCACTGAGTAATGCAATGGGCTGGAAAACAAAATGCCAACCGGGTAGTGCCAGTTGAGCAATAAATGCAATCGTATAAGACAACCCAATGCCTAAAACACCGCCAACCAGACAAACTAAGATAGCTTCTATCAAAAACTGTTGCCTCACATCACTGGTTCTGGCCCCTACCGCCATACGGATACCGATTTCTCTTGTACGTTCAGTCACCGAAACTAACATAATATTCATGACGCCAATACCGCCAACTATCAGTGAAATTACTGCCACCATCGTCAAAAACAGTTGTAAAGTATGGGCCGTCTTTTCCGCAGCTTTTACCAACATGTCCACGTTATCGGTGAAAATATCCTTTTTGCCGTGGCGTAAAGTCAGCAACTGAACAATCATCTTTTCTGCATCCTTAGAGTTATAATCATCCTTTACTCTAACAGTAATTGAGTCCAGATAACTTCGGTTCATCAGACGGCTGGTCATTGTGCTATAAGGCAACCAGATATGCAGTAATTTGCTATTACCAAATGCAGATTCTCTGTTAGCTATCACCCCCACAATCGTGGCCGGCATATTACCCACCAGGATCACCTCCCCAATCACATTTTTCTGATGAGGAAACAGCTTACGCTGGGTATTTTTATCAATAACCACAACTTGCCCCTGACGGCGTATCATATCCAATGAGAACCCTATCCCTTGGGCAAAACGCAGAGCATAAACCTGAAAATATTCATCACCCACACCAGTCACTTTCGAAGAGACATCAATGTTCCCTTTGCGAAGACGCATTTGACCCTCAATTTCAGGAGAAACAGCCAGAATATAGGGCTGCACTTTAATCGCATCTGCATCCGCTATTTTCAACGCCTGCTTACTGACCGGATCATCAATGCCGAAATCTTCTCCCGGATAAATATCAATGGTGTTCGTGGCAATCTCTTTAATATCGGATAACACCGATGCCCTAGCCGCATCTCCGATAACCAAAATAGTCACAACAGAAGCAATACCAATAATAATCCCCAACATGGTCAGTAAGGTACGCATCTTGTTGACAACCATTGCCCGCCATGCCATGAATAAAGCTTCATTAAACCGCCCAAAGATCTGGCGTATCGACGATATTTTTGATGTTAACGACGGAGTTTGAGTGATTTTTCTACTCACTTGCGTACCAGAGTCACTCATAATGTGACCATCCTTGATCTCAATAATTCGTTGTGCCTGCGCCGCAATTTTCGGATCATGAGTGACAATAATGACGGTATGCCCCTGTTCACACAGTTGTTTGAGAATAGCCATCACCTCTTCGCCGGAGTGGCTATCCAACGCCCCAGTTGGTTCATCAGCCAAAATGACCTGACCACCATTCATCAATGCCCTGGCGATACTGACTCTCTGCTGCTGTCCACCAGAAAGTTGCCCTGGCTGATAGTAGATTCGATCTTCAAGCCCTAAACGACCAAGCAACTCTATTGCTCTCTGGCGACGTGCTGCTTTAGCGGCTCCCGCGTAAATAGCGGGAATTTCCACATTCTGTTCCGCGGTTAAATGAGTCAGCAAATGATAACGCTGAAAAATAAAGCCAAAATGTTCCCGTCTCAGCGCTGCTAATTCATCATTATTCAGTTCAGCAACATTCTGTCCCGCGACCCGGTATTCACCGTTACTGGGTTGATCAAGACAACCAAGAATATTCATCAGTGTCGATTTACCCGAGCCTGACGCACCAATAATCGCGACCATCTCTCCCGCGTAAATAGACAAGGTGACATCATCCAGTACTTTTATCTGTTGCTCCCCAGCGGGATAGCTGCGCTCTATACCTTTCAGCTCAAGTAACGCATTCATTACTCATCCCCTGCTTCACTATGACCGGTAATCACCTGCTCATGCTCTTTCAGACCAGACAGAATTTGTATATTTACATCATTGCGTACACCAACAGTCACTTCCCGTTTCTCTTCTTTACCCCCATTCAGGATATCCACTTCATAGCGAGTCGGTGTAACCTGTTTACCCAAAGCAGAAAGCGGGATCATTAATGTGTCACGATAGGAATCGAGTTGAATTTTCACCTGCGCAGTCATTTGCAAACGTAAAAGTTGCTGGGGATTAGCCACCTCAAAGCGCGCATAGAAGAAAATCGCATCATTAATCTTTTCTGGCGTCGGCAAAATATCCTTCAACACACCAGGAAAATTTTTATCCGGTGCGCCTAATACGGTAAAAGAGGCCTTCTGACCCGGTTTCAGGTAAATAACATCCGCCTCCGAAACTTCCGCTTTTACCAACATCGTGCCAAGATCAGCTAATGTCAGAATGGTCGGGGCTTCCTGTGCCGCAATGACTGTTTGCCCCTGAAGCGTTTTAATATTGACAACAATGCCATCCATTGGTGCGGTAATCCGGGTGTATTGCAAATTAGTCTGAGCAGTATCAAGGCTTGCTTGATTTTTACTGATTTGTGCCAGCAAATTCTCTATCTTCGCTCTTTTCACTTCAACGTCTGTTTTAACCTGATCCAATTCCTGGAGAGAGACCGCCTGCACTTTTGCCAGATTGTTCTGACGCTTTAATGTAAGCTGTGCTAATTTCAATTGTGCCTTGGCTTCTATCAGATCAGCATTGAGTTCTTTGATCGTAGCTTCAACTTCTTTTACTTGGTTTTGTGCAGGCTTAGGATCAATCAAAGCCAGTAGCTGGCCCTCTACCACCTTATCGCCCACTTCAACATGCAAATTCTGCAACTGACCACTCACCTGTGCACCAACATCCACTTTCCTGACCGCATCCAGTTTCCCCGTTGCCAATACATTTTTTTCCAAATCACCTTTAATGACAGGGACTGTCTGATATTTAATTGTTTCTGGCCCACGCAGAAAATGACCCAGAACCAATGTGATAACTGTCACAATAGTTAACAACACAATCCATCGACGTTTCGAACGAATAAAATTCATTTAAATATCACCATATTAAGCATTAGATTCAGAGAAACGGTAAAAACTGATTTTCTTGCAATACTTTGAAAACCGAGGATTTCCACTCATTCCATTCCAGATAGATGCCGTTCTTTTTACGTTTTATACCCGTTGCAATTCATTAATAACATACTCATCTTAAGAATAAAAAAATTCTTTGAGCAACAACATATTTCACTCTATCCTGGCTATTCTCTTAATGTAAAAAAATTGTTATCTTTTATTTTTATACTCTTTACAATCGATTTTTATACTAAATTTGGATAAAAAGACGTTAATCGTTTTAAAGGATGTTAATTATGTACTCTGGACTACTGATCATTCTTTTGCCGTTAACGCTAGGCTATCTTACCCATTTAAATAATAAGACACTGTTAAGTGCTGTTCATCACCTTCTTAACGCAATGGTCTATATCATCCTGTTTTTAATGGGAATTAGCCTGGCTTTGTTGGACGATTTAGGCCGTAACCTCTTCTCTATCTTTCAATATGCGATAACATTTTTTTTATGTATTTTTACAGCTAATATGCTAGCGTTATTCCTGCTTGAAAAACATGATCCTTGGGTTGTTAGTCCGCATAAACAGGACAAACCCCCTTCCCGTTTACATATGATTTTTGAATCACTGAAATTATGTGGTGTACTGATTTTAGGTTTCCTATTTGGGCTCACTGGCTGGTCATGGTTGCACTTCTCCAATCATGCCAGTGAAATTGCCTTAATCGTTTTACTGTTACTCGTCGGTATTCAATTACGTAACAATGGTATGAGCCTGAAACAGATATTGCTAAACCGCCGCGGTACCATTATTGCAATTGTCATTGCTGTCAGTGCGCTTACCGGAGGTGCAATTGCCGCACTTATTCTTGGGCTGCCAGTGAAAACAGGTTTAGCATTGGCTTCCGGTTACGGTTGGTATTCCCTTTCTGGCATCTTACTTTCTGATGCTTACGGGCCAGTCATCGGCAGTGCTGCATTCTTTAATGACCTGGCTCGCGAACTAGCGGCAATTATGCTAATTCCGGTTCTAATCAATCGATATCGCTCAAGCGCTCTAGGATTAAGTGGTGCCACTTCGATGGATTTCACCTTGCCAATATTACAACGGTGCGGTGGCGTCAGTATTGTTCCAGCAGCGATAGTTCACGGTTTCATCCTGAGTTTGCTCGCACCTTTACTGATCGCATTCTTTACTTAACCAGCATTTGAGCCACAATAATACTTGATGTCATAAATAACAGTTCGGGCGCTTCATGGTCATAAGTCGTCAACAGTAGTTACTTATCCTAATGCTGACCATTTGTGACCTATTCATCTTTTCGCAGTATGACAATAGAATAAATAAGCTTTTATTGACAAATTGCACTAAGGAGAGAATAGAGCGCGTTAATCAGACATGTAATTGAAATATCAATTAATAATATTCTGTGCATAAGATATTGCATAATTATGCTAACGGGTTTAGCATCGGACTAAATCACTGACTATTCAGAATTAAAGCATGAGTATTCAATTAAAAAGCATCGATTGCTATTACGGTGTCCATCAGGCACTGTTTGATATTAATCTTGAATGTTCTTCAGGGGAAACGATGGTTTTGCTCGGGCCAAGTGGTGCAGGTAAAAGTACATTGTTACGAGTACTAAACCTGCTAGAAATACCTCGCTCCGGCCAGTTGCATATTGCTAATCATCAATTCGATTTCGAACAAACACCGGGAACAAAGGAGATTCGTTCTCTACGCCAGAACGTAGGTATGGTTTTTCAGCAATATCACTTGTGGCCACACCTTACTGTTATGGATAACCTGATCGAAGCGCCTTGTCGCGTACTGGGTTTATCCAAGCAACAAGCGCAGAAAAAAGCGGATAAGCTCCTTTCCCGTTTGCGCTTAGATGATTTTGCTGGCCGCTTCCCACAACATTTATCTGGAGGGCAACAGCAACGGGTTGCTATTGCACGAGCATTAATGATGGAACCACAAGTTTTATTATTTGATGAACCAACAGCAGCGCTGGACCCAGAAATTACAGCACAGGTTGTCAATATCATCCATGAATTATCCGCTACGGGTATTACACAGATTATCGTTACCCATGAAGTGGAAATCGCCCGTAAGGCCGCAAGCCGTGTCGTATATATGGAAAACGGCCACATTATAGAACAAGGTGACATCAGCCATTTTACGCAACCACAAACCAAAGCCTTTGCTAATTATCTATCACACTAACTATTAATAGGATATAGCGATGAAAAAACTACTTTTTGCAGCCCTCTTAGGCACCGTAGCTTTATCTGCAACCGCCACGGAAAAAGAGATCATTCGTTTTGCCACAGAAGCCACTTACCCTCCGTTTGAGTTCATCGATGCAAATAATAAAATTCAGGGTTTTGATGTCGATTTGGCCAATGCCATCTGTGAGAAAATTAATGCAACATGTACCTTCACTAACCAATCCTTTGACAGCTTGATCCCCAGTCTGAAATTCCGTCGCTTCGACGCTTTAGCCGCAGGGATTGATATTACCCCTGAACGCCAAAAGCAGGTTGATTTTACTAACACTTATTACGATAACTCCGCGGTTTTTATCTCCGTTAAAGGCAAAGTCTCCAGCACCGCAGAGCTGAAAGGCAAACTTGTGGGTATCCAGAATGGTACAACTCACCAGAAGTATCTGATGGAACAACGAAAAGAGATTAAAACCGTTCCTTATGACAGCTATCAAAATGCAATTCTGGATCTGAAAAATGGCCGTCTGGATGCCGTTTTCGGTGACACTGCCGTTGTTAACGAGTGGCTGAAAAAGAATGAAAACTTAAGTACCGTAGGTAACAAAGTCACTGACAAAAATTACTTTGGCATCGGCTTAGGTATTGCAGTGCGTAAAGGTAACAAAGATCTACAAGATAAGCTGAATAAAGCACTCGCTGACATCAAACGAGATGGCACTTATGACATCATCTATGAAAAATGGTTTAAATAAGTAGCCGAATCTCCATGAATGAATTCCAATCTCTAACAAGCGCCGCCGGCATCACCGTCGGCCTTGCCGTGTCTGCATTAGTGCTTGGTCTGATTTTAGCGATGCTATTTGCTGCCTGGGAATCAGCCCGTTGGAAACCCTTCGCCATACTTGGCACCTGTTGGGTCACTCTGTTCAGAGGATTGCCAGAAATTTTGGTCGTGCTGTTCGTTTACTTCGGTGCATCACAACTTCTCATGACACTGGCTGATGGCTTTGACATTAATCTTATCTTCTGGCACTCCAGAATTCAGATAGATATCCAAGACTTTTATGTCAGCCCATTCCTTTGTGGTGTCATTGCACTTTCCCTACTCTACTCTGCCTATGCATCCCAGACACTCCGTGGTGCGATAAAAGCCATTCCGATTGGCCAATGGGAAGCCGGTCAAGCATTAGGTCTTGGTCGCGCTGAAATATTTTTCCGCCTGATCATGCCTCAAATGTGGCGACATGCTCTACCAGGGCTCGGTAACCAATGGTTAGTTTTGTTGAAAGATACCGCACTGGTATCGCTTATCAGTGTGAATGATCTCATGCAGCAAACCAAAAGCATTGCCACACGCACTCAGGAACCCTTTACCTGGTATATGATTGTGGCGCTTATCTATCTGGCTATCACTCTGATCAGTCAGTTTATTCTAAAGAAAATTGAGATGCATACCACTCGCTTTGATCGGAGTGCTCCCTGATGCTTGAGTATATTCAACAAATTTTACCCGGTCTGCAAACCAGTCTAAGCCTGACCGTCACAGCGCTCCTTGCTGCTTTCATGATGTCTGTTCTGTTCACTATGGTTCTGACCATGAAATTGCCGGTACTAACACAACTGGTAAAAGCCTATATTACCCTGTTTACCGGTACACCTTTGCTCGTGCAATTCTTTCTCATTTATTACGGGCCTGGGCAGTTTCCAGCCATAAAAGCGTACCCGTGGCTTTGGCAATTACTGTCTGAGCCTTGGCTGTGCGCAATGGTAACGCTGGCGCTTAACAGTGCGGCATACTCGACTCTGCTATTCTATGGCGCAGTAAAAGCCATTCCTGCGGGTCAATGGCAATCTTGTCAGGCATTAGGCATGTCTAAAGCACAATCTATGCAGATCTTGCTACCCTATGCTTTTAAACGGGCGTTATCTTCCTATTCCAACGAAGTTGTATTGATTTTCAAGAGTACTTCTCTCGCAAGTACGATTACTTTGCTGGAAGTAATGGGATACAGTCAGCTTCTATTTGGCCGTAATTATGATGTGATGGCTTTTATAGCCGCAGGGGTGATTTATCTATGTGTTAACGGTATCCTGACTTTGCTGATGCGGATGATTGAACGCCGTGCACTTGCTTTTGAGCGCCATGACTAAACGGGATAGGGCGTTCTCTTTTAGAACCCCATCCCCACACATCCTTTCGTTATTCAGTTATGATTTAATACCAATAACGTTAAAACTTCGTAATGTTCGGTATGAGGAAACATATCAAACAACTGTGTCTTTTCTACACTATAGTTAGCTAGTGCAGCAATGTCTTTCGCCATTGTCTGAGCATTACAGCTTGAATAAAGAATATAATCCGGTGCCATTTTACTGAGATAATCGCACAACACCTTACCAATTCCCCGACGAGGCGGATTGACCAAAACCAATTGCGGAATTTGATCTTTTGCTACAGCAAAATGAGTTGAGTCCAAAGCTTGAAACTCGATGTTTTCCAAACCCAGAGTTTTCGCCGAATCGCGAGCACAATCAATGGCTTCTGAGCTGATTTCAATGCCGGTTAAACAGGTATTTTTATCTGCGCAATGCAGACCAAAGCCCCCAACACCGCAGAATAGATCCCACATGCTACTGATTTTCAGTTCACGAACCCAACGCCCTGCTGTTGCATACAATTCAGAAGCCATTTTCGGGTTAGTCTGGAAAAAGCTATGTGGACGAATGTAAAGGGGAATGCCATTGAACTGCTCTTTAAGCGCCTTTTGTTCAGTAAACAGAATCTCTTTTTCCCCCTCCAAAATCGCCATATGGATTGGCTGAATATTGGCAGAGATCACCGTAAGTTGTGGCAATTGCTCATGCAACCGGGGTAAAGCACGCTCCAGTTGAGCAATTTTTGTTTCAGAACGCAGTACAAAACGTAACATCATTTCACCGCTATGACGGCTTTCTGTCAGCAACAAATATTTCAGTTCACCCCGTTTACGAGCAACGTTATACGGTGTCAACCCGGCACACGCAATGAACGATTTAACAACATCGAATACAGGCTGAAAATGCGCTGGATAGAGGGGACAATGACACAGATCAACCGCCGTGCCATCACGATGCAACATGCCTAGCAATGGGCGTTCTACACTGCCACTGACGACCATTTTAGCTTTATTACGAAAGGCATCTTGTTGGCTGGCAATCGGAGGTAACCATTGCTTCACAATAGCTTGAGGTAATAACTGCTTTAAATTCTGCTGCTTATCTTCTAACTGCTGAGAATAGGGTTTTTCGAGCCACTGACAAGAGTGACAGTGCCCCGCAGAATAATGCGCACATTGCATTGTTGGATGACCGTGTTGAAAATATTAGTGCAAAGTAAAAGTCGGTGCCTTAACAGGAGCTTGTGACTCCTCTTCCTCTTCAATGTCACCCTCGATTTCGATATCACGATTAATATACAACAAGTTATTACTGTGAATTTCAAAAATCACACCCGCAATCTGCTCTTCGCTTTGTTGCAAGAAATGAGAAAACTGGGAAAAAGTCAGCCCGGCTGAAACAAGGAAAGATTGACACACCACCAATTTCGGTAAGTTTTCATCCTGAATATCAAGAAAAGCCTTGATTGTCAGCGAACTGGCATTAATCTGGCTTAGATTAGCCATCAAAGGAATAATGGCGGTTGGTTTAACTTCAGCCAACGCAGAAAACAAGATTACATTGTCCAACAGATCGATTTTAGCATCAAATAAACCATCAATATTCTGCATATGAGGGAGATGCAGCGCCTGGCATGAATCGCACTCAAAGTAGGAAATTTTGAGCTGATCCAACCACTCACGCAATACTGATAAGTCAGGAATGACAAGTGAACTCATCTAACAACCCCATACAACGGAAAATGAAAAAGCGCTATAGCTTACGAAATAATTCTTTATCGCGCTATCACCAATAACTGATAAATTATTTTTACTTACCGTTATCACTACCTTCTACCTTATTTTTGCTCTCTTTTTTATGATCAACTCCCAGAAAAGAGAGGCCATACACTGCACGCCAAATGATATTAACCGCAGCAGGAACCAAACAACCTATGCTGATGAAAATCATAACAACATGTGCTTCTGGCGTCATTAGTAAATCTGTTAAGATGACAATATCATTAATAGTCAAATATGCCAGGAGCAAGCATAAAATGCCGACAATTTCTAGCAGGATAACCTGTTTTGGCATATCTGCCAATGAACTCATACTGCCTTGATGACTTTTCATCGTATCCTCTCTTAACAACCTGATGCGACATTATACTACCGGAAACACTGTTACCAAAATTGGTATGATGAATTAAAACAAAAGGTAATTTCTGCTTTTTTTTACCGATCAGTACAGGCATAGTAGCCATCAAATAAGCATGAGTAACACATCACACCGCATTATTTTAATATAACCAAGAGGAATTTATATGTTTACTGTGATTTTCGGTCGTCCTGGCTGCCCGTACTGTGTCCGCGCGAAAGAGCTGGCGGAACGACTGAAAGAACAGCGTGATGACTTTGACTTCCGTTATGTTGATATTCACGCAGAAGGTATCACTAAAGCTGATCTGGAAAAAACAGTTGGTAAACCGGTAGAAACTGTCCCGCAAATTTTTGTTGATGAGAAACATATCGGTGGCTGCACTGACTTCGAAGCGTACGTAAAAGAACACCAATTGCTACAATAATCGAACTTCAATCGAACTTCTCGTTTTGCTTTCGTTGCGGTGAAAACCGCGATTGATTATTAATCACAGTGGACTCGGTTGATTTGTGCAAAAAATGTTATTTTCATCAAATTGAAAAAAATCTGTTTTTTTTCTTATCACGAAGAACTTTTTTGCCAAACCGCAGTCTGAATTAATGCCACTGCTTTTCTTTGATATCCCCATATTGAGGAACCCGATAGTCAATCCATTTTGGTTCGAGACTATCGGGTTTTTTTATTGTCTGAAGAGTATACCGTTCACAAACACATAACCGATTCTACAGATGATCAACCTATCAACCACCGGTACTATCAACACGCTGATCTTAAGATTATTATAATATATATCAATGTGTTATTTATTTTTTGTCCAGATGACTGCCTGATGTTTCCTTGACGGAAAGATAAACCAAAAATAAATAACACCAATAATTAAGACAATTACGCTTTACTCTCAGGTCAGCCAACTTTACTCTCTTGCGTCCGACTATCGTGATGTACATAAGTGACTATATGTGAGGCCCGATTTGTTAGAACAAATAAATCATGATCTGTTTACCTTTTTCAATGCTACGCCTGAATCATCACCAGCCATGATTGCAATGGCGACGTTCATTGCAAAATACCTGGTTCTTATTTTCCCTCTAATATTGGCTAGTTTCTGGTTCTGGGGTTCAGAGCGTACTCGCCCTTATCATCGGGTTATCGTCAGTAAAACCACCATTGCCTTCTGTTTTGCTATGCTAACCTCATACTGTATCGGTTTACTCTGCCCTCACGACCGCCCTTTTGCAGAAGGCTTTGGTTATAACTTTCTTCCTCACGCGCCAACAACCTCATTCCCAAGTCACCATGGAACAACCGTTTTCACTTTCGCTTTATCCTTTTTATTCTGGTACAGGATTTGGCCGGGCTTATGCATGATGGCAATTGCACTGGCAATTGCATGGGCCAGAGTCTATTTAGGCGTTCACTGGCCGATGGATATGGTCGGAGCATTTATCGTCAGCCTAATGGGATGCACTTTTGCGCAAATAATATGGAGCCTGTTTGGTGAACGTTTACAAAAAAGATTGAACAGTCTGTACCAACATTGCTGCGCTTTTCCTATCCGTAAAGGCTGGATAAAAAGTTAGCAACATAAATGCAACTTAGTGACTTGAGATAAACGAACGCTATCTCAACCAAAGTCTTTTTATTAGAAATTATTGACTAATTTTACATGCCAAAATGGATATGAGTTAACCAGCAGGGTAATATCCTGTACCCTATCTAGCATTTATTTGCGCTTAAATTCAACTCAACGATTTTCATATAAATCAATAAATCTATATAAATCACTATGTAAATAGATATATAACGAAAGAGATTATTAAAATTTGATCAAAGAATGGCTAGCACATCTTTCATTCATATTATTGATGCTATTAATCTATTATTCTGGTTTTATCTATATCTTTCACAAAGATACAAGTATTACATAAGAGATATCTATTTTAAAATCTGGTAAAAAATTGATATTTATCAATTTATTAACCATTTACTCTATTTGCCATTTTCATTCATTAATATGTAAATAAATAGACAGGAAATAACAAAAACATAAGAAAATAATAAGAGTTGAATAATGGGCAAATTGAGGTTATAATTTGACCTCATTGAAATACGCAATATTTAGACAACAATTACACTAAATCTCGTAACATGATGACTTTTCGGGATGTATTCCGCATTTGAGACTATGATCACGGTACTATTCACTAAAAATCGCTATCTTGCCGCTATCAAAAGTCTGGTCTTAAAATTTCCAGACTTTCTTTCAAAAAAGAAAGTAAAGCGAAAATTTTGGCTTGTTAATTTAAAGTCCAATTTTCGACCAAGATGTTAATGTGGTAATAAAAACGTTTAAATAACCACCAGAGATATTTAGAAAATTTATTTTTTATAAAGAAAGAGTTAGGCCACATGTATTTGCATTTATTGCATACTTGCGGCATTGTAATTTCATTTTTTAATTTACCGCGTTATTCTCGGAGATAACTATGGATATGACTCAAACAGGTACGATCGCATCGCAGGCGACCAGCCCAAGCGATTATAAAACCTGGCGTAAATCAGATACAGTATGGATGCTTGGCTTATACGGTACTGCGATTGGTGCCGGTGTATTATTCTTACCCATCAATGCTGGTATTGGTGGCCTACTACCTCTTTTGGTAATGGCGCTACTGGCTTTCCCAATGACTTTCTTCGCCCACCGCGGGATGTGTCGTTTCGTTCTATCAGGTAAAAACCCTGGCGAAGATATTACCGAAGTCGTAGAAGAACACTTTGGCAACCTGGCAGGTAAACTTATTACTCTGCTCTACTTCTTCGCTATCTACCCGATTCTCTTAGTTTACAGCGTTGCTATTACCAACACCGTAGACAGCTTTATTGTTCACCAATTACACCTGCCATCACCTCCTCGTGCTCTGCTGGCTCTGATCCTAATTACTGGTGTAATGACCATCATCCGTTTTGGTGAACAGGCTATTGTTAAGGCAATGAGCGTGCTGGTATTCCCATTTGTTGCCGTTTTGATGCTACTGGCGTTTTATCTGATCCCTAACTGGAATACCGCAATCTTCGAAAACATCAGCGTTTCTGCATCGAGTGCAAGTCATGGGCTGCTCATTACTCTATGGCTAGCGATCCCAGTAATGGTGTTCTCCTTCAACCACTCGCCAATTATCTCGGCATTTGCGGTGGCAAAACGTGGAGAATATGGTGAGCATGCTGAGAAAAAATGCTCCCGCATTCTAGCTTACGCCCATATCATGATGGTTGTAACCGTGATGTTCTTCGTATTCAGCTGCGTATTAAGCCTGTCTCCAGAAAATCTGGCAGAAGCCAAAGCACAAAATATTTCTATTCTGTCTTACCTGGCTAACCACTTTAATACACCAGTGGTTGCCTACATCGCTCCGTTTATTGCATTCATAGCAATTACCAAATCTTTCCTTGGCCATTATCTGGGTGCGCGTGAAGGTTTTAATGGTATTGTGGTTAAGACATTGCGTGACCAAGGTAAAACTATTGAGCCTAAAAAGCTGAATCGTATCACTACCATTTTCATGTTAGTAACGACTTGGATTGTCGCTACTCTGAACCCAAGTATTTTGGAAATGATCGAAAGATTAGGTGGTCCTATTATCGCAATGTTGTTGTTCATTATGCCAATGTATGCAATCAGCAAAGTTCCTGCAATGCGCAAATATAGCGGCAAGCTGAGTAATCTGTTTGTCGTCTTTATGGGATTAGTTGCTATCTCTGCTGTCCTCTACTCACTGTTTGCATAATAAACATTTGGTTGCTGTTCTCTTCAAGCGGGCAGCAACCGAATAACGACATGAGCTAGCTAGCGGAAAAATTTAAACTACACTACCCACTTCACCCAATTCCCCTGCTGTTCATCATATTGCCACAAATCGTCTTCGTTAAAATATCCACGTTCGTCTATTGGTACCCCTTGCTGTTCTTCTTCGTCCCATTGTTGCCGCAACTTATCTGTCAGGATATAAGGCGTCTTGGTCACAATCTCTCCAGTAAAAGGAAACCTATTGCCAGCCTCTTCAAGACGGATAAACCTGGCATCGGTAGAAATATTAGAGATAACTACCGCCTCAGTTGCTGAAGGAAAGAGAATATAACCGTTAATCAACGGGAAATATCGCGGCAAACCCGGCTTATACGGTGATGGAATGATATCAACGGCGTTCCACATAAGAAGATAATCTAACCCCTCATCGTTATTAGGCCCCATTGGATAACCTTGGTAAAAATAACGATTATGAATTGAATAATTACCCGTCAATACATATGCAATATAAAAATAGTAACTAATCAGATCTACTTCTTCTGTTCTAAACGTACCGAATATTGAATGTAAAGGAAATGTCCCCATACCACCAAGGAGACCAAGAACCTCATACTGTTCATCATGACCATATTGATCAATATATCTCCCGGTCTTGATTTTCGACACCTGCATATCTGTCAAAATGTTATCTCGTCCATTACTTGGATTGAATCTATATCGACCATAAAGAAAGTGCAGGCTATCCTCATAAATGTAAGTAAATTGCTCCTGATTAAGCTTATGGAGAGGATTAGGTTTATCCGCCCACCGTTTGTCATCACCTAAATTATTACGATTTCCAAAACGGATAGAAAGCGCTAACGGATCAAGATATGACATATAACCACCTTTTCATCATAGAATAATGAATTCTAATTATTTTATTTCTAATAACATTCTTTTATTAACAAATATAAAATTGCTCCAATACAATTTATCCTTAATATTGAAATAGTTATTTATATTGCTATTTTATTTATTATTGAGTTTTTTAAAGAATAGACCAATACTTCATAAAGAAAAGTTTTTTTTATAAAAAACACATACAACATCTCATTTGCATTAATATTTATATAAATTTCAAATAAATAAATTAACCATATTTATTTACAATAATTAAAAATATAATTTAAATTTTTAATTATCAAACTAATCATTCAAAATAAATAAATTACAAATAACATTTTAATTTAATATAATTATATGAAATACAAAAAATTCCGGTTATTTTATATTTATCACATTAACAATTTATTTTCTATTTTTTGGCAATATGACTCTACTTATCAATTAATTACATATTTTTTTCAAATTTATTTGACAACTTATAAATGGCACCTATAGTTATATGTGTTAGAGAAAATGTTATATGCCAATTAAAAACATTAACTGTCCTATATTTTTAGCGCAAAAAAAATTTCTTATGTAGATTGCTTTTATAGTAGAAGTACCAACCACCTTATATTTCTCAAACGGACGATTTTCCGTTATTTATTCTGAGATAATATAGGCTTATTTATCAATTAATTACATTATATTTTGGAGTTTACATTATGATTAATGACATGCATCCTTCTTTAATTAAAGATAAAGATATAGTAGATGACGTAATGCTACGTAGCTGTAAAATCATTGCAATGAAAGTTATGCCAGACAAAGTTATGCAAGTTATGGTGACTGTATTAATGCATGATGGCGTATGTGAAGAAATGCTTTTGAAATGGAATCTGCTAGACAATAGAGGCATGGCGATTTATAAAGTTCTGATGGAAGCGCTTTGCGCTAAGAAAGATGTGAAAATTAGCACCGTAGGAAAAGTGGGTCCTCTCGGCTGCGATTACATTAATTGCGTAGAAATCTCTATGTAAAATAATTGATTGTTGAAATGCTTGAGCCAAATAATAGACTCCTAATAGAGACTCAATCTGATTAAAGCGATCTCATTGATCGCAAAATACAGTACTGTTGTGATAGGAATTTGGCACAACATTTCTCTGGTATAATGAAGCTGACTTTTATATACCCTATGGATTTCAAGATGCATCGCGGCGGCAAGGGAGTGAATCCCCGGGAGCATAGATAACGATGTGACCGGGGTGAGCGAGTGCAGCCAACAAAGAGGCAACTTGAAGGATAACGGGTATAACGGCACATTCTACCCTATCTAAGGCAGAGCGTAATATTAACGCTCTGCCTGCCATAACTACATTTAATAAAAAAAACAGAAAATCATAAAAATAATATAAAACAAACTTTCAATAAATTAAAATCAATTAACCCGGTTATCTATTTCACATAAAAATATCAATAAATTATTATCAAAATTCAATTTCACTCAAAAAAATTTCTTTTAGGAATTATTTTTAATAATAGCACATACCATCCGCTCAATCTTTAAAAACAGGGTAGAACAACGCCTCTTTATTGCACACAGTGAATACTTAACAACATATGTAATTACATCAATAATATTTCCATATTGTAATTATTAATTAAATATCATACACCAAGGTATTATTAAATCTAAAATAGATTTAAATAAATTAATTTCAAAGATTGCAGTCATATATCTCCATGCAAGATACTATAGGATAAGAATAATTTCATAATGTTTTATTTAAATATCAACTAGAAAATTAAAATTTAAATCATTCACCACATACTGCTAGTACGCTTCAATTCCTGCCGCCCATTCCGTACCCATACTCTATTAATAAGAATATCCTGCATAAATAATACCTACTGGAACAGATTGTTAATTTCTCCATTTCAACAACAGGAAATAAATATCAATATTATTTTTTGATTAGAGTGATACATTTGATTATTATAACCATTTAGAGGAAATATATTATTGGCGACTTTTTAACAGCATCAATAATTATATAATATAGATAAACTTTTAATATAGATTACAATTACCAATTACCTTATATTTCTTCGGCGGACAAATGACTGCTCCGTACATTTTAGTAAAGAATTCTATTTTTCAATTACGTTAAATTAAAAGGTTAACACGATGAACTATACAAATCCTTCTTCTAATGAAGTGGTAACAGAAAATAAACCTGAACAGACTTCTCCAAACCCTAATTACTATTTTGCGGTTGGTACAGTAACTTCAGTTCAGGCTGCACCTGATCAAAACCAATTGCAAGTGACTGTCACTATGCAATTCCCTAACGGCAAATTTAACTATCTGTTATGGTGGAATGCTCAGGACTACAGAGGTGCAGCACTGTATCATCTTCTTCTGAGCGCTTGCAGCAGTAACAAACGTGTAAATATAACTTCTTCATCAGCGGTTTCTCCTGGTGGTTACAATTATATCTACAACGCAACATTATTGGCTTCTTAAGATAAAGTCATAAATTGTTAAATAGCTCCACCTAATTCCTTATTGTTAAAATATAAATTGGGTATAGCATTTATCTGGTAGAATAAAGCTAATGTTGAGTAAAAGCTAAAAACATTTTCTACCATATACTCCCCTCTCTAGGTAGAACCTTAACCACAGGGTTCTGCCTGTTCCCGCAACACCGTTTTAAATTCACGGTAATTAATAAATAACATCTTATTTCAATAATGCTATTTTAATGTCATCAATCTATATTTAATGACTTTAAACATTATTTCAAATAGAAAATAAAAACCTACAAAAATAATAAAAAGACAATAATAGCCCTAAAATTAACCACAATAAATTTATTGATCATACATTTAACACCTCAATAACAACGTATTAAAACAATTGTATTAAATATATTTTTGAACGTTACTATTTTAATTTATCAAAAATTATCCTCCTATCTAATATTACCTGTAAAATAATAAAAAACCCAATTAAAGCCCATTTTCTTGACAAATATCAATAACGCTTACTACTATTTTTAATACTTGAATATCTATTTCTCTCACTCACTTCTCTTCATAATAGGTGATAAAATGTCAGAAGAAAGCCAACGTATTAAAAAGCCATCCTCAGGTTATGCAACAGATCATTTCTACGATGGAGCATGGCATAGGGCGGTCAAATTTGTTGAGGGCAGTGTTGAATTTTTTGATGTTTACGATGTTATCTTTGAGGGGATTACTTACCAATCCCCACCAATCTTAGTTTCTGAGAACCTCATTATTGTTCCCATAGCAAAAGATGAAGTTGCCTGGAACAGTAAAATAGAAATATATGGCGCTATCGGCACTGGGGAAAGTGAAAAAATTTTTTCTGACGGTGATGCCGTCCGACCTTTTGCCGGTGAACTTGATGTTTCAAATCCTCAGGAACCTCTTGTTATTTTCGGCGGAGGCAATGTTAGCCGTTTTCCCAATTACACAGCCAATGTCAATGGGGTTGAATATGGTGGTTTAATTATAGATCCAGAAAAGAATTCAATATCCTTATTACGCTCCATCGAAGATGGAAAACTAATGGTATTTGGCAAAACTGAAACTGGCAAAAATGTCATTGTTTTTGAAATAGAAACTGAAGGTGAAAATAAACCACTTAACGGATGGGTAGAGTTTCATGACGTAGCAACCTGTATTCTATTCAGAAATGGCGATTTAACAGGATTCGCTACTAGCTATGAACTCCGATATGAAGGAACATCAACCCGCAACTATCGAGGTTTATCACCGACGCATATTCGTTACGAAAATATCGGCCATCATGTTAAAACTGAGGTCGAATTATGGGCTTACTGGCAAGATAAACCTGATGGTGTCTTGTTATTCAAAGGCCGGTACAACGGATCTGTTGTAAAAAATAGCAAATGTTGCTCTTTAGATGAAAAAAAATAGGTATATACCCAATGGATTTCAAGATGGATCGCGACGGCAAGGGAGCGAATCCCCGGGAGCATAGATAACGATGTGACCGGGGTGAGTGAGTGCAGCCAACAAAGAGGCAACTTGAAGGATAACGGGTATAAAGCGTGCGCGGCAAAATGCCGCGCCCTAAATCAAAAAAATATAACGCCACCCAACCTACCACATAAACCTTATATTGATGTCAAATCAACCAAAAATCGCCTTAAACCAACCACTCACTTTCATCACAATCAAATCCCAAATACGGCTAAAAAAGCTACCTTCCTCTACCGCCTCTTTAACCACCAAAGGGCGTTGTTCAATTACCTTATCCCCTAATTGGAAATTAATCACACCAACAACCTGATTTTTCGTCAAAGGCGCTGTTAATGGAGTTTGATTTAATGTGTAACTGGCTTTCAGATTTTTTAACTGCCCACGAGGAATGGTGATCGCAGCATCTTTTTCCACGCCAAGAGCAACATCTGAGCGCCCGCCATACCAAACCTTTTGCGAAACAAACGGCTCGCTAGCTTTAATTGGCGTCACTGTTTCATAAAAACGGAGTCCCCATGCAAGTAATTTTTCACTTTCAGCGAAACGAATCCGATCACTTGGTGCTCCTAGCACAACAGAAATCAGCCGCATGGGTCCCTCTGTCGCTGAAGCAACCAAGTTATAACCGGCACCGCTGGTATATCCTGTTTTCACACCATCGACATTCATATTCTTATTCCACAACAATCGGTTACGGTTAGGCTGTTGGATTTTATTAAAGGTGAATGTTTTCTCTTTATGCAGAGCATACTCATCAGGAACATCACGGATCATGGCCTGACTCAATACCGCCATATCACGAGCAGTACTGAATTGGCCCTCAGCATCCAATCCATGAACCGTACGAAAATGGGTGTTAGTCAACCCAAGTGCTTTTGCATAATTATTCATCAGACTAACAAATACATCCTGACTACCCGCCACATAATCAGCTAAAGCAATGCTGGCATCATTACCAGACTGAACAACAACACCATGATTCAGATCAATCACTTTTACCCTGTCACCGGGTTTAAGAAACATGAGAGAAGAACCTTTCAGTATGGGATTTCCCGTCGCCCAAGCATCTTTTCCCACAGTAACAATATCTTCCGGCGTGATTTTTCCCGCTTTTATCGCCTGACCGACAACATAACTGGTCATAATTTTTGTCAGACTGGCTGGATCAAGCCGCTCATCGGGATTACCTGCCGCCAGAATTTTACCGCTGTCATAATCCATTAACACATAAGCTCTCGCATCCACTGGCGGAACGACAGGTTCATCCGATGCATAAACACGGGCACTTACCATTGATGCCACTGTCAGCACCGCAACAACACATTTTATCGCCATCGCCAAACTTTTCTTCATCATCGTTCCCCTTTACTTAATAAGAAAAAATGTCAAATTCTTATACCCTATGGATTTCAAGATGCATCGCGGCGGCAAGGGAGCCAATCCCCGGGAGCATAGATAACGATGTGACCGGGGTGAGTGAGTGCAGCCAACAAAGGAGCAACTTGAAAAATGACAGGTATATTAATATAAAATGTTGTACGACAAGAAACCAACATAAATAGGATAAAGATTGTGCTGATCATTAGTTTTCATTTAATCTGATAGTGGTTATACCTTATGGATTTCAAGATGCATCGCGACGGCAAGGGAGTGAATCCCCGGGAGCATAGATAACGATGTGACCGGGGTGAACGAGTGCAGCCAACAAAGAGGCAACTTGAAAGATGACGGGTATATTGGTAACAAATAGACAATTTTCTTATCATCCCGATTCCAGGAAAAACTCATGCTGACCATTTGGGGCCGTAAAAACTCTTCCAATGTAAAAAAAGTGCTCTGGTGTCTGAAGGAACTCGATATACCGTATAATCAAGTAGATATTGGCGGTAAATTTGGCAAACTGGATGCCCCACAATATCTGAAAATGAATCCAAATGGAAAAATCCCTTGTTTACAGGAAGGCGATTTTATCTTGTGGGAATCTAACGCAATTGTTCGTTATCTTGCAGCAAAATTTGGTAAAGAGGTACTTTATCCACAAGACCTACAGGAAAGAGCAAATGCAGATAAATGGATGGATTGGGTTGCTTCACATCTGTTTCCTCATATCAGACAACTCATGATAGGTTTTATTCGCACACCTGAAGCAGAGCGGGATCAAAAACAAATAGAACAAACCTTGGCTGAAATCGAAAAATTGATGAAAGTGCTCGATGACACCCTGGCAGAACAGAAATATCTTTCTGGCGATAAATTTGGCATGGCTGATATTGCATTAGGACCCATGATTTATCCTTGGCTTAATATTCCAATCAAACGACCATTTCTGCCAAATATTGAACGCTGGTATCAGTTAATGGCAGAAAGACCAGCGTTCAAAAAAATTGTCATGATTGAGTTAAGTTGAGAAAAATCAGCTCATTGGCATCCATCCAGGATCGGGGTATTGATACTTAAATCCCAACTCCTGACAAATACGGCTACCATCAACAATTCTGCTTCCCATCTGAGTCTCTTCTCTGAAAAACTCAGGTGGAACTAAATCAAGCTGATTACTGGCTTTAGGGTAAAATTCAGCTTTGGTTGGGTGAACAGGCGCACATAAATTATAAATATGCCCACCTTCAGTCCTCTGAATTAATAAATTAATGGCTGAAATAACATCATCCTGATGAACTAAATTAACCGGCTGATTCCCTCCTTTAACTCCCTTTTTTCCCGCCAGAAAACGCCCGGCATGACGACCACTGCCGACCAAACCGGCTAAACGCAAAATATCAACAGAAATATTTGGCAGTTTGTGCAACCAATTCTCTAATTCAACCAATGCCTGAGCAGAACGTGTTTCAGGGCAAAAAGGCGCATCTTCATTGAGATTGCCCGCAACAAAACCATAAACAGAAGTAGAACTGGTGAAAATAATCCTTGGCACAGAGTATGAGAGAGCAGTATCGACAATTAACTGAACTGCCCTAACATAGTTATAACTGCCACCCGCAGTGTGGCTTGCCGGTAAAGTGATGATCAGCACATCAGCTACCATCAGTTGCTCTAAATCATCAAGCGCGCAATTGATCTGAGGTTCCAGTTGTAACAAATAACATTCGATACCAGACATACGTGCTGCCTCTACACCATCTGGCGTCGTTTTGCTGCCAACAACCTGCATACCACTGCGACTCAATGCTTTGGCTAATGGCATCCCCAACCAACCCAGACCGATAATGGAAACTTTTTTCATCACCACCCCTTCTATGCCTGATATTACTTTGATTATGCAAACAATCCGAACATTAAGCCACTGTTATTATTGATACTGTATTTCTCCCATAGAAAACAATATTTCAAGTAAAAACAAAATATTATTACAATATAAATTTACTGTTAAAAAAATAGATTGCTTTTAGTCCATCAAATCGTATAGGTTGAATAGCAAGCAAAAAATTTAATCTCTGTTGGTCAGTGAATAAAAGCAACTGGCAGCAATAACAAATTAAAGAGAAACCATTATGATCCGCATTCAATTTAGCCATTACCACCATCATCATCCTGATTAGTCTTTCAGGCGGTTGTGTGCTGGAAGACGTTTAACGGGTCTTCCGGTGGCATGAATGCGATAAAAACCCCCGGAAGGATCCTTCCGGGGTTTTTTTTATGTTTCCGATTTTAAGTGGGGATAAAAATGTTAGATAAATCACGTTTACGTATCGCAATGCAGAAATCAGGCCGATTAAGCGAAGATTCACAAGAATTACTGGCTCGCTGTGGTATTAAAATTAATCTGCAACAACAGCGCCTAATTGCATTCGCGGAAAATATGCCAATTGATATCTTGCGGGTACGTGATGACGATATTCCAGGGTTGGTTATGGATGGCGTCGTCGATCTGGGGATTATCGGTGAAAATGTGCTGGAAGAGGAGCTATTAAGCCGTCGCGCTCAAGGAGAAAATCCTCGTTATTTCACCTTACGCCGTCTGGATTTCGGTACTTGTCACCTTTCACTGGCCGCGCCTCTAGACTACAACTATACCGGCGTCGAATGTTTACAAAATGCCCGTATCGCAACCTCTTACCCTCACCTGCTAAAACGTTATCTCGATCAGAAAAAAATCCTCTTTAAATCCTGTCTGCTCAATGGCTCAGTTGAAGTTGCTCCCCGTGCCGGGTTAGCCGATGCCATCTGTGATCTGGTTTCAACTGGCGCAACACTGGAAGCAAATGGTCTGCGGGAAGTAGAAATTATCTACCGTTCCAAAGCCTGTCTTATTCAACGTGATGGTGAAATGCCCGCCGATAAACAGCAATTGATTGAGAAACTGTTGACCCGCATTCAGGGGGTGATTCAGGCCCGTGAATCCAAATACATCATGTTGCACGCACCAAGTGCAAAACTTGAAGAAGTGATTGCTCTGCTACCAGGGGCGGAACGTCCAACGATTCTACCGCTGGTGGGAGATCAGAACCGCGTTGCCATGCATATGGTAAGCAGTGAAACACTGTTTTGGGAAACGATGGAGAAACTTAAAGCCCTTGGTGCCAGCTCCATTTTAGTATTGCCGATTGAAAAGATGATGGAGTAAACGAAAATGACTGACCATTTCGATACCCTGATCCGTTGGCAGGAGTGCCATGATGAACAGCAAAACGCTTTACTGACACGCCCTGCAATTTCAGCTTCCGTAGAAATCTCCCGTACAGTGGAGCAAATTCTGCATGCGGTGAAAGAGTATGGCGATCACACTCTGCGTGAATTCAGCCGCCGTTTCGACAAAACGGTTATTGAAAATATCCGTATTTCGCCGGAAGAGATAGCCGCCGCAGAAAACAGTCTGAATAATGACATTAAACAGGCAATGCAGCAGGCAATGAATAATATCCGCGTTTTCCACGAAGCGCAGAAGCCGATAAAGATCGAAGTAGAAACCCAACCAGGAGTCTATTGTCAACAAGTAACACGGCCTATTGACTCGGTTGGGCTTTATATCCCCGGAGGTTCTGCACCATTACTTTCTACCGTTTTGATGCTCGGAACACCTGCTCAAATAGCGGGCTGCCATAAAGTTGTACTTTGTTCTCCACCACCGATTGCCAATGAAATCCTCTATGCAGCCACACTGTGTGGAATTACGGAAATATTCCAAATTGGTGGCGCTCAAGCCATTGCCGCTATGGCATTTGGAACAGAATCCGTCCCCAAAGTAGATAAGATTTTTGGTCCAGGTAACGCTTATGTTACCGAAGCCAAAAGACAAGTTAGTCAGCGCGTAGATGGTGCCACCATCGATATGCCTGCTGGCCCATCGGAACTGCTTATTATCGCCGATGCGGGAGCAAACCCCGTCTTTGTAGCTGCCGATTTACTCTCACAAGCAGAACATGGCCCTGACTCACAAGTGATATTGGCTACACCTGATGAAGCGTTAGCCAAAAAAGTGATAACGGAAATCGAAAAACAGCTTACCCGTCTTCCCCGCAACCAGATTGCCGCCAAGGCATTAGCACATAGCCGGATTATTGTGACAACAAGCCTGCAACAATGCGTAGAAATCAGCAACCGCTATGGCCCAGAGCACCTGATTATCCAAACCCGCCAGCCAGAACAACTGGTTGAAAAAATCACTAGCGCCGGTTCTGTTTTCCTCGGTGACTGGTCGCCAGAATCTGCGGGAGATTACGCATCAGGAACCAATCACGTATTACCAACTTATGGCTACACTTCAACCTATTCCAGCCTTGGTCTGGCAGATTTCCTAAAACGTATGACAATTCAACAACTGACGCCGCAAGGACTACTGAACCTATCTCAGACCATTGAAACACTGGCGCAAGCAGAACAACTGACCGCTCATAAAAACGCGGTCACTTTACGTGTGGCGGCGCTGAATATTGCCGGTCAAGGGGTGAATATGAATAACATTTTTGATGCCAATCTGTTGGCACGAGAAAATATCCGCAAATTAACACCTTATATGTCTGCTCGTCGCCTTGGCGGCAAGGGTGATGTTTGGTTGAATGCCAACGAATACCCACTAGCCCCTGATTTCCAATGCACTGAGCAAACATTAAACCGTTATCCTGACTGCCAGCCAGCCTCGGTTATCCGCCGTTATGCCGCCTATGCCGGTTTACAACCTGAGCAAGTACTAGCCTGCCGTGGTGCTGATGAATCCATTGAACTTTTAATCCGCGTATTTTGTGAACCCGGACAAGATGTAGTGCTGTTTTGCCCTCCGACTTATGGTATGTACAGTGTCAGCGCTGAAACTTTTGGTGTCGAACAAAAGAAAATTACCGCACTGGAAAATTGGCAACTGGATATCGAAGCGATCGAAAATAACCTCGACCGGGTAAAATTAATCTATATCTGTAGCCCTAATAACCCAACAGGAAACGCAATTAATCCTGATTCATTGCGTAAAATTCTGGAACTAACCGCCAATCGTGCCATTGTCACTATCGATGAAGCCTATATTGAATTTTGCCCGGAAAATAGTATCGCAAGCTGGCTAAAAAACTATCCAAATTTAGTCATTTTGCGAACCCTCTCGAAAGCTTTTGCTTTAGCCGGTCTACGCTGTGGATTTACTCTCGCATCTGTGGATATCATCACTCTATTGTTAAAAGTGATTGCACCTTACCCGCTTTCCACGCCTGTTGCAGATATTGCAGCACAGGCACTGACAGCAGAAAGTATCGCAATTATGCAAAAACGTGTCGTTGAGATCAGGGAAAACCGCAATGACTTGCAGCAGGCGCTGAATAAATTAGCCATCGTAGAAAAAGTATTCCCCAGTGAAACCAACTATATATTGGTGAAATTCTATGACGCAGAAACTGTTTTCAAAACATTATGGCATCAGGGCATCACCCTGCGCGACCAACGCAAACAGCCCGGTTTAGAGGGTTGCCTGCGGATCACCATCGGCAGCCGTAAAGAGTGTGAGCAAGTGGTTGAAGCCATCAGCGCCCTTTCCACTGTAAATGAACAACCAAAGGAGATAGCAAACTGATGAACCAGAAACTCCTGTTTATTGATCGGGACGGTACGCTGATCACTGAACCGCCAACAGATTTTCAAGTTGATCGTCTGGATAAACTGGCACTGGAAACCGAGGTTATTCCTGCTCTGCTTACCCTGCAAAAATCGGGGTTCAGGCTGATTATGATCACTAATCAGGATGGTCTTGGCACAGATAGTTTTCCATTAGAACAATTTGAACCGCCACATAACCTGATGATGCAGATTTTCAGTTCTCAAGGCATCCATTTTGATGAAGTTTTAATCTGCCCTCACAAGCCAGAAGAGAACTGTCATTGCCGTAAGCCAAAAATAAAACTGGTGGAAAAATATCTAACAGAAGGCTTGATGGATACCGCGAACAGCTATGTGATTGGTGACCGGGAAACCGATCTGCAACTGGCCAAAAATATGGGCATTCAGGGGTTACATTATCATCCGAAAAACCTTGGCTGGTTCGCTATCTGTGAACAACTAACCCGTCAAGACCGTCACGCTCATGTTCAACGTATCACTAAAGAGACATCCATCAACATTGACGTTTGGCTTGATCATGAAGGTAGCAGCGATATCAATACCGGTGTCGGGTTCTTTGACCATATGTTGGATCAGATTGCTACCCACGGTGGTTTCCGCATGCATGTTCAGGTTAAAGGCGATCTCTGTATTGATGATCACCATACCGTTGAGGATACCGGTCTGGCATTGGGGGAAGCATTGAAACTGGCTTTGGGAGATAAACGGGGCATCTGTCGCTTTGGTTTTGTGTTGCCAATGGATGAATGCCTTGCCCGCTGTGCTCTCGATATTTCTGGTCGCCCTCATCTGGAATATAAAGCTGAATTCAAACACCAGCGGGTGGGTGATCTGAGCACTGAAATGATTGAGCACTTCTTTCGTTCACTCTCTTATGCAATGGCCTGTACACTGCATCTGAAAACGAAAGGCAGTAACGATCATCACAGAGCAGAAAGCCTATTTAAAGCCTTTGGCCGAACACTACGTCAGGCAATTCGGGTAGAAGGCGATACATTGCCAAGTTCCAAAGGGGTTCTGTGATGAAAGTTGTCATTCTTGATACTGGCTGCGCTAACTTGTCATCGGTAACTTATGCCATCCGAAAATTAGGCTATCAACCTGAAATCAGTCAGGAAACAGCAACGATCCTGGCAGCAGATAAACTACTTTTACCTGGTGTCGGCACTGCCAGTGCCGCAATGGATCAATTGAAACAACGGGAACTTATACCGTTAATTAAAGTACTCAGCCAACCTGTGTTAGGTATTTGCCTTGGCATGCAGCTATTCGCTGCCACCAGCGAAGAAAGCGATAATGTTGCAGGTAATAATGTCACCCTACTCGAAGTTATGGCTTCCCCCGTCCAAAAAATGGCTACGCATGGGCTTCCATTACCACACATGGGCTGGAACCAAGTTCTGCCAAAAGCCGGGCACCCGCTATTCCGTGGTATTGAAGACCATGCCTATTTTTATTTTGTCCATAGCTACGCGATCCCGCTGAATACCTACACCATTGCGCAAACTGAATATGGCAATATTTTCAGCAGCGCAATCGCCAAAGATAACTTCTTCGGCGTACAGTTTCACCCTGAACGTTCCGGTGCTGCCGGAGCCAAACTATTAAAGAATTTTCTGGAGATGTAGGCACAATGATTATACCCGCATTAGATTTGATAGATGGCAAAGTAGTACGGTTACATCAAGGGGATTATGCTCAACAACGGGATTATCAACACGATCCTTTGTCCCACTTTCAACAATATGAACAACAGGGAGCAAAATTGCTCCATCTGGTCGACCTGACCGGCGCTAAAGATCCATCCGCCCGCCAGATCCCTTTACTGCGCAAATTACTTGCAGCAGTTTCTATACCTGTTCAGGTCGGCGGCGGCATCCGTACAGAAGAAGATGTGAAAACATTGCTTGATGCGGGTGCCAACCGGATAGTGATTGGCTCTATCGCCATAAAACAACCGGCACTCGTTACCCAATGGTTTAAACGTTATGGTGCCGAAAATATTGTGCTGGCGCTGGATGTTCGTATCAATGATACAGGCATGAAACAGGTTGCCATCAATGGCTGGCAGGAGAATTCCTCCGTCACTCTGGAACAGGTTATTGAGCAATATCTGCCTTGCGGGTTGAAATATGTACTGTGTACAGATATCTCCCGCGATGGCACGCTAACTGGTTCAAATGTCGAATTATATCGGGCAATTTGCCAATACTATCCACAAATCGTATTTCAGGCTTCGGGGGGCATCGGCACGTTAAATGATATCGCTTCTCTGCCTACCAGCGGTGTAGCCGGGGTTATTATTGGTCGTGCATTACTTGATGAGAAATTTACCCTGAAGGAGGCAATTCAATGCTGGCAAAACGCATAATTCCTTGCCTTGATGTTCGTGACGGGCAAGTGGTTAAAGGCATTCAGTTTCGTCATCACGAAATTATCGGCGATATTGTGCCACTTGCCCAACGTTATGCAACAGAAGGTGCAGATGAACTGGTTTTCTACGATATCACTGCCTCATCTGATGGACGGGTAGTCGATAAAAGTTGGATCACCAAAGTTGCGGAGGTGATTGATATTCCCTTTTGTGTCGCTGGTGGTATTAAAACTGTCGAAGATGCAGGGCAAATCCTTTCATTTGGGGCAGATAAAATCTCTATCAACTCCCCTGCACTGACTGATCCAACCTTAATTACTCGTTTGGCCGATCGTTATGGTGTTCAATGCATTGTCGTAGGGATTGACACCTGGTTTGATGAAAGTACAGGTCGCTATCAGGTTTATCAGTTTACCGGCGACGAAAAACGCACAAAGGCCACTCAATGGCAAACCCTCAATTGGGTAAAAGAAGCGCAACACCGTGGTGCAGGTGAAATCGTACTCAATATGATGAATCAGGATGGTGTCCGCAATGGCTACGATCTGACTCAACTAAAACAGGTGCGTGACGTTTGTCATGTTCCTCTCATTGCCTCTGGTGGTGCAGGCGCACCAGAACACTTTCTTGATGCCTTTAAACAGGCAAATGTCGATGGTGCACTCGCTGCATCTGTATTCCATAAACACATTATTAATATCGGTGAATTAAAACAGTACCTTTCACAACAAGGCGTGGAGATAAGAACTTGCTAACCGCACAACAAATCGAAAAACTGGATTGGGAAAAAGTCGCTTATATGATGCCGGTTATTGTGCAACATGCTATATCCGGCGATGTCCTCATGATGGGCTATATGAATAAAGAAGCACTGAATATTACTATCAGTTCAGGCAAAATCACTTTCTTTTCCCGCAGTAAACAACGTCTATGGACCAAAGGTGAAAGCTCCGGCCATTTTCTTAATTTGGTCAATATCTATCCTGATTGTGACAACGATACCCTGTTGGCACTCGCAGACCCAATCGGCCCTACCTGCCACTTTGGTACACACAGTTGTTTTGCTCCGGCACAAACTGAATGGGGATTTCTCTATCAGCTTGAAAAATTGCTGGCAAGTCGCAAAACAGCCGACCCTGACCATTCATATACAGCGAAGTTATATGCCAGCGGTACTAAACGAATCGCTCAAAAAGTGGGTGAAGAAGGGTTAGAAACCGCTTTAGCCGCGGCAGTGAATAATAGAGAAGAGCTAACGAATGAAGCAGCAGATCTGATGTATCACCTGATGGTTCTACTACAGGATCAAGAGCTGGATCTGAGTTGTGTCATTCGTCGATTACGGGAAAGATGATATACCCGTCATCTTTCAAGCTGCCTCTTTGTTGGCTGCACTCCCTCCCCCCGGTCACATAGTTTGCTATGCTCCCGGGGATTCGCTCCCTTGCCGCCGCGATGCAACTTGAAATCCATTGGGTATATGCCCGTGATCCACCGCGCTTTTCCGGTAGATAAAAAGGCAAAAACCAATCATACGAAAAACGACTATCAGGCGACATAGACGTCTACGTCGCCTTTTTGACAGCTCCCCGCCCAATTAGGCATAGGTATCTACACGAAATGAACGTTTATAAATCACATGGCCGCTTTAAAGATCGAAACAATTTCTTCATGGGTAGCTTGAGTGGGATTAGTCAAACAACATATATCTTTCAAGGCATTAGTTGCTAACTCTGGTAAATCTTCTAATTTGACATTCAGTTCCGCTAGACCCGACGGAATACCAATATCTTTTGACAACTTACGAATTTCAGCAATACATGCCGCAGCCCCTTGCTGATCATTCATAGCGCTTACATCTACCCCCATCGCAGCGGCAATATCTTTCAAACGACCCGCAACCGCTTTAGCGTTGAACTCTTGAACGTGTGGTAATAAAACAGCATTGCATATGCCGTGTGGTAAATCATAAGTACCGCCCAATTGGTGAGACATGGCGTGTACATACCCCAGTAATGCACTATTAAACGCCATCCCCGCCAAGAATTGTGCATAGGCCATGTTTTCACGTGCTTCTATATTGCTCCCATCTGCAACTGCTTGGCGTAAAGAGTGACTAATCATTGAGATTGCTTTCAATGCACAAGCATCCGTTATTGGGCTAGCCGCAGGAGAAACATAGGCTTCAACCGCATGAGTCATTGCATCCATTCCAGTTGCGGCGGTTAACCCTTTCGGCATTCCTACCATTAATTCCGGATCGTTCACAGACAAAACAGGTGTTATTTTCTTGTCAGCAATGGCCATTTTAATATGGCTTTCAGTATCGGTAATAACACAGAAACGTGACATTTCTGACGCAGTACCCGCGGTAGTATTGACTGAGATTAATGGCAAATGCGGTTTAGATGAACGGCCAATACCGACATAATCCCGGATATCGCCTCCATTAGCAGCGACCAACACAATAGCTTTTGCACAATCATGTGGCGAACCACCCCCTAAAGAAATAACGCAATCGCTATTATGCTGACGCAGAATATCCAAACCTTCCTCAACGTTAATTGTCGTCGGATTCGGATTAGTACCATCATAAACCGTACTCTCAATATCAACATCAGATAATAAAGCTTGAACTTTTGCTGCCACCCCAATTTCATTTAAAACACGATCGGTCACAATCAATGCTCGCTTATAACCATCACCTTTCATCGTATTTACCGCTTCAACCAAACAACCCGCACCAAACATATTTACCGATGTCATAAAAAAAGTCGTAGTCATCATTGATAATTCCTTATATTAAAATAGTTTTAGAATGAAAATATATATACCCGTTGTCTTTCAAGTTACCTCTTTGTTGGTTTCACTCACTCACCCCGGTCACATCGTTATCTATGCTCCCGGGGATTCGCTCCCTTGCCGTCGCGATCCATATTGAAATCCTTAAGGTATAAAAAGTAAAATTTGAAAAATCACCTAATGGAACTACAGATCATTGCTCTTGCAACAAACATAAATAATAGCTCTATTTAAACCACATAATTCAAAAAATATAAATATATCTCGGTAGAGTTAGATAAGGTTTATTAAAATAGATATTTGATAATTTTCCCTCTTGGTAATATATTCCATTGGCAATATAATAAATACAATAATCGCTGAGATTAATATACCCGTTATCTTTCAAGTTGCCTCTTTGTTAGCTGCACTCGCTCACCCCGGTCACATAGTTTGCTATGCTCCCGGGGATTCACTCCCTTGCCGTCGCGATGCATCTTGAAATCCGTAGGGTATAAATAACTTTTCATAATTATAATACACTCACTCTTTTTATTCTCTGCTATTCCTGTAGAGACATGAATTTAAAAACGTTTTCACTTTCTCAAGCAATTGCCACATATACTGACAGCCATGATTTCGTGTCACCGTTTCATGTAAGGATTGCCACAGACGCTCAATTTTATTCAGCCAGGGTGAATA
>NZ_CAWPHH010000030.1:0-54500 GCF_963887965.1 Photorhabdus sp. RW14-46 | reverse complement strand
GAATTAACTGTTGTTCACTCTTCAAGACTTTAAAACGTATTTTTTTGTGATACGGTCTTGTGAGTGCCCACACAGATTGTCTGATTAATTGTTAAAGAGCAGGCTGACATAAAAAATAACATTCTCGTTCAGCCGGGCTGCGTATACTACGCTTTTCACCCGCAGAGTCAAGCACTTATTATCGCTTTCTCTGCCCGACCTCACAATGTTTATCAGCGTTGTGTCGGTCAGTGGTGGCGCATTATAGGGCGTTCTTTGACGCTGGCAAGCATTTAATTACAAAAAGAATCCATTCGAACATCAATTAAGCAAAAACAAGGCTAGATTGCGATTTAATGCGCAATATGATAAAAAAGAGGCAGTTTCCTGCCCCTTATCTCTCGTTAAATATAACGTTATTGCTTTGCTACGATATGGCTATTTTCCACATCCAGAGTAACTGGTTTTCCTGGCAATAGTTGGCCGGAAAGTATCTTTTGAGCTAGTGGGTTTTCGATTTCCTGCTGGATAGCTCGCTTCAATGGCCGTGCTCCGTAAACAGGATCGAACCCGGCTTCTGCCAATATTTCCAACGCTTGCTGAGTAATCGTAACCTGATAACCACGTTCTTCCAGTCGCTTGTATAAACGTTGCAATTGGATATCTGCAATCGCTGACAAATGCCGACGCCCTAATGGATGGAATACAACAGCTTCATCAATACGGTTAATAAATTCAGGTCTGAAATTATGGCTAACAATTCCCATCACTATATCTTTCATTTCATCATAATTTAGACTACCAAAACGCTCTTGGATCATGTCCGACCCGAGATTAGAAGTCATGATGACAACCGTGTTACGGAAATCGACAGTACGACCTTGCCCATCAGTCAATCGACCATCATCCAGCACCTGTAATAAGATATTGAATACATCCGAGTGCGCTTTTTCCACTTCATCAAGCAGAATAACGGAATAAGGTCGACGACGAACCGCTTCTGTTAGATAACCACCTTCTTCATAACCAACATATCCCGGCGGTGCTCCTACCAACCGTGATACGGCATGTTTTTCCATAAATTCAGACATATCGATACGCACCATCGCATCATCGCTGTCAAACAGGAAATTCGCTAACGCCTTACACAACTCAGTTTTACCAACACCGGTTGGACCAAGGAACAGGAATGAGCCAATCGGCCGGTTTGGATCAGCCAATCCAGCACGGCTACGGCGAATCGCATTAGATATTGCATTGACTGCCTCATCCTGACCAATGACACGTTTATGCAGCTCTTGCTCCATGCGCAACAGTTTATCTTTTTCACTCTCAAGCATTCTGGCAACAGGAATACCCGTCCAACGAGCAAGAATGTCTGCAATTTCCGCATCGGTAACTTTGTTACGAAGCAGTTTCATATGCTTACTTTCAGCTTGTGTGGCTGCGGCAAGTTGTTTTTCCAATCCAGGTATTTTTCCATACTGAATTTCAGACATCTTCGCTAAATCACCACTGCGGCGTGCCTGTTCTAAACTGATACGGGCATTTTCCAATTCCGCTTTTATGTGCTGAGTACCCGTAAGTGCTGCTTTTTCAGCTTTCCACTCTTCTTCTAGTTCAGAGTATTCGCGTTCTTTTACGAGCAGCTCTTCATTAAGCATTTCAAGCCGTTTTTTACTGGCATCATCAGACTCTTTTTTCAGCGCCTGCTGTTCCAACTTCAATTGGATAACCCGGCGTTCCAAACGGTCCAGCGCTTCCGGTTTTGAATCCATTTGCATACGTAAACTGGCACCCGCTTCATCGATCAAGTCGATAGCTTTATCCGGCAACATACGGTCCGAGATATAACGATGAGATAATGTTGCTGCCGCGACAATTGCAGGGTCGGTAATTTGTACATGATGATGTAACTCATAACGCTCTTTCAGACCGCGCAAAATAGCGATAGTGTCCTCTACGGAAGGTTCTGCAACATAGACTTTTTGGAAACGGCGTTCCAGCGCTGCATCTTTTTCAATATATTGACGATATTCATCCAGTGTTGTTGCACCAACACAGTGAAGTTCACCACGGGCCAAGGCGGGTTTTAACATGTTACCAGCATCCATTGCCCCATCAGCCTTACCGGCACCAACCATAGTATGCAATTCGTCAATAAACAGAATGACATTGCCTTCCTGTTTAGCAAGGTCATTCAACACACCTTTCAAACGCTCTTCGAATTCACCACGATATTTAGCCCCTGCTAACAGCGCGCCCATATCCAAGGAAAGGACTCGCTTATTTTTCAGCCCCTCAGGAACTTCACCATTAATGATTCGTTGAGCAAGCCCTTCCACAATGGCAGTTTTACCAACCCCGGGTTCACCAATTAAAACCGGGTTATTTTTGGTACGGCGTTGTAATACCTGAATGGTGCGGCGAATTTCTTCATCACGGCCAATCACCGGATCAAGTTTGCCTTGTTCAGCACGTTCAGTGAGATCAATAGTGTATTTTTTCAGGGCTTGGCGTTGATCTTCCGCTCCCTGATCATCAACTTTTTCACCACCACGCATTTGTTCTATTGCCTTAGTGATTTTTTCTTTTGTTGCGCCAACAGCTTTCAATATGTCACTTAATGTGCCACGTTCTTCCAATGCTGCCAGAACAAATAACTCAGAGGAGATAAAATTATCCCCGGCTTTTTGTGCCAGTTTGTCACACAGATTTAAATGACGAACTAAGTCATTGGATGGTTGTACATCACCACCAATACCCTGTACCCGCGGCAAGCGTTCTAAAGCCAGCTCAAGCTGATTGCTGAAACGGCCCGCATCGATTCCAATTGACGTTAATAATGGGCGAATAGAGCCACCCTCTTGTTTTAACAGTGAACTCATTAAGTGAATTGGTTCGATGAACTGATTATCATGCCCAAGTGCAAAGGACTGGGCGTCAGCGAGAGCAAGCTGGAATTTATTAGTAAGACGATCCAGACGCATAACACCTCCAATACTATTCAGAATTTTGCTACTGGAGATTAAATGAGGCCATTCCTCAAATATTCAAGGTTATTCTGAAAAGCAAATTGTGAGATATTCTCTCATGCGCCAACGGATCGCCCTACGGGATAGGTTATATCAGCCAGATTAAAGTTGCCATACGTCCGGTGATCCCATCACGACGATAAGAGAAAAATTTCTCTTTATTACTGACAGTACATTCATCCCCGCCAAAAATCGCTTTCACACCAACAGATTGCAATTTTAACTTTGCCAACAAATAGATATCCGCTAAATACTTTTCGCCAAAAGGTATAAAAGCTCGACTCAAATCAGCATGCTGGATAGTGAACGCGTGCAAAACTTCATTGCCCACTTCAAATTTTTCCGCACCAATTGCCGGCCCTAACCAAGCTTGGATCTGATGAGGTTTAGCGTTAAATTGAGCAATCGTGTTTTCCAGTACGCCGGCGCATAAACCTCGCCACCCCGCATGGGCAGCCGCAACCTCATCACCAGCCAAACTGCAAAATAGTACAGGCAGGCAATCTGCTGTCATCACAGCACAAACCTGCCCAGGAATATGGGTATAAACAGCATCAGCTCTATTATCTTCCAGTGGCTGACCATTGAGTCTCACAACACGCGTACAATGAACTTGTTCTAGCCAGACGGGTTGCTGAGGCAGTTCCGCCATTTTCGCTAGAATATGCCTGTTTTGTTCAACAACATCCGGTTTATCACCCACATGCTTACCCAGATTCAGGCTATCGTAAGGTGATAAACTTATTCCCCCTAAGCGGGTAGAACTACAGGCTTTTATTGTCGTCGGTTGTGGCCAGTTTGGAAAAATAAGCGAAGTCATTTACCAATCCATTTCGTCTTTAAACGCTTCTGCATCTGCTTTTAATGCCTTAATCAGCATCACCATATCGTCAGGTAATTCCGCATGCCATTCCATTTCAATGCCGGTTATCGGATGATAAAGACGTAGCATCGTGGCGTGCAATGCCTGACGATCAAAGTTACGCATTACCTCGCGAAACTCATCAGAAGCCCCTTTCAAAGGACGAGGACGACCACCATATAAAGGATCGCCCACCAATGGGTGACTAATATGGGCCATGTGAACACGTATCTGGTGCGTTCTACCGGTTTCCAGTCTCAGCCGCAGACGAGTATGTGCCCTAAAATGTTCCATTACCCGATAATGGGTAATAGCCGGTTTGCCCATTGGATGCACTGCCATATGTGTTCGTTTTGTTGGATGACGAGAAATTGGCTCTTCAACCATTCCACCCGCTGTCATACGACCTGTCGCCACCGCTTCATATTCACGGGTAATTTCGCGTAGTTGGAGTGATTCGACTAAACGCGTTTGAGCGGGAACCGTTTTAGCAATAACCATCAGCCCTGTCGTATCTTTATCAAGACGGTGAACAATGCCTGCCCGAGGGACATCGGCGATTTCAGGATAATGATATAACAGTGCATTCAATACCGTACCATCTGGGTTTCCTGCTCCCGGATGGACAACCAAATCACGCGATTTATTTATGACTAGAATGTCATCATCTTCATAGACAATATTTAACGCAATATTCTGAGGTTCCCAACGCGCATCTTCTTCAATGATGGCATCAATGGCAATTTCTTCACCTCCCAGCACTTTTTCTTTTGGCTTATTGATTAATTTGCCATTAACCTGAACTCTGTCATCCAAGATCCAATCTTTTATGCGTGATCTTGAATAATCAGGGAACAATTCAGCCAAAGCCTGATCTAAACGTTGACCGAGCTGAGATTCGGCGACTGTTGTATTAAGTCGTATTTGTTGTGCCATATATTGTTTCTACACTTACGTTGAGTTTTGACGGCAGAGCCGTTTAATTTAATATAGTGTGCTATTGTAACTCGATCTTTTGCCGGGAGCTTCATGGATAGTCTCCCAGAAAAACACTCAGAGGATAATCAACACGTGATGATACGCATAAAATATCTGGTGGCGGCAGCCACATTGAGCCTGGCACTTTCCGGGTGCGCTGGTAATAAGAATGCTGTCCCCGACAGCCCACCTGCGGAAATTTACTCTAAGGGTCAGGAAAAGCTGCAAAAAGGTAGCTATCCCGATGCGATCAAGCAATTGGAAACCCTCGATAATCGCTATCCATTTGGCCCCTATTCGCAGCAAGTACAACTCGATCTGATTTATGCTTATTATAAATCCTCTGACCTGCCAATGGCTCTCGCTTCTATTGACCGTTTCATACGCCTGAATCCAACTCACCCCAACATCGATTATGTTCTGTATATGCGTGGATTAACTTCACAAGCATTGGATAACAGTCCATTGCAAAGTTTCTTCGGCATTGACCACTCAGATCGTGATCCTGAACACGCCAGGGTAGCATTCAAGGATTTTAGTCAATTAGTACGTTATCATCCTAACAGCCTGTATACTGCCGATGCTATTAAGCGTTTAATGTTTATCAAAGAGCGCCTGGCAAAATATGAACTTTCTGTTGTGGAATATTATAACAAACGTGGTGCCTATGTCGCGGTGGTAAATCGAATTGAACAAATGTTACGTGATTACCCTGATACACAGTCAACTCTCGAAGCGCTGCCTTACATGAAAAGCGCTTATACACATTTAGGTTTAATCGCTCAGGCAGATAAAGTAGCAAAACTCATTGCTGCTAATCCGGTATAAAAAAGCAGACAATAAAACAGCGGTTGGTGCCGCTGTTTTATTTTTACTTATCAAATCCCAAAAAGACCGCTTATCAATTAGGATGAATAAAAGACTCAACTTGTCAATAGTGTCTCATTAGCTTCAATCCTGCAATAGATATTCTCCGTATTTTTACCACTAATCACAATTACTTCAACTAGTTGTCTCATACCTGATCAAATAGTGATTTAGATCACCTTTTTCATGAAAAAGAAATGTATGCTGAAATTATTGAAGGTGGATAATCAATAATGAGAGGTAACTATATGATAGTGAATATTACCAGCAAACAAATGGAGATTACCCCGGCAATTCGCAACCACGTCGAAAAACGGTTAAACAAACTAAATAAATGGCGAGTAAATCTAATAAATCCTCATATTATTCTATCAAAAGGGCCTCAAATTTTTAGGGCTGATGCAACCATAAGTACACCAAATGGTATGTTAGTTGCCGGTGCAAAGCATGAAGATATGTATATTGCTATCAATGAATTATTAACAAAACTGGAGCGCCAATTGAATAAAGTACAGCATAAGGGAGAAGCACGCCGTACTGACAACAGTGTTAAAGAATCAAACCTTAATCTAGAAACACCACTAGAAACAGAACCAGAAATATCACAATAAAATAACAATGACTTGCCTCTAACGCGTCCAATTTGGACGCGTTTTTTGTTGACAGAAACAACAACATAAGGTTAATTAACAAAAACCACCGTAAACCCTTATCCAGTGCGGACGGCTGCCGATAACATGGGAAGCTTCGCCCGATTGAGCAAAGAGCAGTCACACAAACTATGAATATGAGAATATGATGAATACAGCGCCTCCCCATCGGGAGGCTTTTTTCTGTCCATTGCAAACCTAATTATTATCAGAATGTAAGGAACCCATTTATGGATCAAAATAATTTGCTGAAAATACGGGAAAAAGTCAGCGAACTTGATTTAAAGTTACTGATTTTATTAGCAGAGCGTCGCCAATTAGCTTTTGATATTGCCCAAACTAAGTTACAGGATAATCGCCCTATCAGAGACAAGGATCGCGAACGAGAACTACTAGATGTTCTGATTAAAAAAGGAAAAAGCTACGGGCTTGATGGCTTTTATATTTCTCGTCTCTTTCAGATGATCATTGAAGATTCCGTCCTCACTCAACAAGCATTATTGCAGCAACACCTAAATCAAACACCCCAAGATTCAGCACGTATTGCATTCCTCGGTCCTAGAGGTTCCTACTCTCATATCGCAGCCCGCCAATATGCCGCCCGCCATTTCAATCAATTAATTGAATGTAGCTGCCATAAGTTCCAGGATATCTTCTCCTTGGTTGAAACAGGCCAAGCGGATTACGGAATGTTACCCATTGAAAATACCAGCTCGGGTTCCATCAATGATGTTTATGACTTATTGCAACATACCAATTTGTCAATTGTGGGAGAAATAACCATTCCTATTAACCATTGCCTACTCGTTGCAACAGACACAACGCTATCGGAGATCAAAACGGTTTACAGTCACCCTCAACCATTCCAACAATGTAGCCAATATATTAATCAATTCCCGCATTGGAAAATTAAATATTGCGAAAGCACTGCCGCAGCGATGCAAAAAGTCGCCGAACAGAATTCACCAGAAATTGCAGCTTTAGGGAGTGAAGCAGGCGGTGCACTTTATCAGTTACAGGTTCTGGAACAGAATCTCGCAAATCAATCACATAATATTACTCGTTTTATTATTGTTGCCCGTCAGCCTATCGAAGTTGCAGAACAAGTACCGGCCAAAACGACATTTATTATGGCAACCGGACAGCAGGCAGGAGCACTGGTAGATGCGCTAATGGTGCTGAAAAAACATAATATTATTATGAGTAAACTGGAATCCCGCCCGATCAACGGAAATCCGTGGGAAGAGATGTTTTATATTGATGTCCAAGCTAATATTCGTTCAATTAATATGCAACACGTTCTGAAAGCATTGGCGAAAATCACTCATTCATTAAAGGTATTGGGATGTTACCCTACAGAAAGCGTGGTACCGGTTAACCCCTCCTGATTAAAAAGAACCGGGTATTAAAATATCCGGTTCAGATTATTGGCTTTTAATATTTTGATTATCAATGAGAAAACTTTTACTGCCTTTAACCTTCGGTTTAAAGGCTTTTTATTTATTTCGTAAACCCCGACTTTCTCAGGCTAAATAATATAAGTTATCGTTTTTCGTGCCATCTGAAAATAAGGAATTAAAAAACTCCCACTTATTCACGTAGGATAAATACGTTTTATCTGAATGTGATAAAACCGGTGTTAATAAAAACCACGTTTTATCTATCACCACGGTTTTAAAACCTGGGAAAAAACGGCAAGCATATCGTGAAAAAGAAGGCAAAAACTTTAATCATTAAAGGTAAAACAGAAATGATTAAAGTTTTTTTAAAGCAAGTAAAAAATCCGGTGTTATACTGACACCGGAAGAGAAAACATCAGAAAAGACAAGTTTTAAACTTATTAACAAGGTGACAAAATGACAACATTAACCATAGAACAAGAATATGAGATTGTATCAAAACATTTATCAAGAATGTCCGTGTTAAGAAGATTTGCTCAAACAAAAGATGTTGAATGGTTAGAAGATGTTTACAAAGCATTAGAGGTAGTCGTTCAAGACAGCAAAGAAACCTTCAGATTAATGAGTTTAGAAGCGGAACAAAAAGAACAAAAACGTTTAGAAATATTAAGGCTGATTGAAGAAACCGGCCTTAATCTTAAAACCATTAACATACCTATTACCCTCTCTGATTTTAAACCTAAAAAATCAAATGCAGGAAAAGGAAAGACGAGAAAACCTAAGTATCAGTTTAACGAGAATGGAGAAGTTAAATACTGGTCAGGAAACGGAAAAAAACCATCAGGTTTACAAAAACTACTCAATGAAGGTCATTCATTAAATGAATTTTTAATTAAAAAATAAAAAACCTCAGAATGAGAATAACCTCACAAGTTTTAATCTTATTTACTTTCCTTTTTTGCTTGCATTCGCTTTTTGGGGCGTTCGCAAGCGCCTTTTTATCGGTGATTAACTCGGTTATTAATCAAAAAAGTGTTAAAAAAACAGGTATCCATTAATGCCAAATTTTTAAAAAGTAAGGGGCATCTAAATAAATCCTATTCCCGCCATATTTAATTTATTCATCAGCGATGCTATATCCCAATTATTTTACGAAGCAAGTTATAAAAATAACGCAATAAAAAAGGGTAAAACATGGTTAAAACCGTATGCCGATTAAACCCAGAAGTTAACACCATGACGTTTAATAATAATTTAAAAACTGCCGTTCATAAAACTATCAGTAAAAAATAAGAAATAAAAACCGGTTTTGTTAATGCTTAAAACGAATATGATTAATATTCATTGAGCGTAAAACACCAACATACCATGATAGTTAAACTTTAATAAAAAAGGCATTAAAAGAGGGAAAAACAACTGTTAAAAAGGGGGGTTAAAACACGATTAAAACCGTATACCGATTAAATCCAGAAGTTAACACCATGACGTTTAATAATAATTTAAAAACTGCCCATCGTAAAACCATCAGTAAAAAATAAGAAATAAAAACCGGTTTTTTTAATGCTTAAAACGAATATGATTAATATTCATTGAGCGTAAAACACCGACATACCATGATGGTTAAACTTAGTAAAAAAGGGCATTAAAAGAGGGAAAAACAACTGTTAAAAAAGGGGGGGGGGTTAAAACACAATTAAAATCGTATGCCGATTAAACCCAGAAGTTAACACCATGACGTTTAATAATAATTTAAAAACTGCCCATCGTAAAACCATCAGTAAAAAATAAGAAATAAAAATCGATTTTGTTAATGCTTAAAACGAATATGATTAATATTCATTGAGCGTAAAACACCAACATACCATGATGGTTAAACTTTAATAAAAAAGGCATTAAAAGAGGGAAAAACAACTGTTAAAAGGGGGGTTAAAACACGATTAAAATCGTATGCCGATTAAACCCAGAAGTTAACACCATGACGTTTAATAATAATTTAAAAACTGCCCATCGTAAAACCATCAGTAAAAAATAAGAAATAAAAACCGGTTTTGTTAATGCTTAAAACGAATATGATTAATATTCATTGAGCGTAAAATACCAACATACCATGATGGTTAAACTTTAATAAAAAAGGCATTAAAAGAGGGAAAAACAACTGTTAAAAGGGGGGGTTAAAACACGATTAAAATCGTATGCCGATTAAACCCATAAGTTAACACCATGACGTTTAATAATAATTTAAAAACTGCCGATCATAAAACTATCAGCGATAAATAAGAAATAAAAACTGACTTTATCAATGCTTACATACCTCGAAAAAAGACAAATGAAAATATGAATAGGTTTATCCGTTTACCAGAAAATATATCTCCAAAAAGAAGCCGTCTTTAATAACGTTTTCAACCGGAGAATAAATCCCCCTAAACCAGTTAAATAATCGATGTAACAAAATCCGCAAATAAATAATTTAACCAAATAATAACTCAGTTACTTTCGGGGTTATTAGTCAACAAAAAGAACCGGATATTGTCATATCCAGTTATTTTTAATTATTGGCGACTATCATTCGCTTGTTGAAGCAATACCCTGCTTTCCCTCATAAAACGAGGTGCATAATCACCAAACCATTCACTAACATCTTCAAAACTGCTGACAAAAGCCCGTTTGTCCTGGCTTTCCAATATCTCTAACGCTTGTCCAAAACTTTGATGATAACGGCGTATAAGATCAATATTCTCTGGTGATGACATAATAATATCCGCGTAGAGCTGGGGATCTTGCGCAAATAAGCGCCCGACCATGATCAATTCCAAACGGTAAATAGGTGAAGATATTGATAACAGTTGTTGTAAATCCGCCCCTTCCTGTGCGAGATGTTGCCCATAAGCAAATGTCGTGAAATGGCGCAACGCCTGAATAAAGCTCATGTTTTTATCATGCTGTTCAGGGCTCATTTGATGCAAGCAAGCCCCCCAAATTAACAACTGTTCTAAAAACCATTGATAAGCTTCCTCTTGACGTCCGTCACAGTAAACAACAACTTGTTTTACCAAACTACCGACATCCGGCCCAAACATAGGATGTAATCCCAACACTGGACCTTTATGCACATCAAGCATAGCCTGTAATGGCTGCTGTTTAACGGACGCTAAGTCCACCAAAATGCAATGGTCAGGTAATGGCGGTAAACGGCGAATAACTTCTTCTGTCAAATGAATAGGTACACTGATAATCACCATCCCCACTCCCGCCAGAATTTGTTCCGCGTTAGGCCAATCTTGTGGTTCCAGATTTCTGACTTCATAACCAGACAAAGTTAACAAACGGCCAAATAGTTTCCCCATTTTGCCCAAGCCACCAACAATGACTATCGGCCCCAATTGAGGGCAAAGCGTTTTAAACCCTTTGTTATTCTCACTGGTATAAGACTCCCGCATAATGCGGCGCAGAATATCCTCAATTAAATCCGGTGGAACACCAAACTCTTCGGCCTCCTGCCGACGTGAAGCAAGCATCGCCATTTCTCTGTCAGGTGCATAAATTGACAGCCCATTCTGACTTTTTACCTCACCAATCTCTGCAACCAATTCCAGACGCTTTGCCAGCAAGCCCAGCAAAGCTTTATCCACTTCATCAATCTTATCCCGCAATTGAGATAATTCAGCCGCCATATTTATTATCCCGCTTTTTTCAATACTGCCATTCTTTGCGACAATTGCATGCTAATTTGCTGATGTAATTTTCTTAGAACTGCTTCTGTCGTCTGCCAACTAATACACGCGTCAGTGACTGATACACCATATTTCATTTCACTACGCGGTTGCTCAGAAGATTGGTTACCTTCATTAATATGGCTCTCCAACATAATGCCAGTAATAGATTGATTACCTGAAATGATCTGATCCGCAACAGAATCTACAACCAAACTTTGGCGCCGAAAATCCTTATTAGAGTTACCATGACTACAATCAATCATCAAGGATGGCAATAATCCAGCCTGCATCATTTGCTGTTCACATTCCATTACATGTTGAGCACTGTAATTAGGGGTCTTACCACCACGCAAGATAATATGTCCATTCGGGTTTCCTTGCGTTTGTAATAAACACACCTGCCCCGACTGGTTTATTCCCACAAAACGATGTGGCATAGCGGCTGCACACATCGCATTAATTGCCGTGTTCAAGCTACCGTCAGTCCCATTTTTGAAACCAACCGGCATAGATAAACCTGAAGCCATTTCCCGGTGTGTCTGGGATTCTGTGGTTCTCGCACCAATTGCAGACCAACTGAATAAATCCCCCAAATATTGTGGGCTATTCGGATCTAAAGCTTCTGTTGCAAGAGGCAATCCCATTTTCACTAAACTAAGTAGTAAGCGGCGGGCAATATGCAGGCCAGCTTCCACATCAAATGAACCATCCATGTATGGATCATTAATAAGACCTTTCCAACCCACTGTTGTTCGAGGCTTTTCAAAATAGACACGCATGACAATGTACAAGCTATCACTCAATTCAGCAGAAAGAGCGGCCAAACGGTGAGCATAATCCAGCGCCGCATCCACGTCATGAATAGAGCAAGGGCCACACACTACCAGCAAACGGGGATCACGGCGCTGAATAATATCCGCAATTGTTTTACGTGCATTTGCAATAACATGCAGATCATCATCACTCAGTGGGTATTGTTGCTTTAATTCTTTTGGGGTGATAAGAATTTGCTCACCACTGATGTGAACGTTATTAAGTGCATCTCTTTGCATGAACATGTCGATTTTCTCCTCAAATTATCATTCTGTACTCATTTGTTTTTATGCATTTGACCAATAACATATCACGCGTCGTAAAGAATACAATCCAAAAGTGTAAACAAATCCAAAACACTGTAAATTATTGTTTACAAAAAATAAAAAAAGAGTCAATTTAGTGATAAATCTATTCTATAACTAATTAATAAGATTAAAATTATTTCATATATATACCCTATGGATTTCAAGATGCATCGCGACGGCAAGGGAGTGAATCCCCGGGAGCATAGATAACGATGTGACCGGGGTGAGCGAGTGCAGCCAACAAAGAGGCAACTTGAAGGATAACGGGTATAAAAATATTAGAAATGGTTATCTTAAAATAAAATTAATATCAAAACACAAAATAGAAATATTTTATGATTATTAACCCTTTATTTCCCATTTAAAATCATCAGGTAAAAATATATTTACCTCATTTTCATTATTAAAAATAGATAATATCAACAATCTTATTTTATATTTCACATAAAGTTACTGAATAGTGCCCATAAAATATTATGAAAATTATATTGTGATGAAAAAATTTATATCACTCTTTTAAATTTAATACACTAGGGCCGGAAAATCCGGCCTCTTTATTAAAATACCTGTTACACAGATTAAAGTAATTGTTACAAAGCTTGCTGTAAAAAAGCAATTAATTCCTGATTAACTTTATAGGGTTGCTCCAATGTAGAAATATGCCCTGCATCCTGGATAATAATATGATCACAGTGCAATATTTCAGCCATCAAATAACCCTCCAGAGGCGGGCGAGGCGTATCTTGTTCACCAGTAATAACAAGTGACGGAATATCTAATTTTTCCAACAAATGAGTTCTATCTTCACGCCCAAATATTATTCTACCTAACGGAACAATACTATTGCGCAATATTTCCGCAGGAATGGCGACCAGACGCTGAGTTAATTCATCAACCAAATGCTGAGCCGGTTGCTGGCTAAAGAAGGCTGGCACTATCTGCTGTTGCAAAATAGATTGAGGAATTGCACCAACCTGCTCTATCGCATCCAACATGGCAACGTATTTTGTATAAGTCACTTCAGGTTCTAATCCGACAAAGGTATCCATCAAAACCAGTGCTTTAACTCTGTCCGGTGCCATATCGACCAACTCAATTCCCCACATACCACCAGCAGATAAGCCAATGATAGCGAATTCTTCAATGCCAAGTTGATCCATCAACGCCAGGTAATCCCGAGCTAAATCAGCCAAAGTGCTATGTTGTTCCGGTAACTCTTCCGAGTTTCCATGCCCCCAGAGATCAGGAGCAATCACCCGGTATTGTTTACTTAACGCCTCGATCTGAGGTGCCCACATAGTAGAATCAAACAAATAGCTATGTCCCAATAATAACGGGAAACCTTCACCTTCATCTCGGTAAGCCATTTTTTTGTTATGTATTTGAAAAGTTTTCAAAGCAAATCCTTATAGTCAGTTAATCACGTCTGAAATTATTCTATACCCGTCATCTTTCAAGTTGCTTCTTTGTTGGCTGCACTCACTCACCCCGGTCACATAGTTATCTATGCTCCCGGGGATTCGTTCCCTTGCCGCCGCGATGCATCTTGAAATCCATAGGGTATAAGACTCTCAAAATAATTGTCTTTAAGATTATTACGATCTGATAATAATGTATTGCCGAATAATTTATCGATGAGTAAACATCCTTCTTCATAAAAGGCAACATTGATTTCGTTCCTGAAGAGCGTAATAAAAAACCCTCCCAAAACCCACCCGCATTCAACCTGATTCTTCACTACAGTCATTAAAAATATAGCAGAGCCAAAACCAAATTGATGACCACGCCCGCAAAATACAGTTTAAATTGACAAAACGCAGTTTTAAATTGAGCGTAAAAAAAGAGGCCAGCACAATTGCTGACCTCTTTAATGATAACTTTCGGATGTAACGAAAGCGTATTATTTACTGTTCAGACGCTCTTTAATACGAGCAGCTTTACCAGAACGCTCACGCAGATAGTACAATTTAGCTCTACGAACAGCACCACGACGTTTAACGTTAATGCTGTCTACGACTGGGGAGTGAGTCTGGAATACACGCTCAACACCTTCGCCGTTAGAAACTTTGCGAACAGTGAATGCAGAGTGCAGACCGCGGTTACGGATAGCGATAACCACGCCCTCGAATGCCTGCAGACGTTTCTTAGCACCTTCTACGACCCATACCTTAACTTCCACGGAATCACCCGGACGGAATGAAGGTACGTCTTGCTTCATCTGCTCTTGTTCTAGTTGTTTAATAATGTTGCTCATAATAATTCTCTTACCCTAGGTAAACTGATATATCAGAGACATTCCCTTCGGGGATATGTCTGGATTAATTAGTTGCTTCAGTTAGATGTTCCCGTTGGAACTCTGTTAGCAATATCCTTTGCTCGTCAGTCAGAGCTAGGTTTTCCAGAAGTTCAGGTCTTCTAAGCCAGGTCCGGCCAAGCGATTGTTTCATCCGCCAGCGATTAATTTCAGCATGATTTCCAGACAGCAATACGGGTGGAACTTCCATACCATCTAATACCTCCGGGCGAGTATAGTGCGGACAATCCAGCAATCCATCAGCAAAAGAGTCCTCCTCCGCTGATGCCTGATGCCCCAGAACGCCCGGAACGAACCGAGAAACTGAGTCAATCATCGTCATTGCAGGGATTTCACCACCGCTGAGCACGTAATCACCGATAGACCACTCTTCGTCAATCTCGGTTTGGATCACCCGCTCATCTATCCCTTCATAGCGGCCACAAATCAAAATCAGTTTTTCATTTGTTGCCAGCTCACAAACCCCTTGTTGGTTGAGTTTGCGCCCCTGAGGTGAAAGATAAATCACTTTTGCACCTTCGCCTGCCGCAGTTTTTGCTGCATGAATGGCTTCCCGTAAAGGCTGAACCATCATCAACATGCCTGGACCACCGCCATAAGGCCGATCGTCAACGGTACGATGCCGGTCATAGGTAAAATCCCGTGGATTCCAGCATTCAATACTTAACAGGCCATTTTTCACTGCCCGGCCAGTTACCCCATAATCGGTTATTGCGCGGAACATTTCAGGAAACAGGCTAATAACCCCAATCCACATTATCGCGTCCCACTCATTTCAACCGCTTATAACCGGAGTTTAAAAACCAGGATCCCAATCTACTTCAATAGTTTTAGTAGCGAGATCGACTTTCTTGATAACCTGCCCATCAAGAAACGGAATTAGCCGTTCCTTGACACCGAATGCATCTTTCAGGTTTGCTTTAACTACCATTACGTCGTTAGAACCGGTTTCCATCATGTCATTGACAGTCCCCAAGTTATAACCTGCGGTGCTGATTACCTGGCAGCCTATTAAGTCTTTCCAGTAGTAATCACCCGTATCCAGCTCTGGCAGTTGTTCTGAATCTACAATAATTTCGCAATTAGTCAGTGAATTCGCAGCATCCAGATCATCAATACCTTTAATTTTGATGATCATATCCTGATTGTGGTGTTTCCAAGCTTCCAGTTCGATGTGTTGCCACCGACCCGCTCGTTGAATAAACCACGGTTGATACGCAAAAATGTCTTCGGCATGTTCGGTGGAAGAAAAAACTCTGAGCCAACCACGAATACCATACGTTGAACCCAGTTTTCCCAATACAATTGGGTTTACAGGAAGTTCAATACAGGTTTGCTTGCTCATAGTTACCACCGCGACAGATTAAGCTACTTTTTTGGCGTCTTTGATCAGTGTAGAAACACGATCAGACACAGTTGCACCCAGACCAATCCAATGTTCAATACGGTCCAGATCTAAACGTAATGCTTCTGCTTTCCCTGTTGCAATAGGGTTGAAGAAGCCAACACGCTCGATAAAGCGACCATCACGCGGGCTGCGGCTATCGGTCACGACTACTTGGTAAAACGGACGCTTTTTGGCGCCGCCACGAGCTAAACGAATTGTTACCATAACATCCTCATTAGTTAACAAAACAACCAGACTTCATCGAGGAACGAAGTCCGGTTGTCAGATAAAAAGCCCGAAAAGTTTACTCACTTTGGCGCAAAAAGCAATCCAAAGTGGATATTCTTCGAGACTTTATCGATTAACGGCCCATAAATCCGGGTGGCATCATGCCTTTCATACCACGCATCATTTTTGCCAGACCGCCTTTTTTCATCTTTTTCATCATGCGCTGCATTTCATCGAATTGTTTAAGCAAGCGGTTAACATCCTGAACCTGAGTGCCCGAACCACTGGCAATACGACGTTTACGAGAACCTTTGATTATTTCTGGTTTTTGTCGCTCTTTACGCGTCATGGAATTGATAATCGCTTCCATTTTCACCAGAATTTTATCATCCATCTGGGATTTCACTGCATCTGGCACTTGAGACATCCCCGGCATTTTGCTTAACATGCTGGCCATTCCCCCCATGTTACGCATCTGCTTTAGCTGATCTAGAAAATCATTTAAATCGAAGCCGTCACCTTTTTTTAATTTAGAAGCCAATTTTTCGGCCTGAGTGCGATCGACTTTACTTTCAATCTCTTCAATCAGGGAGAGGACATCACCCATTCCAAGGATGCGAGAGGCAATACGATCCGGATGGAATGGCTCCAGTGCATCCGTTTTTTCACCAACACCCAGAAATTTAATCGGCTTACCGGTAATATGACGGATGGATAGCGCAGCACCGCCACGGGCATCACCATCGACTTTCGTTAACACGACACCCGTCAGTGGCAATGCTTCATTGAAAGCTTTCGCGGTATTAGCCGCATCCTGCCCCGTCATTGCATCAACAACAAATAGGGTTTCTACTGGATTGATGGCTTTATGAACCTGCTTGATTTCATCCATCATAGCTTCGTCAACATGCAGACGACCCGCCGTATCCACCAAAAGCACATCATAGAATTTCAATTTGGCGTGCTGTACCGCTTGAGTCACGATATCAACGGGTTTTTCCTGAGCATCAGAAGGGTAGAAATCAATACCAACTGCCTGCGCCAAGGTTTCAAGCTGTTTGATAGCCGCTGGACGATAGACGTCAGCAGATACCACCAAAACTTTTTTCTTCTGTTTTCCTTTCAGAAAGCTGCCTAGCTTGGCAACGCTGGTCGTTTTACCTGCACCTTGTAGACCTGCCATTAATACGACAGCAGGCGGCTGAGTAGAAAGATTCAGTTCACTGTTAACTTCACCCATCGCCTTAACGAGTTCATTCTGAACAATTTTGACAAACTCTTGCCCGGGAGTCAGGCTTTTATTAACCTCGTGGCCTACCGCGCTCTCTTTAACACATGAAATAAAATCACGCACTACAGGCAATGCGACGTCAGCTTCAAGTAAAGCCATGCGAACTTCACGCAGTGTCTCTTTAATATTATCTTCGGTCAGTCGCCCACGGCCACTGATATTGCGCAATGTGCGCGATAGTCTGTCGGTTAAATTATCAAACATTGTCTCTGCTCAATTTTTAAAAATGGGCTACCTGTAAGGCGTATTCCGCAAATTATAACACGATGGAAAGGGATCTCTGCACAGAGATTCACATCGATGATTAACAACGGTTGGAGGCTATCCTTGCTGGCGGTATACTTAAGCTTTAATTCAACCTAAGACTATCGCTAAAACGACTAATGCTATGCCAGTATTTTCTATAATTTCTTCATTCGCTTATTTATTCAGCCTGGTACTGATTATTCCCGGCTTGCTGCGGAAACCGAAAGGATACCGCAGGCTGGCACTACTTTCCGCGATTGTCGCTTTAATTTGCCATGCGATTGCACTTAAACACCAGATATTCCACGTCAGCAGCGGGCAAAACCTCACTCTTCTAAACCTAGGTTCTATTGTCAGTTTACTGACTTGTATCATAATGACAATTGTTGCTTCTCATGGCCGTGCCTGGTTCCTGCTACCCATTGTTTACAGTTTTTCCATGATAAATTTGGTCTTAGCGAGTCTTATGCCAGGTGAATTTATCACCCATCTGGAGACCAGCTTTGAATTATCTATCCATATTGGGTTGGCACTTCTTGGTTATGCAACTTTACTCATCGCTGCATTATATGCATTACAGCTTGGGTGGTTGGATCATCAGCTTAAAAATAAAAAGCTCACTTTTACGCCAGATATGCCTCCCTTAATGTTCATTGAACGCAAAATGTTTCATATCACCCAGCTTGGCGTAATATTGCTAACGCTGACGCTCTGCACCGGCATCCTCTATATGGATAATATTTTCAGTAGCGAAAACATCCATAAAGCAATTTTGTCTATTATCGCATGGTTTGTTTACATTGTTTTACTATGGGGCCACTACCATGATGGATGGCGCGGTAAACGCGTTATCTGGTTTAATCTGATCGGCGCATTTACCCTGACACTCGCCTATTTCGGTAATCGATTATTACAGGAAATCATGGTTTACTAGCAGTATGATGTTCAATCAATACTTGGAAGGAATTCTGCTTTGGAGCATGTCTCAACAAGCACATTACTGATTATTTTAATCATCATGGTCATTGTCTCAGCTTATTTCTCCGCTTCCGAGACAGGTATGATGACAATGAATCGTTATCGCTTACGTCATCTGGCAAAGCAAGGGAATCACTCTGCCCGCAGAGTTGAAGCATTACTTCGTCATCCTGAGCAGCTCATCAGCCTGATTCTTATCGGTAACAATCTGGTTAATATTCTTGCCTCAGCACTCGCGACTATTATTGGTATGCGTCTTTATGGCGATGCCGGAGTTGCTATCGCAACCGGTATTCTGACCTTTATTGTGCTGATATTTTCTGAAGTTATGCCAAAAACGATAGCCGCCCTCTATCCTGAAAAAGTCGCTTTTCCGAGTAGTTTTTTGCTCCGCCCGTTACAGAAAATCATGCTGCCGTTAGTCTGGGTGCTAAATAAAATTACTTTATTATTAATGCGTTGCCTTGGTATCAAACAACCTACTGGCTCCAGTCACGCAATGAGTAAAGATGAACTTCGCACTATTGTGCATGAATCAAATGCCAAGCTATCACAGCAACATCAGGATATGCTGATTTCAATTTTAGATCTGGAAAAAGTCACAATCGGCGACATTATGGTTCCCCGTAATGAAATTGTTGGCATTGATATTAATGATGACTGGAAATCCATCATTCGGCAATTAACTCATTCTCCTCATGGCCGGATCGTTCTTTACCGTGATTCACTTGATGATGCCATTGGTATGCTTCGTGTGCGTGAAGCTTACCGATTGATGACAGAAAAAAAAGAGTTCACCAAAAGAAACCTGATCAAAGCAGCAGATAAAATCTACTATGTCCCCGTCAGCACGCCACTTAATATCCAGTTAGTGAATTTCCAACGTAATAAGGAGAAGGCCGGGCTCATCGTTGATGAATATGGTGATATTCAAGGTCTGGTCACTGTTGAAGATATCCTCGAAGAGATTGTCGGTGATTTTACAACATCAATGTCTCCTTCTCTGGCAGAAGAAGTTTCACCACAAAGCGATGGGACTATTTTGGTTGACGGGACAGCCAATATCCGCGAATTAAATAAAGCCTTCAACTGGGCATTGCCTGTTGATGGACCACGAACGGTTAATGGTATGGTGCTTGAAGAGTTGGGAGAAATACCCGCACTTAATGTACAAGTGCAAATCGGCAAATATAATTTTGAAGTACTTTCAGTGAACGATAATGTCATTAAACAAGTTCGCGTCACTCCCATCAGCCTATTTTCTGATCAAAAAGCACAATTCATTTAAATCGCTGCGGAAAATTGACACCGTTGGAGGCGCGCACCTCCAACCTCCAACGGCAAATTCCTGTTAATAATCTCAGGAACCCAAAATATTATCACTACTATGGAACTACACTTTCAATTCGGTCAGTTTTTCTTCTGGCAATGCTAACTCATCATTCTTATTAACGAGGACGTCTGAATCAAGAATATGATGTGCAATATCCTGAGCCTCTGTCAGTGAATGCATGTGATAAGTACCGCATTGATAAATATTTAGTTCCGGGATCTGGCTCTGATCTTTCACTTTCAAGACATCAGCCATAGCCGCTTTCCATGCGTCTGCAACACGTACTTCTGCCGGTTCGCCAATCAAGCTCATATAAAAACCTGTTCGACATCCCATTGGCGATATATCAATAATTTCAACGCCCTCACCATTGAGGTGATTGCGCATAAAACCAGCAAACAAATGTTCAAGTGTATGAATACCCTTTTCAGGCATAACCTGTTTATTGGGTATGCAGAAACGTAAGTCGAAAACTGTGATGGTGTCGCCATGAGGCGTTTTCATAGTCTTAGCAACTCTTACGGCTGGCGCATTCATTCGAGTATGGTCAACAGTAAAACTATCCAGTAAAGGCATTTCTTCATCTCCACAAAAAATTCAGATTTTTCTTCAAGCAAATGAAACTTTTTCATCTGCCACCGGTCATAAAGAATGAAACACGCGTCACTATTATCCCTATTCTCTAGAAAACCCTCTTTGGCCACTTTTACTTGTGGTCATTTTCTTTTCTAGCATCCTGTCTGTTGTTTCAGATACTCATCAAAACTCATCGTATCCTCACGTTCCAACGCGTCTTGTCGCTCTACAGAGGCCCTGCGTTCTATAGCAAACTGTTCGTCGCTAATAACCTCATATTTTTCACTGATCAGTTGCTGATGGTATTCATCTGCTAGTTCCAGTCCAAAGCCACCAATGCCCTGACTCTTCATTTTTTCCAGCACGCGAGCTGATAAAGTCAGTGATGAATCATCAAACGTAGCAATTAATTCTTCGCAAACCTTTTGATACTGCGTGCCAGAACAACTATCCAATATTGCAGCAACCCGTTTCAAGTCACTAAATAACTTTTTGCCAACTTTTGCTAACGGCTCTTCCACACTTCCACAACCAAGACCAATCATTTGCCCGGGTTTACGCCCTTCAAGGATCACTCTATTCCAGTTCTTACGGCAACAATCTAATTCATCACTGCCCATTTCCGGCGCTTCGGCAAGCACACACCATATTAAGAATAGGTCAAGAAAACGAATTTGTGTTTCATTGACACCAATCGCGGCAAATGGATTAATATCTAATGAACGAACTTCGATATATTCCACTCCCCCACGCAACAAAGCGTCAGAAGGCGATTCATTCCCTCTAGTGACACGCTTAGGTCGGATTGGCGCATACAACTCATTTTCAATTTGTAAGACGTTGGTATTGAGCTGAATATGTTTATCACCTTGCTTAGTGCCCAATTTAGCAAACTCGTCAGATGGCTTGTGAATCGCTTTTTTCAGCCCGTCAATATAGGTATGTAAGTTATTAAACGTAATATTCAGATCGCTCTGTGATTTATTGGTGTACCCCAAGTTACTCATTCTTAGTGAAGTCGCATAAGGCAGATAACAAGTTCCATCTTCTGTCCGTTCAAAAAGAAAAGAAATCTCTCTTCCACGTAAGAACGAGGAACAAATTGCCGGAGAAGCACCAAACAAGTATGGGATCACCCATCCAAAGCGATAATAGTTACGGATCAAACGGAAATAGCCATTAGAGATCTGTTCTTTACCACTCTCTGCATCTTCAACACCAACCCAAGCACGCCAAAACTCAATTGGCAATGAAAAATTATAATGAACCCCGGATATGGTCTGCATCAACGCGCCATAACGATTTTTCAATCCTTCGCGGTATAAAGTCTTATAGCGACCAACATTCGATGCACCATATTGAGCCAGAGTAATGTTCTCTTCCGCATCAATAAAGCATGGCATACTTAATGGCCACATTTTTTCTTTGTCCAGCACACGCGCCGTGTGACGATGAATATCGCTAAGAAAAGAAATCGTATATTTTATATCATCACCAGCTGGTGTTATGAATTCCAACAATGACTCAGCAAAGTCAGTAGTAATCCATTTATGCGTAAGCGCTGCACCAAGTGTTTTAGGATGTTCTGTTATGGCTAAACTACCATCTGAAGTAATACGTAATGTTTCACGTTCAACACCGCGACGAATTCCCTTTAAAATTGTCGGATGCTCCTCTAGCCATGATAAAGCCCTTGATACGTCCGGGATCAATTCGACCTCCCGTAGTGTTTTAGAAGAATTTTTATAAGGGGTTACTTTATCTTAAACAAGCCAAATTGTCGCTGATTAGATATATACCCGTCATCTTTCAAGTTGTCTCTTTATTGGCTGCACTCACTCACCCCGATCACATAGTTATCTATGCTCCTGGAGATTCGCTCCTTTGCCGTCGCGATGCATCTTGAAATCCATTGGGTATGGCAGCAAAAATATGTCAGCGTCATACAGAGAACGAGGAATGGGTTGGTTATGGCAACACAAACCACTAAAAAAGAAAAAGCCCTGCTGTTTAAGCAGGGCTTGATATGGCGCATCCAGAAGGATTCGAACCTCCGACCGCTCGGTTCGTAGCCGAGTACTCTATCCAGCTGAGCTATGGATGCATGTTCAGTTTTTTACTCTGGTAAAAGGCAGTAGTTGCTTCGATTACCTGAATGGTACCTCGGATGGTTTCATCTCAAGGTTAAATTGGCGCATCCAGAAGGATTCGAACCTCCGACCGCTCGGTTCGTAGCCGAGTACTCTATCCAGCTGAGCTATGGATGCGTGTTCAGTTTTTCACTCTGGTAAAAGGCAGTAATTGCTTCGATTACCTAAATGGCACCTCAGATGACTTCATCTCAAGGTTAAATATGGCGCATCCAGAAGGATTCGAACCTCCGACCGCTCGGTTCGTAGCCGAGTACTCTATCCAGCTGAGCTATGGATGCGTGGTTTAAATGGCGGTGAGAGAGGGATTCGAACCCTCGATGCAGCTTTTGACCGCATACTCCCTTAGCAGGGGAGCGCCTTCAGCCTCTCGGCCATCTCACCGTACGCTTTCTTTCGAATCGCGACTCAGAACTTTTGTTTAAGCTCCTCGTCACTGCGTGGCGCACATATTACTTTCCCAGACTTATAAGTCAAACAATTTTTCTAAACCTGTGTTTGTTTGAACACTTCACACACAAGATGTGTAGTTTGACACCAAAAAGTGTACTTTGTCAGCAGCAAACTATTACACCTTCAATTAAAGAAAGTGCATGCAAATCATTATTCGCCACAATAACATGATAGGAATACTCTGTTCTTACGATAGAAAAACAAAAAAGAGAGGAAAATAGACAAGAAGTTAAGAAACTAGCAAGACAAAAAATACCAACAGAGGTGAGATCCCTCAAAAATGGCGCCCGGTTCTGACAGAGATAGGACGCCAACTTAGAGTCAATAAGTTGTTGGCTGAGATTTTTCGGCCTGAATCCGCTGATAAATTTCTTCACGGTGAACAGAAACTTCTTTAGGAGCATTTACACCAATACGAACTTGGTTACCTTTAACCCCTAGTACTGTAACTGTTACCTCATCGCCTATCATGAGCGTTTCACCAACTCGACGAGTCAGAATAAGCATTCTTTGCTCCTTGAAAATTTAAAAGAGTCGGGTCTTTCGGTTTCCCCGCTATTATCCATCAAACACCGTGAAAACGTAAAACAATGGTATATGCTTAAAGTATAAGCAATTTTAAGCGCATTTCCTACCTATATAGTTTAGCCAAAATAAATAAATATGCGCTCAACCTTTTAACAATTTCACAACAAGATTTCAAGGCACCATAAAAACAACGCTATGGTGCCCTCTAAACTCAGGTAATACCGCTTATAGCCGCGATGCTACCCACTCTTCCACGCTATCCAAAGCAGAAGGCAACGCTTCAATATCAGAACCACCTGCTTGGGCCATATCAGAGCGACCACCGCCTTTACCACCGATTTGCTGAGCTACAGAAGAAATTAACTCACCTGCTCTTATTTTAGCAGTCAGATCCTTTGTGACACCAACAATTAAGCTGACTTTATCATCACTTATAGTGGAAAGCACAATAATTGCTGAACCTAGTTGATTTTTAAGATCATCAACCATCGTTCTCAATATCTTAGGCTCTGTATTGCTTAACTGACTGACCAGCAACTTCACACCCTTCACTTCTTTCGCTTTACTTGCTAAAGAAGAGCTCTCTTGTGCAGCCTGTTGATCTTTAAGCTGTTGAAGCTCTTTTTCCAACGCTTTGGCTCTATCCAGCGTCATCCGTACTTTTTCACTCAAGCTATGGATATCACTTTTCACTAATTGAGCAATATCTTGAAGTAAATCAACCTGTTGATGTACAGATTCCACCGCTTTTTTACCTGTAATTGCTTCGATCCTACGGATACCCGCAGCCGTTCCAGATTCAGCAATAATACGAAACAAGCCAATATCACCAGTACGATTTGCATGAGTTCCTCCACATAATTCAGTGGAAAAATCCCCCATTGATAGTACACGAACTTGCTCTTCGTATTTTTCACCAAACAGTGCCATCGCACCTTTGACTTTTGCTGTCTCCAGATCCATCAATTCAGTAACAACAGGTGAATTTTGACGAACTTCGGCATTAACCAAATCCTCAACCAGACGGATCTGTTCTGGTTTCATCGCTTCAAAGTGAGAAAAATCAAAGCGAAGGTATTTATCGTTAACCAGAGAGCCTTTCTGTGATACGTGCTCACCCAAAATTTGACGTAACGCAGCATGTAACAGATGGGTTGCTGAGTGATTCAAACGAATTGCATCACGACGTTCAATATCAATAACCGCATTGATGTTATGGTTTACACTTAAGGTACCTTTCTCAAGCTTACCAATATGACCAATAGCCTGACCATATTTTTGTGTATCAATAACACAAAAAGCACAATTGGTATTACTCAGAATACCCGAGTCACCAACTTGTCCACCGGATTCAGCATAAAAAGCGGTCTTATCCAGTATAACAATCGCTTCTTCGCCCGCCTGAATTTGATTGACTGATTCACCATCACGGAAGATAGCAGTCACTGTTGCCTGCTGTTCGTTATGATCGTAACCAGAGAAATCGCTGCGTTCATCAACTTTGATCAATTCATTATAATCGGTACCGAAACCACTTGATTCACGGGCTCGACGACGCTGATTTTCCATTGCCACTGCAAATCCCGCTTCATCAACGCTAATATTACGCTCACGGCAAACATCAGCGGTTAAATCCACAGGGAAACCATAGGTATCATACAAACGGAAAGCCGTTTCGCCATCCAGAATATCACCGGACAGTTTTGCGAGTTCATCGTCTAATAATTGAAGACCACGTTCCAGCGTACGAGCAAACTGCTCTTCTTCTGTTTTCAAGATCTGCTCAACAACTGCTTGCTGGCGTTTAAGCTCTTCTCCCGCCGCGCCCATCACTTCTAGCAATGGCGCAACCAGTTTATAGAAGAAGGTATCTTTAGCCCCCAACATGTTACCGTGACGGATAGCTCGGCGGATAATACGACGCAGAACATAACCACGGTTTTCATTAGAAGGAACAACACCATCACAAATCAAAAATGCACATGAACGAATGTGATCAGCAATAACCCGCAGAGATTTATTACTCAGATCATCTGTAGCACCAGTGACATTAGCAACAACTGTAATCAAATCACGGAACAGATCAATCTCATAATTAGAATTGACGTGCTGCAATACAGCAGTGATACGCTCCAGCCCCATCCCCGTATCTACGGATGGTTTTGGCAACGGCTCCATCGTGCCATCGGCATGACGATTGAACTGCATAAAGACGATATTCCAGATTTCAATATATCTGTCACCATCTTCCTCCGGGCTTCCTGGCGGCCCACCCCAGATATGCTCACCATGATCATAAAAAATTTCAGTGCAAGGGCCACAAGGACCGGTATCACCCATTTGCCAGAAGTTATCCGATGCATAAGGTGCACCTTTGTTATCACCAATGCGGATAATTCTTTCTGCTGGTATTCCGACGTCGTTCTTCCAAATATCATAGGCTTCATCATCTGTCTGATAGACAGTCACCCATAATTTTTCTTTAGGCAAATTAAACCAATCTTTGCCAGTCAGAAGTTCCCAAGCATAACTAATAGCATCATGTTTGAAATAGTCACCAAAACTAAAATTACCTAGCATCTCAAAGAAAGTATGATGACGTGCGGTGTAACCTACATTTTCTAAATCATTATGTTTACCACCAGCACGAACACAGCGCTGAGCAGTTGTTGCTCGGGAGTAAGATCTTTTGTCCTGTCCAAGAAAGACATCCTTAAACTGGTTCATCCCTGCGTTGGTAAACAGCAGTGTTGGGTCATTATTTGGCACCAAAGAACTACTTGGTACGACTTGATGCCCTTTAGTATGAAAAAAGTCGAGAAACGCTTGACGGATCTCAGCAGTGCTTTTGCTCATAATTGTCCCAAAATCAAGCTGGAAAAAACAGATTTATGAATTGGTTAGGTGGGATATTCCATCACCTATTTTCAACTCACGAATAAACAAAGTGGGGATAAGATAAAAGCTCTTCTATTAGAAGTATACCCGTCATCTTTCAAGTTGCCTCTTTGTTGGCCTTGCCGTCGCGAAGCATCTTGAAATCCATAGGGTATAAAATCCCAAATACATCCATTCGCTGGCAGCATTGTAAATCGTCTGGATATTTTCTGAAAGCATGATCGCATAATATGGATAATACTCGCTTTCTGAGAGAGGAAACCGCGTCATTATTAACGCGGTATTAGTTTGATGACAAAACTTTTACAGCTTTGAATACAAGAATAGAGATTACCGATATTATTAGATTAGAATTCTTCGTTATTCATCTCTTCGTTTTCATTGTCTTCATAATCAGAAGCAGCACTATTGAATTCGCCGGCATTGTGCAACAGCATTTCACGTAATTTTTTATCCAGCTCAGTAGCAACTTCAGGATGCTCTTTCAGATAGATGGTAGCATTCGCTTTGCCTTGACCAATTTTATCGCCATTATAGCTGTACCATGCGCCTGCTTTTTCCACCAGTTTATGCTTCACACCTAAATCGATTAATTCACCATAAGTGTTAATGCCTTCACCATACATAATCTGGAATTCTGCTTGCTTAAATGGCGCTGCCACTTTGTTTTTTACCACCTTAACACGGGTCTCGCTACCAACGACCTCTTCACCATTTTTCACAGAACCAATGCGGCGAATATCTAGACGAACAGAAGCATAGAATTTCAGCGCGTTACCACCGGTGGTAGTTTCAGGGTTACCAAACATGACACCAATTTTCATACGAATCTGGTTGATAAAGATCAACAACGTATTAGAACTTTTCAAGTTACCGGCCAGTTTACGCATTGCCTGACTCATCATTCGAGCGGCCAGCCCCATATGAGAATCACCAATTTCTCCTTCTATTTCGGCTTTTGGCGTTAAAGCGGCAACGGAGTCTACGATAATGACATCAACAGCGCCGGAGCGAGTCAACGCATCACAGATCTCAAGAGCCTGTTCCCCCGTATCGGGTTGAGAACACAACAAGTTATCAATATCAACACCCAACTTCTTAGCATAGATGGGATCAAGAGCGTGTTCAGCATCAATAAACGCACAGGTTTTACCTTCACGTTGTGCCGCAGCAATAACCTGTAATGTCAGCGTTGTCTTACCCGAAGATTCCGGGCCATAGATTTCAACAATACGCCCCATCGGCAGACCACCAGCACCTAATGCAATATCCAGTGATAATGAACCCGTGGAGATAGTTTCAACGTCCATTGAACGGTCTTCGCCCAAACGCATGATGGAACCTTTACCAAACTGTTTTTCAATTTGGCCGAGTGCCGCTGCTAGTGCTTTTTGTTTATTTTCATCAATAGCCATTTTTACTCCCTCGTAAGCAATGAAAGGGCTCTCTCACTGCCGATGAATAATTTTTAATACTGAAATGTTGCCTACAATTATACTGTATAATCATACAGCATCAAGTTAATTTTTTATACCCGTTATCTTTCAAGTTGCCTCTTTGAAGCATCTTGAAATCCAATAAGGTATATAATCTCTGATAACAGTGTTTTCAGAGAATAAATGACAGCTTGAAGGCGTACTTCATTTCGATCACCGTTAAAACAACAACGGCGGGGCACAACTTCTACCCCATTTACCGTTAGATAGGCAAACCCAAACCACACTGTGCCAACAGGTTTTTCTTCGCTGCCACCATCAGGCCCGGCAATGCCACTAACCGAAACCGCTAGATCTGCCTGTGCGGCTTTCAGTGCTCCTGTCGCCATTTCTCTCACAACCTGTTCACTGACAGCCCCATATTGCTGTAAAACGGCCTCTGACACACCGAGCATCTGATGCTTAGCTTTATTACTGTATGTCACAAAGCTTCGGTCAAAATAAGCAGAGCTACCGGCAATATCTGAAATTGTTTTCGCCAACCAGCCACCGGTGCAAGATTCGGCACAGGTCACCGACAGTGTTTGCTGTCTCAGTTTCTCTCCTAGCTCAATACTAAGCTGAGTCAGAATTTTTTCACTCATAACACTCTCTTTATCCGATAAAAGATCAATTTCTTTGAAACCGGTTCCAAATCCACAAACTCGTGATTGTCAACGCCAACAGAGTACCAAAGCCTATCCCTGTTGTAACAACCGGGACGCCTATTTTAATAACCAATGAGTAGAGGCCAAGCATCAATAACATGGCGATATTCTCACCCAAATTCTGTACTGCGATTGCATAACCGACCCCAATCGTTTGCCTGCCGCTTTCCTGCAATAATGCATTCAGCGGGACAATAAACAAACCGCCAAAAATACCGAGAATGATTAATAAGACGTAGGAAGCCCAAATACTGTGCTGGACAGCGAAAATGACCACCATCACGCCGATTAAAACACCGGCAGGCATACAACGGTGAACTGTTTTAAGGGTGATAAAACGGGCAGCAGCACCCGCACCGATAATAATGCCGACAGCAACCATCACATTAAGTATTGTCGGCGTGCTATTGTCAGAAATTCCCAGAACAACAGGTACCCATAAGACCAATAGGAATCTCAGTGTTATACCCGCTCCCCAGAACAAACTCGTACCAATTAAAGAAAATCGAGCGCCTTTGTTATGCCAAAGAATGCAACAAGCTGAAGCAAAGTCTGTCAGCATCTTTTTCAGATTCCAGCCCTTATCCCGACGCACCGCCGATAATCGGGGGATAAAGAAATTAGCGACAACAGCAATACCGTACATCAGCGCACAAACCAGCAGTGCGATTGCCAAGTTCCAATCAGACAAAAAACCACCAACGACAGAGCCCGTAAGAATGGCAATTATTGTTGAAGCCTCCATCAAACCATTCGCCTTTACTAAACGATCACCATCGGTCAGTTCAACCAAAATGCCATATTTAGCCGGTGAATATGATGCTGCTCCCACGCCCACCAAGGCATAACCCAGAAATGGATCATATCCCAGGCAAATAGTAAACGCGCCCAACAACTTGAAGCTATTAGCAAACAACATCACACGATCTTTCGGGAAACGATCGGCAATTTGCCCTACAAAAGGTGCCAATAGGATATATGCCAAGACAAACACTATCTGTAATATTGGCTGGCTCCAGTCAGGATAAAACTGGGCTTTCAACTGTGCCAAGATCGCAAACAACAGTGCATTATCGGCAAAAGCCGAAAAAAACTGCGACACCAATACGGCTTTCATGCCACGGGTCAATAGCGGTTGAACAACGGAGGATGCATTCACAATATATTGTTCCTATTCAGCTTCCGCTATTTTACACAAAGTAACAAAATCGGCTTTACCACCGTCAAGTTCTCCCTGTTTAGCAAAACGTTTCCCCCGACCGAGAATAGTACAGAATCCCTGTTCATCAATTGAAACAATGTCACCAGTATCGAGCCAATCAAACTGAATATTCCCATGTTCATCTTTTACCGCTGGTGGTTCCAAATGATTTGGATCTTCCATTCTCAGATATCCTTTCATCATATTCGGGCCACGTAGCTGCAAACGTCCCCCCTGCTTAATTCCTGCTATTGGAATCAAACGGAATTCCATTGCCGGCAAAATCCGCCCAACCGTACCGACCTTAGCCATCATCGGCACATTCAATGCAATGACAGGCGCACATTCTGTCATGCCATATCCTTCTAAAATGCGAATACCGAATTTGTCTTGCCAAATCTGTTTAGTATTTTCAGCGAGCTTTTCAATACCGGCTATAACACAACGAAGACGTGCAAAATCATACGGATGAGCAGAATAGGCATAATTCTCCAGGAAACTGGATGTACCCAATAATACGGTACAGTTACATTCATATACCAGTTCTGGTACTACCCGATAATGCAATGGATTTGGGTAGAGGAATATTCGGCTACCAGACAACAATGGAGTGAATAAGCCAACAGTCAACCCAAATGCATGAAATAGCGGTAGAGAAGACATAAAACGGTCAAGTGGATTGAAATCAGTAATGGTTTTTATCTGTTCCACATTGGCTAACAAACTAGCGTGACTGTGAACGACACCTTTTGATACAGCATCTGAACCGGACGTAAATAGCACCAAAGCATCATCATCGGGTTTTTGTGCCACCATCGCTTGCTTCGGAAAAAAGAGGTGCCACAAGATCCATAATTTATCCAGCAAAGTCACTGTACTTTCCAAATCCTCAAGATAAACCCAGTTAACCTCGGTAACCTGCTCGGATAAATGTGTTAATCGCTCCTTTTTCAGAAATTGCCGGGAAGTCACGATAGTTTTAATACTGGCAACCGCTAGCGCATTCTTCAATCCATGACTGTCGGTTGTATAGTTTAGTAAAGCCGGTATTCTTCCTCTCAAAGATGCCCCGAATATCGCAGCTACCATAATAGTGGCATTAGGTAAAAGAAAACCAATCCGTTCCCCCTGGCAGGTAAAACGCTGCAAAATACGACTGGCCGCCAGTACTTTTTTAAGCAGACTGTTATAACTGTCTTCTTTAAAAGAAACATCTTCAATACAGGGCTTAAAACGACCAAATTGTTTTCGTGCAACCAGTAAAGATTCAAATATTGTTTCTTGCGGTCGGGTCGCCATTCGAGCATTCATCATTATTTCATGCAAACGCTCACCGGCTAAACGACGTCGTTGCTCCGAACTAGACGCATTCGGCATCAGCAATTGTGTCGCAGGCAGGATTTTCATTGTCACCTTCGGAAAAAGGTGAAGTTTGAAAATACCCTTTAATCGGCTGAATAGGGTTCTTTCTAACCCTTCAAAACGAACAGGAACCACAACGGCTTCGGATATCGCCGCAATAAAAGCTGCCCCATCATAGATTTTCATCAAAGAACCAGTCACAGTAATTCTTCCCTCAGGAAAAACAACTATTGGCCGCCCTTTTTCTATTTCCTTAACCAGTATCCTGACAGCCATTGGATTTATTGGGTCTAAGGGAACTATTTCAACATAGCGACTTACCAGTTTCATAAAACCACGATTTGCAATGTTGGAATAGACAGCAAATACTGGCTTAACCGGCAAAAAAAGTGTTAGCAAAACACCATCAAGAAAAGAGACATGATTAGGCGTGATAAGGCATTTTGGGTGGTTAAATTGTTTAATATCTCCTTCTACTGTTAAACGAAACATCAAACGAAAAACAAGCCTTAGAAATTTAAACAACATATTCGTATCTCAACCCATTTGAAAAAATAAATAGAAGATACTATTTATTATTCGACACTGTAATATTCTTATTTCTCTATAAAAAATACCAAAATAGTGTCAGGAAACTATTCCAGAGAACATAATCTCTTTCACATAAGTTGTAATTTTTTCCGGTGAAAGGTGCGCATTAATAATATGGTTCGCACATTCACAATAGAGATTTTCTCTGGCGGCAAGCACTTCTTCCATTTCTTCAACAATAGATTTTCCCGTCAAACTAGGACGTTGGGTACTTTCTGGTTGCTGCATTAATCGCTCAGCCAAAATGCTCGCTGAAGCTTGAAGATAAATCACCGTGCCATTTTGTCGCATATATTGGCGATTTTCAGCGGAAAGAATGATACCTCCTCCAGTAGAAATAACGCGATTAATTTGAGTAACTTGTTGTAAAGCTTGGCTTTCTAATTGCCGAAATTGTTGCCATCCTTGCTGGTTAACAATATCCGCAATGGTCATATTACTGGTTTGTTGGATATGGTGATCAGTGTCAATAAATGTGTACGATAATTCATTGGCTAATAATTTTCCAACCGTCGTTTTTCCTGCCCCACGTGCACCTACAATAAACAATATTTGGTTCACTGCCTGATATCCTTGATAAATTTCATCGTTAAAAATATATTAACGCCTATAGTAACCAGAAATTTACATCAACGTAAAATTAAAAGTTAATATATACGGTAAAAACCACCCCAAAAGCATGACTTTACCGAAACTTCAATATAATCAGGCTCGCTTCTGGGGTAACAATATACCCGTTATCTTTCAAGTTGCCTCTTTGTTGGCCGCGCTCACTCACCCCGGTCACATAGTTATCTATGCTCCCGGGGATTCGCTCCCTTGCCGTCGCGATGCATCTTGAAATCCATAGGGTATAGCACATTACTTACGGACTAAATCCTCTCCATAACCAATCCATTTATACGTAGTCAACGCATCTAATCCCATTGGACCACGAGAATGCAGCTTTTGCGTGCTAACAGCAACTTCCGCTCCCAAGCCAAACTGGCCACCATCAGTAAAGCGAGTGCTAGCATTCACATAAACCGCAGCAGAATCAACCTGACGAACAAAATAGTCAGCATTGTGCAAAGATTGAGTCAAAATAGCATCAGAATGGGACGTACCATAGGTACGAATATGATCAATTGCCTGCTCCATATCACTGACAATTTCCACATTCATATCCAGAGATAACCACTCATCACGGTAATCTGCTTCTGTAACATCCACGACCTTAGCAGCTCCATCTTTCAAAAACACCATTGCTGATTTACTCGCATGCAGAGTAACGCCTTGCTCTTCCATGTACTTGCTCAGTGCAGGCAGAAAATCAGCCGCAATCTTCTGATGTACCAGCAATGTTTCCAAAGCATTACAGGCACTTGGGCGTTGCACTTTAGCGTTAGTGATGACAGTTAATGCCTTATCAAAATCAGCACTTTCATCGACAAAGGTATGACAGACGCCAATTCCGCCGGTAATCACTGGAATGGTCGATTGCTCACGGCACAACTTATGCAACCCTGCACCACCACGTGGAATCAACATATCCACATAGCGATCCAATTTCAGTAGCTGAATAACTAACTCACGGTCCGGTTTATCTATCGCCTGCACGGCGGCGGCCGGTAATCCACTCTGTTCAAGTGCCTGCTGAATGACTTTCACTGTCGCTTGATTAGTGTTGTGAGTCTCTTTACCCCCACGCAAAATAACCGCATTACCGGTTTTCAAACACAGAGATGCAACATCGATGGTGACATTAGGGCGTGCTTCATAAATCACCCCGACCACACCCAGCGGTACACGGCGACGCTCCAACCTCAAGCCACTGTCAAGCAAACTGCCATCAATGACTTCCCCTACCGGGTCAGATAAACCGCATACCTGACGAACATCGTGAGCTATCGCGGTCAAACGTTCCGGCGTCAATAATAGACGATCCAACAATGCTTCGCTCATGCCCTGTTCACGGGCCTGAATCATATCAAGCTGATTAGCTTCAAGAATGATTGCACTTTCCTGCTCCAGTAAATCTGCAATGCGAATTAATGCCTGATTTTTCTGTTTTGTACTTAGCTGTGCCAGTTGCCATGCAGCTTCCCTGGCAGCTTTTCCCATTTGTTCTAACATTATGAATCCTTAACTCACGATCATGTCATCACGATGAACCGCAACAGCACCATATTCATAACCGAGGATTTGGCTTATCTGTTGTGAATGGTGGCCTGCAATTAAACGTAGAGCATCACTGTTATAACGGCAAACACCATGCGCCAAATCTTTACCAGACAGACTACGAATACAGATAACCTCTCCACGGGAGAAATCACCTTTAATATTTTTAATCCCTTTCGGTAATAAAGAGCTGCCTTTTTCGCAGATTGCTGTTTCAGCGCCATGATCTACAATAATTTCACCCGCCGGAGGTGCGCCAAAAATCCAACGCTTGCGATTTTCCATCGGGCTTTCCAACCCATGAAAACGAGTACCTACCGGATTACCTTCAATGACATCAGAGATGACATCGGGTTTATTACCCGCGGCAATAATGACATCAATCCCCGCGCGACCAGCAATCCCCGCCGCCTGAAGTTTAGTTGCCATGCCTCCCGTCCCTAAACCCGAAATGCTATCACCGGCAACCATACGTAATTCATCGCTGATGTCATAAACTTCCGGGATAAGTTTTGCGTCTGGATTGTTACGCGGATCAGCGGTATACAGCCCTTCAATATCCGTCAGCAATAGCAATTTATCGGCGCCCCCCAGAATTGCCGCTAGTGCAGATAAATTATCATTATCACCCACTTTTATTTCCGCCGTCGCAACCGCATCATTCTCATTAATGACAGGCACAATGCGATTATCAAGCAAAGCCTGTAAAGTATCTCTGGCATTTAAAAAACGTTCGCGATCTTCTAAATCCGCCCGGGTCAATAACATTTGCCCAACATGGATACCATAAATAGAAAAAAACTGCTCCCATAACTGAATCAACCGACTTTGGCCGACCGCCGCCAGCAATTGCTTGGATGCAATTGTTGCAGGTAGATCCGGATAGCCCAAATGTTCCCTCCCTGCCGCAATAGCACCGGAAGTCACAATAATAATGCGATGACCTTTTTCATGTTGCTGAGCACATTGCCTTACCAGTTCTACAATATGAGCTCGATTCAGGCGACGAGAGCCGCCTGTCAGTACACTCGTCCCCAGTTTCACAACCAATGTTTGGCTGCTATTCATCATATTTTTGCCATTAAATTTAAATTAAAAAAACAGTGCTCAGTTTTAACAGGAGAGAAGCGTTATGCCAACAGGCATCATAATGCTAAATTGAAAAATATAGGCGCTTAGAACAAATCAACATTGTTCACTTCACCCGAAAGCGCATGAAATCTTTATAAAATAAAGCAGTTAATAATCAACAAGTAACGTAAATTTCATCAACAGACTTTATTTCTCAACCATTGACTAATCTCCCGTAACGCCTTATTGAAACTGTTATAAACAGGTGTTGTCGGAATAGCCAGTAATTGACTATCCATTGATGACATTGCTATCAGCTTAGATTCTTCTTTCGGGCTGAAAATATCATTCTGCCAATAACCCGCTAACATAGGAACGGAACAACGCCGACCTAACAAACCTTGTTTTTTAAGGGAGTAACAACCGAGTTCGAGACGAAACGCCTTTTCATCCACATTATAAATACCCAGTCTGCTAGCAAACATATCAAGATACATCGAAGGTGAATTTTGTTGACGTTCAACACTGCTGAGCCACTCATGAACGATAGCGCCAAGAGTCGCAACGCCCTTAATACGTTTAGATTCCAAATAGGCCAACCGGACGGCAATATTGGCACCAAAGCGAAAACCAAATAGACCAATCCTGGTGTGGTCAATCCAGGGAATTTCATCCAGTTGATGGATGATTTGTTGATGGAGAATACAGGTATCCTGTGTCATCCTCAGGCGTGAAGAGTAACCAATCGAGGGCATATCCACAGTTAACATCGCAAATCCAAGTGGTGCCAGATAATCACGGAACAGCCGATAATAATCGCTTTGCAAATTATCCAAACTGCCACAAACCAAAATAGTTGGAGAAGGTCTTTGCAGTTGCTGAGACAGATGAAGGAAACCGGTCACACAACCCCCTTCCTTGAGTTTGAACTCTATTTTCCTCAACTGATAGCCAGAACAACGAGCCGCATTTTCATAAGCTTTATTGGCTAAAATGACAGCCTGCTGAGACAACTCATCCCCCTTAAGATGGGGATAACCAGCGATGCTATACAAATTAGCCGCTTTCAACCAGAAATTGCCCGCTTCTGGGATCTGCTCTGCCTGCAACGCTCTCTGTTGCCACAACATCGCCTGATGTGACCACTCAAAAACCCAGTTACCTTTACGATACCCAATCACAGTATCCAGTAAATTATCATCACTACGCTGTGCGTTTGTCATGGCAATCCGGCACAACACTTCTTCTATTTCAAACGGATCAATTTCTCGCCAAATCCACATCAGCCGGTTAATCATACGATACCAGCTACCATGACTATTACCATCTAACGTACTGTAATTACCCGCAATTAACCGAGGATCGCGGTGCTTTACCAACGTGGAAGTTTCCTGATGTTTTTGTCTTGGCTTAAAAAGTGATTCTGAAAGGTTCCGATTTGCCATAACTAATGCTGATTTTATCTACCTTCACAAATGGGTGGAACGAATACTACACCCATATCCCAAGGTTGCTCGATCCAAGTATCTTGAGGAATATCAACAATATAATCATCAACCAACGGTTGGCCTGCCGGCTTTGCAAAAATAGTCACAAAATGGGCTTTGGGATATATTTCACGGATGGCCTGAGCAGTGCCTCCAGTATCAACCAGATCATCCACAACGATGAAACCTTCACCATCGCCTTCTGCTTTTTTCAGAACTTTCAGCTCACGTTGATTATTATGGTCATAGCTGGAAATACAGACGGTATCTACATGACGAATACCCAATTCACGCGCCAAAAGCGCCCCAGGGACAAGACCACCGCGACTCACGGCAATGATGCCTTTCCACTGTTCGACAGGAAGTAAACGTTGTGCCAATTTACGGGCATGTATTTGCAACATATCCCAAGTTACGACATATTTTTCGCTCATAAGAATTGATCCCGACAACTTAAAAATACTTTAGAAAAGCATCTCGCAAAAAAAGTTGCGCGAATTATAGTGACTTAGGTCTGTAAAAACTAGCGGAAACAGGGAATCAATGAATCGTATTATTCTTAACAAAAGTAAAGTGGTATTCTGAGCCCAATAACATCATGGCGTTAAGCGCTCATCATATAGAAACTTAATTGAGATGCAGTCATAGGAGATTCGTCGTGTCAGAACTATCACAATTATCCCCTCAACCTCTATGGGACATCTTTGCCAAAATCTGCTCTATTCCTCACCCTTCTTACCATGAAGAAGCGCTGGCAACCCACATTGTTCAATGGGCGCAAGAAAAAGAGTTGCACGTTGAACGTGATCAAGTCGGCAATATTCTGATCAGAAAGCCAGCCAGTAAAGGGTTGGAAAATCGTAAAGCGGTTGTTTTGCAAGCACATCTTGATATGGTGCCGCAAAAAAACAACGATACAGTGCACGATTTCACTAAAGATCCGATCAGCCCTTATGTTGATGGTGAATGGGTTACTGCCCAAGGTACAACACTGGGGGCCGATAATGGTATTGGCCTGGCATCAGCATTGGCGGTACTGGCTGATGACAATGTAAAACATGGCCCGCTAGAAGTTTTATTGACCATGACGGAAGAAGCCGGAATGGATGGCGCTTTTGGCCTGCAACAGGGCTGGCTTCAAGCTGATATCTTGATCAATACCGATTCAGAAGAAGAAGGGGAAATCTACATGGGTTGTGCTGGAGGTATCGATTTTACCACCACTTTAGCATTGACCCGTGAAGCTGTGCCGGCTCACTATAAAACACTAAAACTGGTCATTAAAGGTCTAAAAGGCGGGCATTCCGGTTGTGATATTCATTTAGGACTGGGTAATGCCAACAAACTATTGGCTCGCTTCCTTGTCGCCCATACTCAGGAATTGGGGCTAAAACTGCTCGACTTCCAAGGCGGTACGCTGCGTAATGCCATTCCTCGTGAAGGCCATGTTATTGTTGCTATTCCTGCCGATAAAGCAGCACAGCTTACCCAACTGAAAGATAACTACTTGGATATACTGAAAAATGAGTATGCCATCGTTGAGAAAAACCTGACTGTATTACTGGAAGAGGTTGAAACCGATATTCAGGCATTAACTGATGATTGCCAAAACCGTTTTATCTCACTGCTAAACAGTACCCCCAATGGTGTTATCCGTATGAGTGATGTCATCAAAGGTGTAGTAGAAACCTCGCTAAACGTGGGCGTTGTTGCAATGGAACAAGATAAAGTGAATATCATTTGCTTAATCCGTTCGCTTATCGACAGCGGCAAGTCCTATATCATCGGTATGCTCTCTTCGCTCGCTAAACTGTCAAATGCCGAGATTTCCGCTAAAGGTGATTACCCCGGCTGGCAGCCAGATGCAAGTTCTCCTGTAATGCACTTAGTAAGTGAAACTTATCAACAGTTATTCGATAAGACACCTAATATTATGGTAATCCATGCAGGGCTGGAATGTGGCCTATTCAAGAAACCTTATCCTGATATGGATATGGTATCTATCGGGCCAACCATTACGGGCGCTCACTCTCCTGACGAACAAGTGCACATCAAGAGTGTCGGGCAATATTGGCAACTGCTGACTGCAATTTTGAAAGCCATTCCTGAAAAGGCTTAATCAGTTCTCCCCTGCCCTATGTGATGGCAGGGGAATTACCATTCAAGCAAGAGTTGCCGCTCAATTTCTGGGTCCTGCAACGTCACGTGCAAACCAACCAAACGAACGCCACGCCCTTCCCGGCGAGATGTCCATGTTTTCTGGGCCAATTGCAGTAAATCCTGCTTATCCAATAATGGATGAACATGCTCCTGAGTGGTGAGTTGAAAATCATCAAATTTCAGTTTAATCCCCTGACGGGCAATCCGCAGATCAGGTTTAACGTTACTCAACCGTTTTTCTAATTCCAGATATAAACTTTCTATCAGTTCAGTGCACTGTTCCCATTGATGAATATCTCTCGCAAGTGTCCGCTCCACACCAATTGATTTTCGCAAACGATCTGGATTCACCAACCGTTCATCAATACCGTGACAACGATCCCAAAGTACCTGACCAAATTTCCCCAACTGTTTCACCAAAACAATGACGTCATATTTTTGTACATCAGAACAGGTTTCCAGCCCCATATTAGCCAGCCGTTGCACCATGACTTTGCCAACCCCCGGAATTTTTCGCAAAGGTAAAACCTTAATAAAATCAGCCACTCGATCAGGAGGAATGACATACTGCCCATTCGGTTTATTAATATCAGAAGCGATTTTTGCCAAAAATTTCACCGGTGCAATACCGGCTGATGCCGTCAATTGTAATTCATCAAAAATGGATTGACGGATCTCCTGTGCGATAAGCGTGGCAGATCCATAACAATGATGGCTATCAGTAACATTCAAATAAGCTTCATCCAATGACAGAGGCTCTATCCACTCAGTATAACGAGACAATATCTGATGGATATGCCGGGAAACCTCCCTATACAGTGCCATACGCCCCGGAAGAACTTTAAGCTGAGGGCAGAGTTTCAGCGCCATTGCAGTAGACATTGCACTACGTACTCCAAAACGACGGGCAGGATAATTAGCGGTACTAATAACACCTCGCCTGTCTGCATTGCCGCCCACAGCAATGGGAATATGACGAAGTGACGGATCATCACGCATTTCAATCGCTGCGTAGAAACAGTCCATATCAATATGAATAATCTTTCGCATTCTGCTTTAGCCTATCAACAACAACTGTATAAACATACATAAAAATAGACTCAAGAGCAATCTAGTAACAATATCGGCTAGTAACACCATCAGAGCGACGGTTAAAAGACACTTTTAGCTCAAATTTGAAAATATCTTGACCAATAAAATAATTAATTAATACCGTTATTAACTTTTCCCTGCCCGATTCCTTGCGTTAAGTGACCTATCCTGTAAGTGCAACTTTTCTACTTAACGACATTCCAAGGATGCTAATAACAATGAAAAATAGCGGGAAACCACAAAAAACCCCAATTACAGCGACTACACAGCCAATTAATCGCACTCTTTATTATGCTTTATCAAGCATAATTATGCTGAGTACGAGCCTGCCAGGTTATCTGGCTGCACAGGAAAATAGAGAGCAAAAATCAAAAGAAAAACCGGAAAAATCAGAGAAAGTCATTACACTTTCTACACTTTCTGTTATTGGCGGATTGAATAACAGCGTCAGTGCCGGAAGCTCGGTATTGAAAAAAGAGGATATTGAACGTACCCAGGCAGATAATATTGCCGAACTGCTTGATCAACTTCCCGGCGTTTCCATGTCAGGATCGCCTCGTCCAGGCGGCCAAACTCTGAATATCTGGGGAATGGGTGATACCGAAGACGTTAAAGTCACCTTAGATGATGCACCGAAAGGCTTCGAGAAATATCTCCAAGGCTCTATCTTTATTGAACCCGAATTAATCAAGCGAGTCGATGTCGATAAAGGCCCACATAATCTACTTGATGGTAATGGCGGATTTGGCGGAACGGTTAAAGTTGTGACCAAAGATGCCAGTGATTTATTACGGCCCGGAGAAGATTTTGGCGGATTGCTGAAATACAGTTATCACACCAATGATCGCCAAAATATTTATAGCAGCGCAGTCTATGGCCGAACAATAGAGGGCTTTGCTGACGGTCTGCTATATATGAGCAAACGAGATGGCGGCAATATTAAACGACCGGATGGCACCCGTTTTGCGTTCTCTAAAAGTGATCAGGCATCCTATTTACTGAAAACGAATTTTTACCTGAACGATGCTAATACATTGACACTTTCCGCTATCCGCGCTGATTCTGATGGCTGGCAGCCGTGGGCAGCAAAACGTGATGAGATAGCCGTTCCGTCAGAAGCCGACATTGAAAAATATGGTTGGAATGAAGCCTGGCGCCGGAAGTTAGTTTATCGTGATCAAACAGACCAAAATTACACAGCTAAATGGAATATTGCACCAGAAGACAATCCGTTACTTAACCTGACAGCAACCTATGCCTATTCGAAAACAGAACAGCATGATAAACGCTCTGAAAAAGCCCACAGCGGTTTTCTTGGTTCATTAGGAAATGAAAGCTGGATCGACTATGTAGATAACTTAGCAGATATAAATAACAAAAGTGCTTTTATAACCGGACCAATAGAGCACACATTATTAGTTGGAGTTCGTTGGCATAAAAATCAACGGAATACCCTTATCCATGATAAAAGTAAAGACAAAAAACCTGAATATAATTATGGCTATTTTCAGCCAACCTATATGCCTTCAGGCGAGCAAAAAACGAATAGTTTCTATTTGCAGGATGCAATGGTTATCGGCGATGTTACTTTGACACCCGGTGTTCGCTATGACCATATCACCAATATTGGTAAACCCAATATCGCGGCAATCTACAATAATAATTCACCAAATATAGGGCACGATTACCGCAGTGTTACTTATACTGGCTGGTCTCCTCATTTTGGTATCATGTGGAAAGCAACACAAAACCTGTCACTATTTTCAGATATCAGCCGGACATGGCGCGCTCCGTTGGTGGATGAACAGTATGAAATGCAATATGCCCGGGCAAGTGTTACTGCCACCAGCCGTAACTTGGATGTAGAAAGAATAACGGGTTTACGCTTCGGTGCGATTCTGAATTTCAATAACCTACTGGCAGACCAAGATAATTTGCAAATCCGTACAACTTTATTCCGTAATAGAGGCAAGGATGAAATATTTACCCGTCGCGGAATAGTATGTAAATCACCGGATTGCGGAAAACCTTTATCCAACTACCGTAATTTACCGGGATATACCATTCAAGGATTGGAAATCGAGACTTTCTACGACAGCAATTCCTTGTTCGGCAAACTTTCTTATTCGACTATCCGTGGTCAGAGAGATGCTTCACCTCGCGATCCTTGGGGTAATAAAACCTGGATTGCGGAAATTCCACCCACCTCCGCCCGCGCCATGTTAGGGGTAAAAATCCCTCAATGGCAGATGGCAATAGGCTGGACCGGAGATTTTATCCGTAAACAAGACAGATCGCCGAAAGATGGAGATCCCATGGCAACACTCTGGTCAATACCCAAAAGCAAAGGTTATGCACTGCATGGCGTATTCGCCAGTTGGCAACCCAATTTCTGGCAAGGTCTTGAAGCACGTGTCACGGTAAATAACTTGTTTAATCGTGATTATCGCCCATACCTCGGTGAATCGGTTTCCGGGGTTGGACGTAACATTAAATTCAGTATTTCCCAGAAGTTTTGATTTCTCACCTGATAGTTCCCTCTATTTGAGGGAACTCAGACTGCTGACCATTCAACTCTCCAAGTTTCTTTCTCACCCTGACGCTGAAATATCGCAACTGATTGCTCTTCTGAAAAATCACACTTATTTAGCTGAATTAATTATTATTTTTATTTAATAATCATAATTACCTTGATTGATAAATTAGTCATTTCTTTATTAAAGAAGGTATATTGTCGTCAGAATGGACACCTGTTAAATTAAGACTCTTGTTATTTTATCGTATGGTTCATCTTATTTAGTTTTTTTGCGTCACATGATTTAATTATCCTTTTAACAAACTTATTTATTTTGGCCATTCGAGTAAAGCAATTTGTTCCTAGTGTTTTAGCGATGCAACTGGGTAAAAAAATACTGGGACATGGATTTGATAAATATTTGAACGCCCCGAGCATAGGACGGATTGGAATGGCATTTTATGAAGCAGAAAATGAGCCACCTCGTGTAGCTGATTATTTTGAAAGTGTGTTTAAAAACATCAATGATTTGCGGCAACGCTGTTCACCTTATCTATCCCCGATGGATCTACTGAGATGTACTCTGGATGAGATTTGGTCCGCCGGCGCTCAACTAGAAACACTTTATGGAAAGAAAATGTACGTGGGGTTGTCGAGGGTGATTAAACCTGGGGTTACCTTTCTTGCTCATCACGACATTTTTGCTAAGGATGCCCCGGATAGTTTCAGAGCTAAGAGCCTACAAGCACAGTTTGCGGCCAATGTTTATCTTGCTATGCCCAGTGAAGGCGGCACCTTACAGATCTGGAAAGATAAACTTTCTCCTGAAGAGTTTGATTCTATGCGTGGTAACAGTTATGGCATTGAACCTTCCCTGCTTGGTAAACCAGCATTGGAGATCCAGCCGAATGTGGGTGATCTTTTGATCTTTAACTCCCGATGTATGCACGCCGTGACTGCTGGTGTAGACAATCTACGTTTAAGTTTGTCCTGTTTTATTGGCTATCGCGGAGCGGCAAACCCGCTGTCATTCTGGAGTTAATATGTTGTATAACTATTGAGGGGGAATTTCTAGGACTGGCGGTGATTCATTTTCTGGCAGTAGTAGCACCGGGGCCAGATTTCGCGGTTACCATACGACAAAGTGTGAGGTTTGGTCGCTGGGCTGGGATGTGTACGGCAGTGGGTATCGGAGCGAGAATATCAGTACATGTCATCTATACACTAGTGGGGGTTAGTGCATTAATGCATACCACTCCGTGGTTAATGGAATTAGCAAAACTTGTTGGCGGAACTTACATCATATGGCTCGGTATCAAATTTATCAGGAGTAAGCCTACCGATTTGGCTGTCTTAGAAAGTGAGGGAATTGTTCAAGCTTCACAGAGTAGATAGAAAGCATTTCTGATGGGGTTTATGACAAATGCCCTGAATCCTAAGGCGACGTTGTTCTTTTTGGCAATTTTTACGACTGTGGTGAGTAGCAATACACCTATCCTGATACAAATGTTTTATGGGGTTTGGATGTGTGTGGTCAATGCGGTATGGTTTGTATTGGTCAGTGTTATTTTTTCTAATACATTGATTCGTAATAAATTTATACGGAAAGGGTATTGGTTCGAGCGGGTGATGGGACTGGTGCTGATCGGATTTGCTGTTCGGTTATTATTTATGTCTGTTTGAATTTCTCCAAAATAGGGATTGGCAACGAACGTCTCAATACTGATATACAACTTGTTCGGTAATAGACGAAATGATTACTTAATCAGCATAAAAACGTATAAAAAGATATATACCCTATGGATTTCAAGATGCATCGCGACGGCAAAGGAGTGAATCCCCAGGAGCATAGCAAGCTATGTAACTGGGGTGAGCGAGTGCAGCCAACAAAGAAGCAACTTGAAAGATAACGGGTATATTTAGTTAGCCCAGTCATTTTGCTACCTTATTAATCAATTTAAAACCCATCCTTCCTAATGTTTTCTCGTTCAATGTCGGTATGATGTTGAATTTTCTACCCGCTTTGAAAAAACCTAATCACAGCCTTTTACCTTTAATGATTAAAGTTTTATCTGTTTTTTCATGACACACTTGCGCTTTTTCTCGATCTTAAAAACCCATCCGATTGCAGCAAAATGCCATAAGGGAATTCACTTAAAGCCAACAGCTTGACAGACGATGATCATATGAAAATAATAATCATTTTCATTTATAAAAATTGTTGGAAATCATAATACCAACACCAAAGACATGCCTAAAATTAATAGTTCTGCGCAACAATTTTACTTTGAACATCATGACTGGTTATATAACTGGCTACGCCGTAAAGTCCCTTGCCCTTGCCATGCGGAGGATCTCACGCAGGATACTTTCCTGAACGTTCTATCAAATTCAAATTTGTCAGACATCCGCCAGCCACGGTCTTTTCTAGCAACCGTGGCCCGTTGCCTGGTTGCCAACTATTACCGTCGAAGAAAGAACGAGGAGAGCTATTTGGAATATATAAACTCGACACCAGAAATGACCATGCCCTCTGCTGAAAGCAGAATCGCTACATTTGAACAGCTTGAAAAACTTGAGATCACTCTTGATAAATTGCCAGTTCAAGTAAAAAGCGCTTTTTTACTGGCACAGCTACAAGGACTACGTTATAGCGAAATCGCTGATCAACTCCAAGTTTCTGCCAGCTCAGTAAAGCAATATTTGCAACGAGCGCATAAAAAATGTAAAAAAATTCAAATTCTCACTTAAAATTCAAAAAACCATTCTGCGAAAGCAGTCTGATAGTGGGGGGCTATGATCACGCTCTTATTTCGCCTATAGTGCAGACGGTACAACCATCGAGACACTAAAGGCGTATGTAGAATCGCAGAAAACACCGGGTTAGCTCCCCCTTATATCCCCGCCCGCATTGAGTCCGCAGTTTTTTGCGGGTTTTTGTAACTAGTAAATAAGGCGCATTTTCCAAACTCAAGATGAGATTTTTAATAATCAACTCCTAATTTCTTTAAGCGTGAGATCAATGTCGTTGGGTTCATTCCCAACAATTTTGCTGCGCCATCATCACCAAAAATTTTACCTTTGCATTGTTTAACGGCAAGAGAGAAATTTTTAATTTCCAAGTCTTTCAGTTGCTGCATGGTCAGCACAACTTCAATGTGTTGAAGTTTATTGTGAATATTCTGATGCGTCGTTTCATTTTGCTGTTGATCTTGTTCTAGCAAATATTTAAACGAAACCGTGCCTTGTTTCGCTATAATGAGTGCGCGTTCAATGACATTTTGTAATTCACGAATATTACCAGGCCAATCATATTGCTGTAATTCTAAAATATGCCTTTGTGAAAATGGGAGATAATTAATTTTACGCTTGTCACAAATCAACTTAGTAAAATGCGTAACTAAAAGTGGAATATCTTCTTTACGGTCACGTAAAGCCGGTGAATAAATCGGGAATACATTTAAACGGAAATAGAGGTCTTCACGAAAACGTTTGTGTTTAATTTCTTCTTTTAAATTGCGGTTGGTGGCGGCAATAATCCGCACATCCACATGTCGCGTTTTTTCTTCGCCGACTCGCTCAAAGGTTCCTTCCTGCAATACACGCAGCAATTTACTTTGTAGCTCGATAGGAATTTCACCAATTTCATCTAAAAACAGTGTGCCTTGGTCTGCCAATTCAAAACGTCCGGCACGGTCACGCACAGCCCCGGTAAATGCACCTTTAACATGTCCGAAAAATTCACTTTCAAACAGTTCCGAAGGAATGGCGGCACAATTGACTCGAATAAGTGGTTGCTGTTTACGGTGACTGGATTGGTGAATAGCACGAGCAATCAGCTCTTTGCCTGTACCTGATTCACCATAAATCATCACATTGGCATCGGTTGGAGCGACCACCTTGATTTTCTCAATAATCTGTAAAATGGATGCACTTCTGCCAATAATTTCATCATATTGATTTTCATGTAAAATTTCTTCTTGCAGATATTCATTTTGCTGTTCCAGTCGACTTTTTAAATCTTGTAGTTCTTCAAGGGCATGGGTCAGTTGTTTTTCGGTATTCAGCCGATCGGTAATATCACGGAACACCACTACCGCGCCAATAATTTCACTGTCACGAATCACTGGGGTACTGGTAAATTCCACTGGAAAGCAACTACCGTCACGACGCCAAAAAATTTCCTGAACCCCTTCGTGCACAATACCGTCATGTACCGCCGCGTAAATCGGGCACTCTTCTTCAGGATAGGGGTCGCCATTTTCATGGGTATGGTGATGAACGTTATGGATATTGTCACTCAATACATCTTCAGGTTGCAGCCCCAACATTTTAGCCCCGACAGGGTTAATAAAGGTACACAAGCCTTGTTTGTTAATACTGTAAATACCGTCACCGACTGAACTCAGTAATAAATGCTTGCCTGTGTCAGAGTCAATAAACAGCTCTTGTAAGGCTTGCGATTCTTTTAAACCTATACGAATGGCTTTATCGGCATTTTTATTGAGTTGGCGCAATGCTAAATCTTTGACATCCACCAGCGACCATATCAGCAAGGTTTTATTTTTATAAGACAATGAAACAGCAGTAATATCCAATTGGATTTTTTCACCGTTTCTATCAAAGATATACAACTCATTGTTCCAGGCCCGACCTTTTACCAAAGCTTCTTCGGTAAATGCCATAAGATATGGCAGTTGTCTGAAATGACCAAAAATGGAAGTCACCGTTTTTTGAATAATTTCATGACGTTCATATTGTAATAATTGAGTGGCGCTAATATTCACATCAATAAACTGGTTTTGATGTGGATCTAGCACAATTAATGCCTGTGACGTGTGTTCAAATACCAGCGGGCGAATCGAGTCTTCGTAAACTACCCAGTCCGAGATAAAGTTAGTTACTATACCTGTCATCTTTCAAGTTGCCTCTTAAAATCCATAGAGTATATGAAATTTCATAATTTAAGCGATTAAATTTCATAATACTACGAAAAATCCTAATTCCCTAGTCGTTCAATTTATCTCCATGGAAACTATTTTTATAAAAATTAAATGATATTTTTCAATGTGATAAAAATTAACTTCCACTCCAAAATACAACTTGGCACAGTTCTCGCAATAATTTCTCGCAATAGTACAGACAGACTACATGTTGGTTCATTCCCAAATAACATTGAACGAGGAGTTGGTCATGCCAAAGATTGATATCGAGCAATATAAAGACGGCGATTTTCTTGTTGATTACGAAGAAAAAGTGTTTGAGGACGTCAAAGCCCTGCCAGGTGAAAAAGCATTGGTGACTTTCCATACCGTTGCATTTGAAGGATCAGCCGGCTTGGTCAATGTGTTACAGGCAAAACGTCTGTTGCGCAAAGGCTTTGAAACCAAAATTTTGCTTTACGGCCCAGGCGTGCAGTTGGGTGTACAACGGGGTTTTCCAACTTTAGGGGCAGAAGCTTTTCCAGGTCATTTAGCCGTCAACAATCAGTTGAAAGCCTTTATGGAAGAAGGTGGCGAAGTCTATGCCTGCCGTTTTGCATTACAAGCATTTTATGGTCAAACCGAAAAAGCGCTTATTCCGGGAATTCGGCCAATTAATCCATTGGATGTGATGGATTTAAGACTGCTGATGCGTCGCGACAATGCCTTAGTCATTGATACCTGGACTGCCTAAGTAAACATAAACCACGAGGGGATAAGGTTATGAACCGAATCATTAAAGCCGCCGCAGTACAATGTAGCCCAGTGCTTTATAGTCAAGCCGCAACAGTAAAAAAAATCTGTGGCATTATTTTAGAGCTTGGAAAACAGGGAGTGCAATTCGCAGTCTTTCCTGAAACCGTCGTGCCTTATTACCCTTATTTCTCCTTTGTACAACCGCCATTTGCTATGGGTAAAGAGCATTTAAAGCTATTAAATGAATCGGTGGTTGTACCTTCCGAAGCAACTTTAGCGATTGGTCAAGCCTGTCTTGAAGCCAACATGGTGGTATCGATTGGCATTAATGAACGTGCGGGCAGTACGATTTATAACGCGCAACTGTTATTTAATGCCGACGGTTCAATCATTCAGCATCGCCGCAAAATTACCCCAACTTACCATGAACGCATGGTGTGGGGACAAGGTGATGGCAGTGGTTTACGTGCCATTAATTCTGCGGTAGGGCGTATTGGTTCGCTGGCCTGTTGGGAACATTACAACCCGTTGGCACGTTTTGCCTTAATGGCTGATGGTGAGCAAATTCATGCCGCCATGTTTCCCGGTTCATTGGTAGGGCAAGTCTTTGCCGATCAAATCCGCGCAACCATTCAACACCATGCTTTAGAGTCTGGCTGCTTTGTGATCAACGCCACCGCATGGCTGCATCCCGAACAGCAACGGCAGATTATGCAGGATACTGGCTGTGATATCGGTCCAATTTCAGGCGGATGTTTTGCCGCCATCGTTTCTCCCGAAGGCAAGCTCCTGGCTGAACCGATCACACAAGGTGAAGGTTATTGTATTGCCGATCTGGACTTTAGCCTGATTGATAAACGCAAACGCATGATGGATTCGATTGGACATTACAGCCGACCTGAATTACTCAGCTTAATGATTGATCGCCGTCCAACACACGTATTACACGAACTGAAAGTCGAAACATCAGTTCAAAGTCATCCCGAAAAGCTCTCAACATTTAATGAAGAACATGTCGAAACCATATTGATGTAAACCCAATCGATAGGGGGTTAAAGATGTCTGCAATACAACGATTAACCGATTTGCAACTATTAACCGATTTACAATGTAATGGTCTGAAATGGGAAGGCAATTTTGGCTTGTCTCGTAAAGGTGGCGCAGGGCCAAGCGATCATAAAGCGCTGAGCCTTGACGGGCAGACCATGATGATTCCTGTGCTGAACCTTGCAGCACAAGATTCTCCCTACACCGCCAAGCCTGAACCGCACTCTGACAAGGTGATTGTCTTTAAAAACCGGATTCCTGTGGCGACCTTAACTGCACCTGCACGACCCCGTTTTTATGATTTAAAAACCGCCGAAGGCATTGCCTACCAACAAATTGCCACCTTACATAGCCGTGATGTGCTGGCGACAACGGTGTTACAGCATTGCATTCGTATGAAGGACAAAGCAACTGCCTGCCAATTTTGCTCGATTGATCAGTCTTTAAAAGAGGGTCGAACCTTGATCCGTAAACGCCCGGAACAATTGGCTGAGGTCGCGAAAGCCGCCGTTGAGCTGGATGGCGTTAAGCAAATGGTGATCACCACAGGTACGCCAAACACAGGAGATCGTGGTGCCAAGATTTTATATGACTCAGTTAAAGCGATTAAGGCGCAAGTCGATTTGCCAATACAGGTACAGTGCGAACCACCTGATGATTTTGCCTGGTTCCAACGTTTAAAAGATGCAGGAGCGGTGTCGATTGGCATGCACCTTGAGGCGGTAAGCGAACGTGTACGGCAGAAAATGATGCCGGGTAAAGCCGAAGTCTCGTTGGAAAAATATTTTGCGGCGTTTGAGGCAGCCGTTGCGGTGTTCGGCCGAGGACAGGTCAGTACCTACATTTTGGCCGGTTTGGGCGATACCGAACTGGAAATCGTGGAGATGAGCGCCAAACTGACTGAAATGGGGGTGTATCCATTTGTGGTACCGTTTGTGCCGATTCGAGGTACACCATTAGAGCATCACCCTAAACCTGATCAAGCTTTTATGCAATCGCTCTATCCGAAAATCGGACAACAACTCAAACAACATGGTTTGAACTCAGAAAATACTCAAGCCGGCTGTGCCAAATGTGGCGCTTGCTCTTCGCTAAAAGCGTATGAATAAGGAGAATGTGATATGAAACTTTCTCACTATCCTTGGCTGCTGGAGCCAAATGAAGGGCGGAAACAATTTGTTAGCGATGACATTGCCATCAAAATTGTGTCGGAAGATTGGGAGCGTCGCCAATATTATCGTTTGCGTGAAATGACCTTTCGCGATGAACAGAAAATCTTGCAAGAAGATCGTGACGAATACGATGTTAAAGCATTAGGCATTGTTGCCATTGAGAAAATGTTGGGTGCGCATGATCGAGTGATTGGCGCAGTACGGATTTTCCCGGATGGCGAACAGACATGGTATGGCGGGCGTTTATGCGTAGAACCTTTATATCGACGTCGCCATATCATTGGTAAAGCGTTAATCAATACCGCGGTATCGACCGCCAAGCACTTAGGATGCCGTACTTTTTTAGCCACCGTGCAAAGTCAAAATGAACACTATTTCCAAAGGTTGTGTTGGGATAGTTTGCGTCAGTTAACCATTGCCAACATTCCACATGTGCTGATGCAGGCACAGATTGAAAACTATCCATTACCGCATGTCCCAATGCAAGCCTATATGCAAAAGGAGACACAGTGATGAAACTCAATCAATTACTCGAAATGTTAAAACATACACCTGCAATGCAGTCCAAGCAGGCGATTGCTCACAATGTTTCAATTGACACAACTTGCCATATGGATTCATTGGATAGCTTATATGCCTATCCCGGAGATGACACGGCGGCAGTGTCGCTAAATGGTCAATATGTATTGCACGCCTGTGAAGGCATGTTACCAAGCTTTGTGACCAATCATCCTTACTTTGCCGGATGGTCAGCAGTCATGGCGAATATTAGTGATATTGCCGCAATGGGTGGTCGGGCATTGTCGGTGGTGAACAGTTTTTGGCATACCAGTAGCGAACATGCCCAGTTGTTAATGCAAGGTATGCAGGATGCTTGTCGTGCTTATAGTGTGCTATTGGTCGGTGGACATACCAATATTGGGGTGGTTTATCAGCCTACTTTATCCGTTGCGATTCAAGGCATAGCACGAAAACTACTCTCGGTGTTGCATGTCAAACCACAACAAAAAATTCTGATTGCTTTAAATCTGAAAGGACAATTCCACCCCAATACCCCTTATTGGAAATGCTTTGAGCGAGTGTCTGACCGCATTTTACAGTCACAAATTGCCTTGTTGCCGCAATTGGCGGAGGCAAATCTGGTTCATGCCGCCCGCGATATTAGCAACGCCGGTATCTTAGGCAGTTTATTGATGCTGCTCGAAGCCACAGCATCGGGGGCACATATCAATTTAGATACCATTCCTAAACCTGAGAATGTGGACTGGTTTAAATGGCTCCAAATCTTCCCCAGTTTTGGTTTTTTACTGACGGCCGATACAAATGAATGTGAAGAAATTATCGAGCTGTTTCACCGTCAGGGTATTGCCTGCGCGGTGATTGGTGAAACCAATGCCAGTGGTGTGGTTGCCGTGCAGCAACAGCAGCAATACGGAATATTTTGGGATTTTAACCACCAAATGTTTACCGGTTTTTGTTATGCCGATGCGTTAAAAAAGTTACAGGCTCAATCCGTACAGATTAAACCTAAAAGTCAGCAGGAGTCGATGTTATGCCCAGTGTGAATTTTACTGTGAAATGGCCTAATGGGGAGCTGATTCAATATTACTCACCCTCAACGGTGATTTATGAATATCTGTCCATTGGTCAGCGTTACCCAAGTATGCAGTTCTTGCATCAAGTTGAAAATGGTCTGCATGCCGCATCGGAAAGGGTACGGGCACGTTATGGCTTTTTCTGTAGTTCAGCCGTGGACAATCTGGCGATAATCAAACGCCAAGCCAAATTCTTCGGGTTAAGTCCGGAAGATCAAATTGAAATTATCGAAATGACGAATCAATGAGAGGGATATTCCATGTTAAGTATCCAAAATCAAATGTTACAGCCAAATTATGATGTGGTAATTATTGGTGGCGGTCAGGCTGGTCTATGTATCAGTCACTATTTGCAAAAAGCGGGCATTGACCATGTGGTATTGGAAAAAGAATCCGAGTTGACCCATAGCTGGCGCCATAAACGTTGGAATAATTTCACTTTGGTGACACCAAACTGGCAGTGTCTATTGCCTGAACACCCTTATCAGGGGAACGACCCTGACGGCTTTATGAAAAAGCACGAAATTGTGGCATATCTTGACGAATTTATTGAAAAAACTAATCCTCCCGCCATTTTAAATATTCAGGTAGAACATGTGAAAAAAGTGGCAGCGCATGAGTTTGTCATTGAAACCAATCACGGTACAACCACAGCCAAACAGCTTGTCGTTGCAGCAGGCGGGTATCACACCCCAATTTATCCAAAATTAAGTGATACCTTGCCTAACCATGTGAAAGTGATGCATTCGGAAGAGTATTTAAATGTAGAGCAACTGCCTAAAGGTGCGGTGCTGGTGGTCGGGTCAGGACAATCCGGTGCACAGATTGCCGAAGATTTACATCTGGCAGGCAAAAAAGTCTATTTATCGACAGGCAATGCACCACGTTGTGCTCGCTTCTATCGCGGCAAAGATGTGGTGAAATGGCTGTTTGATATGGGGTATTACGAAACGACTGTCAAACATCATCGTTATAGTGAAGAGGTACGTAACAGTACTAACCACTATGTCACAGGGCGTGACGGCGGGCGTGATATTGACCTGCGTAAATTTGCCTTAGAAGGTATGCAACTGTTCGGACATTTTGATGACTTTAAAGAGGGTCAATTCTGGTTTAAACCAAATTTATCAGAAAACCTGGACCTTGCCGATGCTACTTATAATCGTATTAATGCCTCGATTGATGAGTATTTAGAGAAAAACAATATTGCAACCGATGAACCTGCATCGGTATATCAACCGGTTTGGCAGCCTGAGCAGGAAATCACACACATTGATTTAGCAAAAGAAAATATGACTTCCGTGATTTGGTGTATTGGTTTTAAACCAGACTATTCATGGCTTGATTTAGATATTTTTCAAACCAATGGTTATCCCAAACATGACCGTGGTATTACTATCGATCCGAATGTCACATTTATTGGTTTGCCGTGGTTATATACATGGGGTTCTGGACGTTTTCTGGGGATCGATCAGGATGCTGCCTATGTGGTGCAACATATTAAGCAACAAATAAATCAGCAAAATATACATATGCCATCTACTCTAATTAAAGGTGCTAAATCTAAAATCAAAGATAAAAGAATATCTCAAATGTGAAATTCCTAACTTCACCTGACAGAATATTTTTAAACGCTTATTTTGATGAATTTTTGGCTTGCTTAAATCTATCCGGCGTCACTGTAGGCAAGGAGCCTGCGCCTCGATGAGTTCCGCGCCTGATGAACCTTAAAACCTTGTCGGCTTGAAAGAGCCATTTTTTATGTTAGGTTTCTCATCAGGCCGGTAGGCCGTTCATGTCATCCATAATCAGTCTTCGCAAAACCAGTGGGGTAACATTTAAATAGGTTCACAATGACGCCAGCTTTAGGCGACAAATACCGTGTGTTGTGTCGTAATGGCCCACGCTATCCGGGCGAGTTTATTAGCCAATGCACAGGCCACGATATTAGAGTGCTTTCGTTCAAGCTGCTGCTTAACCCAGTCAGCCAGTTTTCCCTGCCGGTGTTCAATCTGTTGCATGAATGACCGGGCGCAGAGTACCAACAGTTGCCGGAGCGTCTTATTACCCCGTTTACTGATACCCAATAAGGTCGTCCTTCCCCCGGTGCTGTACTGGCGGGGAACCAAACCCGTCGAGGCCGCAAAATCCCGGCTGCGAGAATATTGTTTTCCATCACCCAGTGGTGAGGAAAGCACACTCGCCGTGATGGGACCAATACCGGGGATCGTCATCAGCC
>NZ_CAWPHH010000029.1:0-58547 GCF_963887965.1 Photorhabdus sp. RW14-46 | reverse complement strand
CCCTTTCAGGTCCCCCACTTTGGTCTCGCGACATTATGCGGTATTAGCCACCGTTTCCAGTGGTTATCCCCCGCCCTCGGGCAGATCCCCAGACATTACTCACCCGTCCGCCGCTCGTCAGCAAAAGTGCAGGCACTTTCCTGTTACCGCTCGACTTGCATGTGTTAGGCCTGCCGCCAGCGTTCAATCTGAGCCATGATCAAACTCTTCAATTTAAAGTTTGATGCTCAAAGAATTCTGACTAATTATTTCGTAATGAATTAACTGTTGTTCACTCTTCAAGACTTTAAAACGTATTTTTTTGTGATACGGTCTTGTGAGTGCCCACACAGATTGTCTGATTAATTGTTAAAGAGCAGGCTGACATAAAAAATAACATTCTCGTTCAGCCGGGCTGCGCATATTACGCTGTTCGCCCGCAGAGTCAAGCACTGATTATCGCTTTCTCTGCCCGACCTCACAATGTTTATCAGCGTTGTGTCGGTCAGTGGTGGCGCATTATAGGGCGTTCTTTGACGCTGGCAAGCATTTATTAAAAAAAAACTGCTGTTCGCAGTTTTTTTCAACAAAACACTGATAAAAAGAACAAATCAGTTATTTTTCACTCACTATTTTAAGGAAGTCATCGGTAAAATAATCAACTTGCTGCCAATCGGTATATTCAACCTCTTTAGTTGTATCAGTTTCCCCACCGGTCATTTTCATAATCATTTTAACCATTATCCGATCCAACCAATGATAACGAGGATAAAGTAATGCACCAGCAAAAACACCACACAAATCTGGCTTCCACGGGGTATTAAACAGAAACTTACGAACATACACATTTGTTTCTGGTGTACGTTTCTCTGGCTTCCTTGCTGTCAAATTCACGCCAAAAAATGCGGTTGGCATTTTATTAAGTTGCTGTTGATGACAGATTGCAAACTTTTTCAGTGCCGAATTGAAATGACCATATCTGATCGAAGCTCCAATCATAATCTTGTCATAAGATTCCAAATTGATCGTTTTTACTGTTGCTAAATCTCTGAGCTCACATAACTCCCCTGATCTGCGTAGATTTTCAGCAATGCGGGTGATAATTTTCTTAGTCTGTCCATCCCGACTGGAATAAAGTAATAAACAATTCATAGCTATATCCCTCTCCCAGTAGACTATTCACGCCAGAAGGTTGGTGTAAATAAAACTAATAAAGTGAATACTTCCAAGCGACCAAACAACATTGTTATAACTAATATCCATTTGGCTGCTGGATTCATTGCAGTGAAGTTATCCGCAACAACACCCAATCCTGGCCCTAGATTATTTAGTGTAGCGGCTATTGCCGAAAACGCAGAAAGTTCATCTACACCAGTTGCGATAAGTAATAATAAACTAATGATAAATACCAAAGCATAAGCAGAGAAGAATCCCCAAACAGCTTCAATAATCCTTTCAGGTAATGCTCTTCGCCCTAACTTGAGGGTATAAACCGCATTTGGATGAACCAATCTCTTCAATTCACGGGACCCTTGCAGGAATAGCAGTAAGATACGAATCACCTTCAGTCCTCCTCCCGTCGAGCCTGCACAGCCCCCAATAAAAGCGGAACACAACAGCAATATTGGCAAAAATGATGGCCAACGAGCAAAACTATCTGTGCTAAACCCTGCCGTTGTCGCCATTGAAACAACCTGGAAAAAAGCTTGGTTTAGTGTCTCTATCCCCGACTTATAAACAGCGTGATGCCATAAGATCAGAGTGCAAATAATAACAAGCACCAATTGAATGGAGATAAACATACGGAATTCAGGGTCCCGCCAATATACTGTCAGGCTACGTCCCGTTAATACCGCGAAGTGCAAACCAAAGTTACAACCAGAAATCAGCAGAAAAATCGCAATAATGGTATTTATCGCGGGGCTATTGAAATAACCAATACTCGCGTCATGTGTAGAAAATCCACCAATTGCGATAGTTGAAAAACTGTGAGAAATGGCATCAAAAACTGACATACCCGCAGCCCATAACGCTAAAGCGCAGGCGATTGTTAGTAACACATAAATCAACCATAAAGTTTTTGCCGTTTCAGCAATTCGCGGGCGCATTTTATTGTCTTTCAAGGGACCAGGCATTTCAGCCCGATAGAGCTGCATTCCCCCAACCCCAAGTAGAGGCAGTATTGCAACAGCCAGCACTATAATCCCCATACCACCTAACCATTGCAGCATCTGCCGGTAGAAAAGAATCGCTTTAGGCAAGGAATCAAGCCCAATTAGTGTCGTAGCACCCGTTGTTGTTAAACCGGAGAAAGATTCAAAAAATGCATCTGTAATAGAAAGATTTGGCTGTTCAGAAAAAATGAAAGGCAAAGCCCCAACACTGCCAAGGACTGTCCAAAACAAAGCAACGATAAGAAACCCTTCCCGAGGCTTTAGCTCGTGTTTTTGCTCCCGATTTGGTATCCAAAGCATTAAACCGATAATTAAGGCAAAAATAAATGTCTGACTAAATGCACGCCCAGCACCATCACGATAGATAAGTGCTACCAATCCTGGAATTATCATGGTGACAGAGAAAAGAATGACAAGCAGCCCGACAATACGGGTTATGGCACGAAAATGCATTTAGCTGGTTCCTTAGAAATCCAGTTACAGAGAATATTTACAGATCAGGTGTTAAATACAGTACACCGCGACTTAGATCACGTAATTTATCACCGACTTCCCCCACTAAGGTAGCTGGAAGTGAAATTCGCAAAGTAACATTCTCTGCATACTCACTGGAAATAATTTGCCCTGATGATTTCTGTAATAACTGTTCAATCATAGAGATATGGGCATATTCACACTGCAAGGAACAGAGTTTCTGTGGAACCTTATATTTTGTCTCCAGCAATTTCAGCGCCTGTTGGGCACCACTTCCATATGCCCTTACCAACCCACCGGTCCCTAATTTTATTCCACCAAAATAGCGGACAACAACCACAGTTATTTCACCGATATTATTTCCCATAAGTTGGGACAGTATCGGCTTACCTGCGGTTCCTGAAGGTTCCCCATCATCTGAAAAACCCAACTGTTGTGAATCATCCGGTGCACCAGCAACAAATGCCCAGCAGTGATGGCGGGCATCAGGGTACTGAGCTTTGATTTGCTGGATAAACGCTTTAGCCTCATCCACCCCGTCAGTATGCTCCAGCAAGGTAATAAAGCGACTTTTTTTAATCTCTTCAGTAAAACTCACTGAAGCTGCGGGTATCAAATAAGGCTTCATTATGACAATTGAAGATCCCGAGTCATGTTTTCCACTTTATTTTCATGGATCACAATATTGTCTTCAATACGAATACCACCGAAAAGTTTAAGCGTCCCAATTTTATTCCAGTCAAAATGTTTGCTGAACTCACTTTCACGCCAAGGTGCAAGCAGCGATTCGATGAAATAAAGACCTGGCTCGATAGTCAGCACCATGCGAGGTTCTAGAATACGGGTACAACGCAGATAAGGATACATATCCGGAGCGGCTAAATGTGTACCTGTATCATCCTGCATAAACCCTGCCACATCATGGACCTGTAATCCAAGAGGGTGACCAATGCCATGTGGAAAGAATGGCGTTGTCAGCCCTTCTTCAACCATGACTTCTTCACTGACATCTTTCACGATACCATATTTTTTCAACAACTTAGCAATCCGATGATGCATCTGAATATGATATTCGGTATAGCGAGTTCCCACTTTAATTGTACTAATTAACGCTTTTTGTTCAGCATCCATATCTTTAATTAAAGAAGCAAATTCATTATTACTTTTTGCTGAATAAGTGCGGGTGATATCTGCTGCATAGCCATTATATTCAGCACCAGCATCAATCAGGAAACTACGAATATCCGAAGGTGCATTGTGCTGCAATGCAGTGTAATGCAAAACAGCCGCATTCTCATTCATAGCAATAATATTGTTATAAGGCACATCTGTATCACGATGACCTGTTGCCATAAGATAAGAGATATTAATATCAAATTCACTCATCCCAGCCTGAAATGCTTCATAAGCTGCCAAATGCCCGACAATAGCCGTTTTTTGTGCTTCACGCATACAGACTAGTTCATAATCTGTTTTGTATGAACGATGGAAATGCAAATAATCAAGAACAGACTTTGGATTAATATTGCGTTCAGAGAAACCAATCTCTTTTGCTCTTTGCGGTGAACAACCGATGTAAGCAACATTCTGTTTTACATAAGTGCTTAACGCTGAATTAATATCTCCTGCATTTGCCAGATGAATCATTTCAACTTCTTTAGTCCAGTAGCTAGTCGGCAGCGGTTCTACGCTGTGCCAATAATCTACCGGCGAGTAAAACCATAATTTAGGTTTATTAATACCATCTACCCACAACCAGCAATTAGGCACTTTAGTTACTGGTACCCAAGCTTTGAAGCAAGCATTAACTTTGAAAGGGTAATCTCTATCATCAAGAAAAATATGCTGTAACTCACCAGAGTGAATAAGCAAAGCATCAAATTGATTACGGGCCAATGCTTCACAGGTACGTTGCTGCAATGTAGAGATATGTTCGTGGTACAGAGATGCCAACTTTTCCATTTCAATTGACCTTTTTTATTTTATGACTAAACCATTAGCTTATCACAGCCGTTGATATTTGCAGGTATCACGCAAAAACTCACTCAATTTATCCGTTCCCGCTAACACCTTATTTATCAAGATATAAAAACAATCATTGTCAGTGAGATACAAATCTCACTTGTGATCACCCTTGCAAAAAACTAATCACTCATTTGCATTTGCTTAACATAATAACCACAATCAAACCCATCTGGTCATACCAGATGGTATGCGCTCATTTAGGAGAACGACATGCTCTATCAAAGTGAAACAATTCAAGTAAGCTGGCTGAAAGATGGCATTGCTGAACTGGTTTTCAATGCCCCAGCCGCGATTAATAAACTAGATACCAAAACCGTTGCATCTCTCGACAAGGCTATTGCCAGCCTAGAGCAACAAACTGGATTGAAAGGCGTTTTATTACGTTCTGAAAAAACCGCATTTATTGTTGGTGCAGATATTACTGAATTCCTCTCTTTATTCGATTCACCTGTAGAAAAACTGCAAGAATGGCTTAACTTTTCAAATAGCATTTTTAACCGGATAGAAGATTTACCTGTACCAACCATTTCAGCAATAAACGGTTATGCTCTTGGTGGTGGTTGTGAATGCGTTCTATCTACAGATTTCCGTGTGGCCTCCCCGGATATACGCATTGGGTTACCAGAAACCAAACTTGGTATTATGCCTGGTTTCGGTGGCTCAGTTCGCCTTCCACGCCTGATCGGGACTGATAATGCATTGGATATCATTGCCGCAGGTAAAGACATTGGTGCAGAAGAAGCATTGAAAAACGGTTTGATTGATGCTGTTGTTCCCAAAGAAAAACTGGTTGATTCCGCAGTATCAATGCTGGAACAAGCAATTGCAGGGAACCTCGACTGGAAAGCCGCACGCCAGCCAAAATTAGAGCCTTTGAAACTCAATGAAACTGAACGAGGCATGAGTTTTAGTGTGGCAAAAGGTATGGTGATGAAAGTCGCCGGCCCTCATTATCCAGCTCCTATCACCGCAGTTAAATCTATAGAAAAAGCCGCTACATTTGGTCGCGATGAAGCATTGAAACAAGAAACCGCCAGCTTCATTCCTTTAGCACAGACAAATGTTGCCCGTGCCTTAGTGGGTATTTTTCTTAATGACCAGTACGTAAAAGGACTGGCAAAAAAACATCTGAAAGAAGTCACAACACCTGAATATGCCGCAGTTCTAGGTGCTGGAATTATGGGTGGTGGTATAGCCTATCAATCCGCCCGCAAAGGGATTCCTGTCATGATGAAAGACATCAGCCAGCAATCCCTTGAATTAGGTATGAATGAAGCCGCGAAACTTCTAAACAAGCAATTTGAACGTGGCCGTCTAGATGCTATAAAAATGGCGAGAACCCTCTCTTCTATTCAACCTACCTTAAATTATGCCGGTATCGAACAGGCCCAAATCGTGGTTGAAGCTGTAGTAGAGAATCCTAAGATCAAAGCGGCTGTACTATCAGAAACTGAAACTCTGGTTAATGAAGATTGTGTCCTAGCTTCCAACACATCAACAATTCCAATTTCAGAATTAGCTAAGTCCCTAAAACGCCCGGAAAACTTCTGTGGTATGCATTTCTTCAACCCGGTACACCGCATGCCGTTGGTTGAAGTCATTCGCGGTGAAAAAACGTCTGAAAAGACAATTTCAACCGTAGTCGCCTATGCCAGCAAAATGGGTAAAACTCCGATCGTCGTTAACGACTGTCCAGGGTTCTTTGTAAACCGAGTACTGCTTCCTTATCTCCTTGGCTTCGGTCTGCTATTGCGTGATGGTGGTGATTTCCGCCAAATAGACAAAATCATGGAGAAAGAATTTGGTTGGCCAATGGGCCCTGCTTACCTTATCGATGTTATTGGTCTTGATACTGCACATCATTCTCAATCCGTCATGGCCCAAGGGTTCCCAGATCGTATGCATCGTGATTATAAAGATGCCATTCATGTTTTATATGACAATCAACGTTATGGGCAGAAAAACGGCCTTGGCTTCTATAAATATACGCAAGATAAGAAAGGTAAACCTAAGAAAGAGCAAGACGAGCAAACAGACCAATTGCTGGCAACTATCTGCCAACAGAAGAGTAATTTCTCCGGTGAAGAGATCATTGCTCGTACTATGATCCCGATGATCAACGAAGTTGTCCGTTGTCTGGAAGAAGGTGTCATTGCCAGCCCAGCAGAAGCAGATATGGCTCTGGTTTATGGCCTTGGCTTCCCTCCATTCCACGGTGGTGTTTTCCGTTATCTGGAAACAATGGGAACTGCGGCTTACGTAAAAATGGCTGAAAATTATGCTCACCTAGGTGCTCTTTATCAGGTACCGCCTGGTCTGAAAGCCAAAGCTGAACGTAATGAAAGTTACTACTCTACAGCAGCAACGATTGCTGTCAGCACCGGAAAAACAGCGTGAGGTCTGGAAACATGGAAAATGTAGTCATTATTGATGGCATCCGCACCCCAATGGGGCGCTCAAAAGGTGGTGCATTCCGTCAGGTCCGGGCTGAAGATCTCTCCGCTCACCTGATGAAAAAGCTATTTAAACGTAATCCGGCAATACAGCAACACGAAATCGATGATATCTATTGGGGCTGTGTCCAACAAACTCTAGAACAAGGTTTCAACATTGCCCGTAATGCAGCTTTACTGGCTGATATTCCTCACTCTGTACCAGCCGTGACGGTTAACCGGCTGTGCGGTTCATCAATGCAAGCGCTGCATGATGGCGCTCGTATGATCATGACCGGAGAAGCCAATGTCACACTGATTGGTGGTGTAGAGCACATGGGTCATGTTCCAATGACACATGGCGTGGATTTCCATCCTAAAATGAGTCTGAGTGTTGCCAAAGCCGCAGGAGTCATGGGCTTAACCGCTGAAATGTTGGCAAAGATTCACCATATCAGCCGTGAAATGCAAGATGAATTTGCGCTTCGTTCGCACCAACGTGCAACACAAGCAACGCAATCAGGTGCATTCGCCAATGAGATATCACCAATTTATGGTCACGATGCCGATGGCATATTGAAACGGTTTGATTACGATGAGGTAATCCGTTCAGATGCTAATCTGAAAGATCTAGCCGCCCTGCGCCCCGTATTCGATCCGGTAACAGGCTCAGTCACAGCAGGCAGCTCTTCTGCTTTATCCGATGGTGCGTCTGCAATGTTGATAACCAGTGAAAGTTATGCCAAGAATCTGGGGCTGAAACCTCGTGCCCGTATCCGTTCTATGGCAGCGGTTGGTTGCGATCCTTCCATTATGGGATATGGCCCGGTCCCTGCTACACAAATGGCGCTCAAAAAAGCAGGTTTAGTACTAGGTGATATTGGCGTGATTGAATTAAACGAAGCATTTGCCGCTCAATCACTTGCCTGCCTGAAGGGCCTAAATTTGTTGGACAGTATGGATGACAAAGTTAACCTGAATGGTGGTGCAATTGCTCTCGGTCACCCACTAGGCTGCTCAGGTGCTCGCATCACAACAACATTGTTGAACCTAATGGAACGCCGCGATGTTCAGTTTGGCCTGGCAACCATGTGTATCGGTTTAGGCCAAGGTATCGCCACCATTATAGAAAGAATGGATTAAGAACTTATCTGTAAGAATTATTATAACTGAGTCGTTGTTGCCGTAATTCCCGCCTGTCAGGGGCGGGTTTTTTTATTATTATTTTAAATGAATTCGAAAGCATCACCATACATGTTGTCAGTAGAAGCATCACGCTCACCACAAAAGCGCTCGCGAGCAATTTTTGCCATTTCAAATCGCCCCGCAATGTAGATATCATAATTGGCCAAACTACCAAAATCCTCTAGTACCGCTTTAAGCACTGTTCCTGTACGTCCACACCAACCATTCTCTGACTGTTCAACAACCGGAACAACCGTCAAATTAGGGTAGCGCTCTGTAAGTAACTGTAATTCAGCAAGATCATATAAATGTTGTGGTTCTCTGCCCCCCCAATACATAGAGATCTGGCGTTCAGGTTGTTCTTCCAACGCTGTCAGTAATATAGAACGGGTATAAGAAAACCCCGTACCGCCTGCAATTAATAACAGCGGATTAATGCTGCTTTGACGAAACCAGGCTTTACCATGAGGGATATCAATATCGATCACTTTCTGATCCAGAATTCTATCCATCACAGCCATTGCATATAAATTCAGTTCAGAAGCACCAATATGTAATTCAATAAACGCCTTTTCTGAAGGCGTTGATGCCATTGAAAATGGACGTTTATCTCTCTCACCCATTACCACCATCAGATACTGACCGGCGCGGAATGAGAACGGAGAATCGGGAAGTAACCGTACCCGATAAACCGTATCAGTAATAGCCTCTACAGAGGTTACTTTACAGCTCAGTGTTGTCATGCGTTCCCTCTTATGGTCCTAAAATATCTAATTCATCCCAGATTTTGTCGACGCGGGTACGCACTTCTTCACTCATCACAATAGGACGTCCCCATTCCCTCTGCGTCTCTCCCAGCCATTTGTTCGTTGCATCCATTCCCATTTTCGAACCCAATCCTGAAACGGGTGATGCAAAATCGAGATAATCTATCGGAGTATTCTCCATTAATACGGTATCTCTTACCGGGTCCATTCGCGTAGTGATTGCCCAAATGACATCGTTCCAGTCTCTGGCATTGATATCATCATCACAAACGATAACAAACTTCGTATACATAAATTGCCGTAGATATGACCAAACCCCCATCATGACCCGCTTGGCATGACCCGGATATTGTTTCTTCATCGTCACGACGGCAAGGCGATAGGAACAACCTTCAGGAGGCAGATAAAAATCGACAATTTCAGGAAACTGTTTTTGTAAAATCGGTACCAGCACCTCATTCAATGCAACCCCCAACACAGCAGGTTCATCCGGCGGGCGGCCAGTATAAGTCGAGTGATAAATAGCATCATGGCGCTGAGTAATATGTGTCACAGTGAACACCGGGAACATATCGATTTCATTATAATAGCCCGTATGGTCACCATATGGCCCTTCTGGAGCTAACTCGCTAGGCTCAATATACCCCTCCAATACGATCTCAGCACTTGCTGGTACCTCCAAGTTATTTGAAAGACATTTCACAACTTCTGTTTTATATCCTCTTAATAACCCGGCAAATGCATATTCCGATAATGTATCAGGAATTGGCGTCACAGCCCCCAATATTGTCGCTGGATCAGCCCCCAAGGCAACAGCCACTGGGAAACGTTCTCCTGGATGTGCCTGACACCATTCCTGAAAATCAAGCGCACCGCCACGATGAGATAGCCAGCGCATAATGAGCTTATTTTTACCTAATACTTGCTGGCGATAAATACCGAGATTCTGCCGCTCTTTATTCGGGCCACGAGTTACTGTCAGTCCCCAAGTAATCAATGGCGCAGCATCCTCTGGCCAACAGTGCATGATAGGAATACGGGTTAAATCTACATCGTCACCAACCGAAACATGTTCCTGACAAGGCGCAGTATTAAGCCGTTTAGTTGGCATATTAAGGACTTGCTTAAATTTCGGTAGCTTATCCAGTAAATCACGAAAACCTTTCGGAGGATCGGGTTCTTTCAAAAAAGCTAGCAGCTTACCTACATCATGCAAAGCTTTAACATCTTTCTGCCCCATCCCCATAGCAACACGTTCAGCAGTACCAAACAAATTACACAATACAGGCATCGAATAACCTTTGGGATTTTCAAACAACAAGGCAGGCCCACCAGCGCGAAGGGTACGATCTGCAATCTCAGTCATCTCCAAATAAGGATCAACTTCAAAACTGATGCGTTTCAACTCACCTTTATGCTCCAATAAGGTTAGAAAATCTCTTAAGTCACGGTATTTCATACTATTCATTTATGCCGGTTTTTAAGGGGGAAAACATTATAAGCCATCCCACTCAGCTTTTTTGTGTTTTTTTCAGAAGACTACAAAGTAAACCAATAAGTTACTAAAAAGCAATGGGGTTAATTCAACCTTGCGACCTTAAAGTCAAATACAACGAAATGGAAGCTAATGAGTTAATATTTGAGCATTAAATTACCCAGCAAGATGTTTAGTTGGAACATATTGCATTGGAACATATTGCATTGGAACATCTCGATACCTTTACTCTTACCACAGAAATAATGCTATACCCGTCATCTTTCAAGTTGCTTCTTTGTTGGCTGCACTCGCTCACCCCGGTCACATAGTTATCTATGCTCCCGGGGATTCTCTCCCTTGCCGCCGCGATGCATCTTGAAATCCATAGGGTATATCACTATCTCCTCTGGGTTCACTGCACAAGATGCAGCCAATTGATCACCACGGATTTCCCATATGCCTGCTCAATGACTATCAAATTTTGCAATTACTCAACAGAAATACTGATATTTTTCTTTTATTAATATTTTCTGCACAAATAACAGCCAAATTTATATTAATTATCTTATCTGTTACTTACCAAAATATTACCCATCGCTTTTTTACTGAAAAACATAAGACCCACTCATAACAATAAATATGCATCATTAAACAATTATCACTAAGATAATGCCTGTAATGCCCTTTTCTATTTTGCTATGCTTAATAGTCATTGGATTAAGGTTAAATAAAGATGGAAAACTGGTACCTCATTTACTGTAAACGTGGGCAAATTTCACGAGCAATAGAAAATCTTGAACGACAGGATGTTGCTTGCCTGACTCCTACCGCGAGAATTGAAAAAATAACCCGTGGTAAACGTACTGTGAATATAGAACCACTTTTTCCTCATTATCTGTTTGTTCAGTTTGACCCTGAAATTATTCATACTACCACTATCCATTCAACACGCGGTGTTAGCCATTTTGTCCGTTTTGGTGTACACCCTGCCATCGTACCGGAAACGCTGATTAAAGAGATCGTATCAGCCACTGAGCAAGAATATGTATCACCAGATACACCTGTGGCTGGTGATACCGTATTAATCACCGCAGGAATTTTTGAAGGATTGCAAGCTATCTACAATGAGCCAGATGGAGAAACCCGTTCTATTCTGTTACTTAATATTCTGAATAAACAATTACCTAAGGCACTTGATAATAAGCAGTTTGTAAAAATTTAACCAAACAAAAAACGGGCAGAATTTGCATTCGCCCGTTTTTAATCAAATATTAACGTTTCTGTTCATATAACTGTTGAGCAACCTGTTTCGCAAAATAGGTCAGTACACCATCGGCTCCTGCACGCTTGAAGCATAACAGAGACTCCACAATTACCTGTTCCTGTAACCAACCATTCTGAATAGCAGCCATGTGCATGGCATATTCGCCAGAGACTTGATAAGCAAAGGTTGGTACACCAAATGTATCTTTTACCCTGCGAATAACATCCAGGTAGGGCATACCTGGTTTTACCATTACAGTGTCAGCGCCTTCCTGCAAATCCTGTGCAATCTCCTGCAATGCTTCATCACTATTCGCAGGGTCCATCTGATAGGTTTTTTTATTGCCCCCTTTCAGATTACGATTTGAACCGATTGCATCACGGAATGGGCCGTAATACCCAGAAGCATACTTAGCGGAGTAAGCCATAATTTGAGTATTTACATGTCCTTCCGTTTCAAATAGTTCACGGATTGCACCAATACGCCCATCCATCATGTCGCTCGGTGCCACAATCTCAGCACCAGCTTCTGCATGTGACAATGCCTGTTTGACCAAGATCTCTTTGGTTATATCATTCATCACATAACCATCTTGATCGATGATCCCATCCTGACCATGTGTAGTGAATGGATCTAATGCCACATCAGTCAGCAATCCTAGCTCAGGAATGGCATCTTTCAACGCACGAACCGTACGCTGAACCAACCCATCAGGGTTATAAGCTTCTTCCGCATCCAGAGATTTTTTATCTGCTTCAATAACGGGGAACAGAGACAATACAGGAATCCCCAGCCGGGCAATCTCTTCAGCTTCTTTCAGCAACAGATCCATCGTCAGACGATACACTCCTGGCATAGAGGGCACTTCTTGACGACGATTAATGCCCTCCATCACAAATACAGGATAGATTAAATCATTAACAGTTAATTGGTTTTCAGCAACCAGACGGCGGGAAAAATCATGGCAGCGCAACCGGCGCATACGTCGACCAGGGAAAGTTCCTGGAAATGCATAGCTCATATAGCTCTCCTAACGCAAACCCAGCGCACTCGCGCTGGGTTAATTAATATGCTATCGCTTCGTGCTAATTATCTTAGCACTACAGAACAGCATGTTAAGATTACTATTATCACTTTTCCGTATTCACTTCTGGCGCTTCCTGCTCATCTTCCTCTGAACGATCCCCCAATTTCCGCTGCCCGGTATAAAAACGGGAGAGCAAAATCCCCAGTTCAAACAGCAAATACATAGGAATCGCCAGCAAGGTTTGCGAGAAAACATCCGGCGGCGTTAACAACATGCCAACAACAAAGGCCCCGACCAAAATATACGGACGCTTTTTCTTCAAAGATTCGGGTGTAACTACCCCACTCCAACATAATAAAATAATGGCAACGGGTACTTCAAAAGAGACACCAAAGGCCATAAACAGTGCCATGACAAAGCTTAAGTAGTTACTGATATCCGTTGCAATCAGCACTCCTTCAGGTGCCGTTTTAGCAAAGAATCCAAAAGCTATCGGAAATACAACAAAATAAGCAAACGCCATCCCCAAATAAAATAGCAGGCTACTGGAAACAAGCAGAGGGATCATCAAGCGGCGTTCATGCTTATATAACGCAGGTGCAATAAATGCCCACACTTGATAGAGAACCATAGGTGCAGATACGAATATTGACACCATAATGGTCAGTTTTATTGGCGTAAAAAAGGGGGAAGCAACATCTGTCGCTATCATACTGGCACCTTGAGGCAACTGCTTAATCAAAGGTGCAGAAATCATCTGATAGATGTCGTTAGAAAAATAAACCAACGCTAAAAAAACCACTAATACAGTAAGTAAACTGTTTAGAATTCGCTTACGCAGTTCAATAAGGTGACTGATAAGTGGTTGAGTATCATCAACAGCCATGTTTTAGTGTTCACCATTAACTTAATCGGAAGTTTTTTTCTTCGTTGCAGAAGCCGCTTGATCATCCACTAGAGCAGAAGGTCCAGATGAAGCCACAACCTGAGACGCTGCCGGCTTTTGTGCCACCTCATTTATTTCTGATGCTTTCATGCTCCCTGCATCAGGTTCATTTTGGTATGCTTTTTTCAAAGACTCAGCAGCTTCTTTTAGTTCATCCATCGAAGCTTTTAGTTCCGGGGATAAATTCTGCAACCCCGCTTCTTCTTGAACTTTTTTCAGGCTTTCCTGGAGCTCCTGCAATTTCAGCTCTTGGACCAACTCATTTTGGACGTTAGCAGCTAAAGAGCGCAGTGCCCTGATCCAACCAGCAACCGTTTTTACAGCCACCGGTAGCCGCTCTGGCCCCAAAACCACCAAGCCAATGACCATAACCAGCAGCAACTCACCAAAACCAATGTCAAACACGGTTTATACCTGCTCTTTGTTTTTGCTCTCAGATGTTTCAGATTGAGCTACAGATTGTTTTTCAGTAATGTTTTTAGTCTCAAAATCGGCATCACTACTGGTTTTTTGAGCCTGTTGAGGCTGATTATCATCCCCTATCGCCTTTTTAAAACCTTTAATAGATGCCCCAAGATCAGAACCTAAAGTACGGAGTTTATTCGTGCCGAACAACAGCACCACAATGACCGCAATGATGAGTAACTGCCAAATGCTTATACCGCCCATTCTGATTTACCTCTATTTAACAGGAATTATTTTTTTAGGGTATATATACACGACGAACTATAACCGACCTTCAAAGAAAATGTACCCTAAGACAAATTTTACTAAATTTTACGCAGCCGACACCAGCCAAACAACCATGAAACGGTACCCGCGCCTATAAACAACCAGGGAATATTTGCTAAGCCAGATAGCAAAAACAAGCTGCCACAGAGAAACAATGTCGCACCAACACCAAGTAAATACTGTGACTGCCGCTGTTTTATCTGTTGCCCTCTCAAATGACCTGATAACTTCTCAATACTCACCTGCAAATGTTTATGCTGCTGAAGACTGTCATACACTAATTCAGGTAGCTCTGGCAACTTTTCTGCCCAATAAGGCACCTTTTCTTTCAACGCCCGGATAACAGCGGGCAATCCAACCTGGCTATGCAACCACTCCTCCAGAAACGGTTTTGCTGTTTTCCACAAATCAAGCTGTGGATAAAGTTGCCGTCCTAAGCCTTCTACATACAAAAGTGTCTTTTGTAGAAGAACTAACTGAGGCTGCACTGCCATATTAAAACGGCGTGCAGTATTAAATAGATTCAGAAGTACATGACCAAATGAAATTTCAGCAAGTGGTTTCTCAAATATTGGCTCACAAACCGTACGGATTGCAAATTCAAAATCTTCAACATTGGTATCACTAGGCACCCAGCCTGAATCCACATGAAGCTCAGCAACTTTCCGGTAATCACGATTAAAGAAAGCAATAAAATTCTCAGCCAGATAACGTTTATCATCTTTATTAAGAGAACCAACAATACCGTAATCAATACCAATATAAAACGGATCTTCAGGATGTTCATAGCTGACAAAAATATTTCCCGGATGCATATCCGCATGGAAGAAGCTATCGCGAAAAACCTGTGTAAAAAAGACCTGCACGCCCCGTTCAGCCAGCAATCTCATATTGGTATTCTGCGCTTCCAATGCTTCAATATCAGAAACAGGGATACCATAAACCCGCTCCATTACTAGAACATTTTCACGGCAATAATCAGAATAAATTTCCGGTACATAAAGCGTTGAGCTATTTTCGAAATTACGGCGTAGTTGAATTGCATTAGCCGCTTCACGCAGCAAATTCAGTTCATCAATTAATGTCTTTTCGTATTCCCGCACGACTTCACGAGGACGTAAACGGCGTCCATCGGGTAATAACATTGGTACCCAATTAGCCAGACGGTACATTAACCGGATATCCGCTTTGATAATCGGCAAAATATCAGGGCGGATGACTTTGATAACAATTTCCTGTCCATTCTCTTTTAACCGAGCAGTATGGACCTGAGCAATTGAAGCAGAGGCCAGAGCAATAGGTTCAAAATCATCAAACCAAGTTTCCAATGCCCCTCCTAAAGCGGTTTCAATATATTGACGCGCCAGAGCACCATCAAAAGAGGCAACTCGGTCTTGCAACAATGCCAGTTGATCCGCTATTGCTGGAGGAAACAGATCACGCCGCGTTGAAAGCATCTGTCCAAATTTAATCCAAACAGGCCCTAATTCCTGTAAGGCAAGCCGTAGTCTCTCCCCAAGTGATTTATCTTTATGTCTATTTGGGATCCAGAACAATAAATAACGACCAAAACGAAGAGGCCAGGTTAAGCGAATCCGAGGAATTAGCTCATCTAATCCGTAAGAAAGAAAAACCCGTATGATCAAATAAAGACGCCTTAATTCACCTGGAGTCATATTTTCCCTCTAATACTGCCAATCGTTGTTCTATTTGCTCGATATCTTTGGCCAACATGCTAACTTCTTCACTGAAATAAGCCACTTCAAGCTGATTTGGGGCCAGTTTCCATTCTTCCGTTAACGCTTCCGCCAGATAATTTTTCTGGCATTCCATTGAACTGGAAACACACTGAAATCCTTTTTTAAGGACTTGACTAATACTTTCGGCAGCGATATCCCCGAAATAAGGAGAAAGATAATGGGCCAAATCCCACTCAACCATATCTAACAAAGCAGACCATTGCTGAACAACCTGCATATCCCCTTCAATAACCATTTCACCGCTATTGAGCAATTTGGAAATTTGTTGGCGATCCCGTAATTTAAGCAAAGCAGAAAAGTGAGTTTTAACCGTACAATCGGCAGATCCGCTCCATTGGCTTAATACGTCCACCTGTTTTTCACTGAATACCAACGTGAGTGGTGTATTCATTTCTTTTAATTCGATCGACAAAACTTTGTCCACCAGCCGCATACGGGCTGGCCTTAACACAGGTTCACGGTACAACAGGTAATTCAACGATGTTTCCATCACTGCGGTTAAAACCGGCGTAAGTGTGGAATTAATAACTGTACTCAGTGATGGTCTTTCCATCTCAAAATTTAAAACCTCTGTGTAGTGCAACAATGCCGCCAGTCATATTGGTATAAGTCACCTGTTCAAAGCCAGCCTCTTCCATCATCGTTTTAAGCGTATCCTGATCAGGATGCATACGGATGGATTCCGCCAAATAACGATAACTGCCAGCATCCTGCACAAAAACCTGACCAATTTTTGGCAGCACATGGAAAGAATAAGCATCATACGCTTTGCTTAATGGCGCGAACAAAGGTTTAGAAAATTCAAGTACCAATAAACGCCCACCCGGCTTCAACACCCGAAACATAGAACGCAGGGCTTTTTCTTTTTCAGTAACATTACGCAAACCAAAAGAGATAGTGATGCAATTAAAATAGTTATCAGGGAAAGGCAACGCTTCCGCATTAGCCTGCACATAGCTAACATTACCAACAATACCAACATCACGTAATTTCTCACGCCCAACCTTCAGCATAGATTCATTGATATCAGCAAGAACAACTTCGCCTTTTTCACCAACTATACGAGAAAATTTGGCGGTCAAATCTCCGGTACCACCAGCTAAATCAAGTATCCTCTGACCTCGGCGCACCCCACTGGCATCAATAGCCACACGTTTCCATATACGATGGATACCAAACGACATTAAATCATTCATTAAATCGTATTTCGCTGCAACAGAATGAAACACTTCGGCCACCATGCCTGCTTTTTCATCCTTTGCTACAGTACGGAAACCAAAATGTGTGGTTTGTTTCGTTTGGTCTACCATGTTATTTGCCCATTTTTTATTCAAAGCATTATAAAAGTGTATCAGCCTTTCAGATAAAACCCTATCCTAGTATTAATCATTAGCACAGAATGGTTGGCTGGCCTTATCAACCAATTCGGGATCAATCGGACGTTTCACCTCAACACCTAAATTACGAAAACTCTCTGCCTGACTTATCAGGTTGCCACGCCCCTCAGTCAGCTTTTTCATTGCCAGTCGATAACTAAGTTGAGCTTTATCCAGACCTTGCCCCAAACCTTGCATGTCATCGACAAACAAGCGCATTTTATCGTACATGCGAGCAGCTTTATCGGCGATTAAGCGCGTATTTTGACTTTGATACTCATAGCGCCACAAGTTATTAATAGTACGCACAGCAACCAACAATGTTGATGGACTAACTAGCATAATATTGTGTTTAAGTGCTTCATCAAGCAGCTCAGGTGCCTTGTTCAGCGCAACCAGATAAGCGGGTTCAACCGGAATAAACATCAATACATAGTCCAACGATTTCAGCCCAGGCAACTGTTGGTAATCTTTGCGGCTCAAACCACGAATATGGCCTTTAATTGAATCGATATGTTCTTGAAGGGCTAACTCCTGCTGATGCCGATCGCCACTGTTAAAATAACGCTCATAAGCGACCAGCGACATTTTGGCATCAATGACCACATCCTTCCCTTGTGGCAAATGAACAATAACATCGGGTTGGAAACGGCGGTTACCCTCTACCTTGATACTTACCTGAGTACAAAACTCATGCCCTTCTCGTAAACCAGAGGCTTCCAGAATACGGGATAATACAACTTCTCCCCAATCTCCCTGAATTTTATTATTACCTTTAAGGGCATTTGTCAGATTAATCGCTTCCTGCGCCATCTGGGCATTCAGTTGCTGTAAGTTACGGATTTCATGTGCAAGAGTATGACGTTCACGGGCTTCCTGACCAAAACTCTCCTGTACCTGCCGATGAAGACCATCAAGCTGTTCACGAAATGGCGCTAAAAGCGTATTGAGACTCTGCTGATTTTGTTCACCAGTACGGCGACCCGTTTGTTCAAAAATACGATTAGCCAAATTCTCAAATTGCGTATTCAAACGTAGTTCACTGTTGATCAGCAACCGCTGTTTCTCTTCAGCCGCAAGGCGACTCTCTTCCAAGCGTGTCGTCACTTCACGCAGTTCGGATTCTTGTACGCTATTGACTTCTCTCTGAGCCCGCAACTCTTGGTTTAACTGTTCGCATTCAACCCGCCAATAAGCGGATTGTTCAATTTTCTCATTAGCAACGGCAAGCTGGCTGTCCAATTTCCGTAATTCCAGCTCTTGCTGTTGAATACGTTGATGAACGGAGAACCAAACGAGAATACCACCGCCCAATAGGCCACCAAGAGCACCTATCAACGCATATAACAACTGGATACCCACCGGTATTTCCTCTATCTCATGCTTTGACCAGATAAACTAAATTGCTACTGTATAGATGTCCAGAATGATTTATACAGATGGCTCAGTCTGCGAAGCCGCTCCCAATTAGCTCACCCATTTCACTAACCATTGCAAACCAAACGCGCCTGGAGCTAATACGCCAAAAGACCAGATAAGTGCGGAACAGATATTCGCTATCTGAAAATAACGCAATGGCATAGTACAAATACCCGCGACTAATGGCACAATTGCACGGAATGGCCCAAAGAATCGACCAAAGAAAATACTCCAAATACCCCAACGCTCAAAGAAATGGTGCACTCGTGTCAGTAGTTGTGGTTTACGGGAAATCGGCCAAATTTTACCAACATCACCTTTAAAATAAGCACCTACAATATAAGATACCCAATCGCCCAAAAAAGCCCCTGCTGCGGCCGCCAACCAAATCGGCCAGAAATTAAGACCACTTTCACCTATTAATGCCCCCAATCCAAGCAATATGATTGTTGCCGGTAATAACAAGGAGAAAAAAGCCAGAGATTCACCAAAAGCAAGCAAGAAAACAATCGGCATGATCCAGGTATCATGAGCTTTAACAAAAGCGATTACCAGATCAACTATTTCATGAAGACTCAAATTCATATTCCTATATTGATCAATATCCCCTATGGATTTCAAGATGCATCGCGACGGCAAGGGCGCGAATCCTCGGGAGCATAGTTAACTATGTCACCGGGGGTGAGCGAGTGCAGCCAACAAAGAGGCAACTGAAAGATAACGGGTATACACATTCAATTTAACCACCGCTGTATTAACCAGAATTAAACCAACTTTTTATTCAAGGAAATAATCTTGTAATTTCTTACGAGCAGTAAAATCAAGACCAAGATCTTTCTCCAGCCATATATCTACACTGCCATAATGCTGGTTAATACTGTTTAATGCCGTCATTAAAAACTCTTCTCTCACGGAATAAACATAAGCGAATTTATCAACCACATCGTCACTCATAGTTTTCGCATGCTCATTTAACAAATATTCACGATAAGGAGCCAGAGTGCAATTAGTCACTAAATAATCTTCCATTACCGTATCCAAATCAGCCCCCAATGCAAATAATACCAGCGCAGAACCTACACCGGTTCTGTCTTTACCTACCGCACAATGCTGGACTATCCCACCTTTTTCCGGTTGTTGCAGTAAGTTAACTAATGTCTTATAGGCTGAATTTTTTAGCGGCAATAATTCATAAAGACGAAACATAAATGCCTGAGGATTAAATTGCTCCAACATCTCTGACGCCAATTTTTCCAGATTTGCATTCACTTCATCAGATAAGGGATTGGCCGGAGCATGATGATAATTAGCACCATTCCATACCAAATCGGGTTTATCCTCTATTTCACTGGTATCACGATAATCTATAATTTGAAAGAGATTTTTATTTGCCAGGAAAGATTGGTCTTTTTCTGTTAAGCGATCCAGAGAACCAGAACGGAAAAGTAAACCTGATTTGATTTTTCCACCACTCGCGACTTTTTTACCGCCTAAATCACGAAAATTAATCCCTCCATTGAGAGGAAGCACTGATGGATGCAATAAAGATGTTGTGATCATGATGACTCTTAATCAATTGTGAGGTGTTAAGACATTAACAGATTTCTATTTAAAATAAGAGTGAGCCGGAATACTCCGGCCCAAAAAGTATGATTTACAGCAAACGGCGAGCAGCTTCTACGACAATCCCCAATGCATTACTTTCTGTTTTCTCAAGTAATTTAACATTAGGAATCTCCTGCTGAGTACGGTTAACAATAACACCGGCAACCATACCCGCACGTAGACCTTGGCTTGCACACATCGTTAATAAAGTTGCCGATTCCATTTCATAATTCATGACCCCCATTGCCTGCCATTCAGCCATTGAGCCCTTGAAACGGCTCACAACACGGCCAGAATAGGTATCGTAACGCTCCTGACCGGGATAAAAAGTATCGGAAGAGGCCGTTACCCCCACATGTACTGTTGCACCTAAATCTTTTGCTGCTTCGTACAGAGCCGTCGTACACTCAAAATCGGCAACCGCCGGGAATTCCATCGGAGCAAAATGCAGGCTGGCACCATCCAAACGAACAGCCGCGGTAGTCACCAACACATCACCAACATTGATATTTTCCTGAATTGCGCCTGTTGTGCCGATACGTAAAAAAGTACGTACCCCCAATTGCGCTAATTCTTCAACCGCGATAGAGGTTGACGGGCCACCAATACCCGTAGAGCATACAATGACTGCTGTACCATCAATTTCTGCCCGCCATGACGTAAATTCACGTAAAGAAGCGAGATGAACTGGGTTATCCATCAATCTTGCGATTTTTTCCACACGTTTCGGATCACCCGGAACAATAGCTAAAGTTGCGCCTTGCAGATCGTTTTTGGTCAGACCTAAGTGAAATACATCAGACATATCAGACTCCTCAGCAAGAAGAATTTATAATGAAATTAGTTGAGATCTACTGTATTAGGCATTTATACCCGTTATCCTTCAAGTTGCCTCTTTGTTGGCTGCACTCTCTCACCCCGGTCACATCGTTATCTATGCTCCCGGGGATTCGCTCCCTTGCCGTCGCGAAGCATCTTGAAATCCATAGGGTATAGACATCTTTTAGTGATAAATGTCACTTCAAAGTAATATAAAAAAGAAAAACATACATTATTTTGAGACATAAATCACAAAATAACCATGAAACAGGTAAAAAAACAGGGCGTTTTCTTCCGTCCATAAACTAACTTGAATGAGTTCATATTATGGAAAAACAATCCATTGTTTAGCTATATTTATGTTTCATAACGTATCGAGAAAAATATATCACAGATTATCTCATCGAAATATTTTCTCCTTGAGAGTTAATAGAGGTTAATATCCATCCCATCACAAAGAAAAAATTATCATTTCATAACCCGGTCATAAAACAAAATATTTCCAATAAACTATCAACTTAATCAAATATAAATCACCGTCGTTATTAAAATACTCTCATAACATTTATAAATCAACAACGCAATAAACTGGACTATTTTTAAAATAACTTTTTCTTATGATGAACATATTAAAAAATTAACTGTATTTTACTTCTATAGCTAATAAATAATTTTTCTTGCTTATTTACCAACATATTACAATTATATTTTCAACAAAAATAAAACAATTACCAAATATAAATATCACAGTTGTCTTTTTATAGGATGCATATTGTTTAGATATTAGACTCTTTCCACCATATAAGGGCACTATTACTATGACTACTATGACGACACAAAAAACAGTTTTAATTACAGGTTTCGAACCTTTCGGTAAAGAAACGATTAATCCATCCTGGGAAGCTGCTAAGCAATTACAGGGGCGAGAATTATGCGGGGCCCGCGTTGAAGCGCGTCAGCTTCCATGTGTGTTCGACGTCTCTCTGGCTTGTCTGTATGCTGCTATTGATGATGTACAACCTGATCTGGTCATTGCCGTGGGACAGGCAGGCGGCAGACCAAATATTACTGTGGAACGCGTGGCAATTAATATCAATGATGCTAGCATCCCTGATAATCAAGGTAATCAGCCTATCAATACCCCCGTCGTCGCAACAGGCCCTGCCGCCTACTTCGCCACGTTACCGATCAATGCTATAGTCAAGGGTTTGCGTGATGCAGGAGTGCCAGCCTCCATTTCACAAACCGCAGGCACTTTCGTCTGTAACCACGTCATGTATGGCCTGTTGCATCATTTGGCATGCATCTATCCTGAAATACGCGGTGGAGTTCTCCATATCCCTTATCTGCCTGAGCAAGCAGCTCGGTATTCAGGAACGCCAAGTATGGCCCTAGAAACAGTTATAACAGCGCTGGAAATTGCTATCGATAAAGCATTAAAAAACAGTGAAGATATCGCCAATAATGGAGACACAGCTCATTAATTTGACATTCTGCTTGCGGGACTGAAAGCTTTCCTCTGAGAAAATGACAGGCACAGACAGTATGCTCTACTGATAGTATCAATCAAACAGTAAAGATAATTCTCTCTATGCCTGCATAATATCCGTATATAAATATCAAATGTCTGATACTTTATTAAATTATTAATCAGCACATTATTTACATAGGTTATTTTATAATTTCAACTGTTATTACATTGAAATTTAGTTTATTCAACAAAACTGCTTATACCGTATGGGAATATAAGTCATCTTTAGTTATGAAATTAGATATATTTTCCAAGTCTATTGATAGAACTATTTCACCTAGTATCCCACGGTTAATATCATATTCATCTATTTTTGTTACTTTTATTTCTGAAAGATGACCATTCATATTTTTAAAATATTCATCCTCATTATTTTTAGTTCTGATTACCCTCCGCTTTGAATACAGATCATATTTATAAACCTCTGTATTGATTCCTTCTGGAAAATACATTTGACCAACAAAAGCAAAGTGCTCTTTGTCATCCACATTTGTGCTTAATTTTCTGATTGCAATATGAATATGAGTCGCTCTACCCGCATAAAACCCAGGATAAATAGTCGTAAAATTAACTATCCCATTTTTATCCGATGGTTGAGCTCCTCTTAGAAAATTTTTATCATCAGTTCTATTGATAGAAGCTACTCCAGCAACGTTAGGGACTACATCGGGGCTAATATAACTCCAACCAGAATATTTCCCCCGACTATTACAATGCCAAATATCAACAAATAAATTATCAACGGGTTTACATGTTTTTTCATCTATGACAGTAATCTTCAATAAAAAAGGTATTCCTAATTCTGAATCAGTAATATCCCTTCTTACAATTTTGTCATTTCGGAAATATGGCCCTGATATCTGCTCTGGCGCAAGCGTACATACGCCTATTCCATGTTGTGGGGATAACTTTTCTTCCGCACGAGCTAAATTCATCGGAGCAAGTGCAGCTGTCGCCGTAATAACAGCACTACTTTTTAAAAAATTTCTTCGAGAGCTACTTTTCTTACCTTGCAACTTATTAACATCCATATAATCCTCTCTTTAATTATTAAGTTTCTATTACAATGCTTCCATCTTGTTACTACCCGGGTTATTTTGTTAATAAAATGTATTTTTTCAAATACCAATATGGCATATATAAGTTACTAAAAGTTTGGTAATAGAAAAGATCCCAGCCAAACCGCACCGTTACATGCTATTGCAAAAAGAAAGATTATTTTATGAAAAATGCCCATCACCAGTTAAAGATGACAGGCAAATTATTGGATGAGTTATTTCACTGATTCACGGAGGCGTTTCGCCGCTTGTACCATGTTTGCCAGTGACTGGCGAGTTTCAGTCCAACCACGGGTTTTCAGACCACAATCCGGGTTAACCCACAAACGTTCGACCGGAATACGATCAGCCGCTTTACGTAACAGTGCTTCAATCCATTCAACACTCGGTACGTTAGGTGAATGAATGTCATAAACACCCGGCCCAATCTCATTCGGATAAGAGAAGTTTTCAAATGAATCCAGCAGCTCCATATCTGAACGGGAAGTTTCAATGGTAATCACGTCCGCATCTAATGCTGCAATGGAAGGCATGATGTCATTGAACTCGCAATAACACATATGAGTGTGAATCTGTGTGTCATCTTTGGCAATTGCAGCATTCAATTTAAATGCTTCTACCGCCCAATCAAGATAGGATTGCCACTCTTCCCGGCGCAGTGGTAAACCTTCCCGCAATGCTGGCTCATCAATCTGGATGATACCAATACCCGCTTCTTGCAAATCGTCCACTTCATCACGCAATGCCAATGCAATCTGTTTAGCAATCGTCTCACGGCTGACATCTTCCCTTGGGAATGACCAACAGAGAATTGTCACCGGCCCAGTTAACATCCCTTTGACAGGTTTCTCCGTCAACGATTGAGCATATTTAGCCCATTCTACCGTGATAGCTTCAGGACGGCTGACGTCACCAATAATCACTGGTGGCTTAACGCAACGGGAACCATAGCTCTGAACCCAACCATTCTGCGTAAAGACAAAACCGTCGAGGTGTTCACCGAAGTACTCCACCATGTCGTTACGTTCAGCTTCGCCATGAACCAATACATCTAATCCTAAACGTTCTTGTTCGTTAATTGCCTGCTTAATATGTTCACAGATATTGGTACGATAACTGGCGCCATCTACCCGACCTTTTTTGAAATCCAAACGCAAGCCACGAATTTCCGTCGTTTGCGGGAATGATCCAATGGTTGTTGTCGGCCACAATGGCAAGTTATAGCGCTGACGCTGTATTTCCGCCCGCTGTAGGTATGGCTGATTACGCTCACTGTCCTGTGGATTAATTGCCGCAAGGCGCTCAGTAACAGCCTGATTATTCACCCGTTTAGATTCACGACGAGCACGGATTGGCGCACTGTAAGCATCCAATTCTGCTTGTTTACTGCCATCTGGCTGATTCAATGCCGCAGTCAGCAAAGCTAACTCCTCACATTTCTGCAATGCGAACGCAAACCAGCTTTTCACCTCTGCATCAAGCGCAGTCTCATCACTCAGATCAATAGGGCTATGCAGAAGAGAACAGGAAGAACCGATCCACAGTGTGCGGCTACCTACCAATGGCTTAATTAGCTGATGCTTAGCGGTTAAATCAGCACGCCATACATTACGACCATTAATCACACCAAGGGAAAGCACCCACTCTTTCGGCAATGATTCATGCAGTTGCGCGATATCATCCTGACCAGCAACCAGATCCACATGTAGCCCTTGTACCGGCAAGGATTTAATCGTTTCTAGATTGTGACCAATGCTATCGAAATAGGTAGTCAGCAATAATTTAACCTGTCCTTGAAGTGCCTGATAAGCAATCGGATAAGCTGCCAACCACTCTGCTGGCAGTTCCAGTACCAGCGCAGGTTCATCAATCTGAACCCATTCGATACCACGTTTAGCTAACTCAGCTAATACTTGCTGATAAACAGGAAGAATATCTTGCAATAAAGAGAGGCGATCAAATACCTGACCTTTCACTTTACCCAACCACAGATAAGTTATCGGCCCCAGTAAAACGGGTTTCACTTGATGGCCCAGAGATAAGGCTTCATCCACTTCTTCTAGTAACTGAGTCCAACTCAGCTTAAATTCCTGCCCTTGCTGAAATTCCGGCACGATATAATGGTAGTTAGTATTAAACCATTTAGTCATTTCGGCAGCAGCAGCAGGTTCACCCGTTGGCGCACGACCGCGAGCAATACGGAACAGTGTATCTAGATCAATCGTGCCATCTGGATTCTGGTGACGCGGTGGCACATTACCGAGTAGTAAACTGGTGGTTAGAACATGATCATACCAAGCGAAATCACCAACCGGCACTAAATCAACACCAGCCTGCTTTTGTTGTTCCCAGTGACGGGCACGTAACTCACGGCCAGTTTCCAATAATTCTTGCTGAGAAATTTTCCCTGCCCAATAATTTTCCTGAGCCTTTTTGAGTTCTCTTTTCAAACCGATACGTGGAAAGCCAAGTGTGTGATTAATAGTCGTCATTTCATTATCCCGTCATTTTTAGCCGTCTAGATGTTTACACATCCATAATCAACAGGTAAGGTATAAACCACAAGCGCAATTTATTCATTATCATCCTGAAGGTTTCTCATGATCGAAATAAAACATCTAAAAACATTACAATCATTGAGTCATTGTGGTTCATTAGCGGCAGCAGCCAATCATCTGCATCAAACACAATCCGCGTTGTCTCATCAGTTCAGCGATCTTGAACATCGCCTTGGCTTCCGGTTGTTCATTCGTAAAAGTCAACCGCTTCGTTTCACGCCACAGGGTGAAGTTTTATTACGACTAGCAGAACAAGTGCTCCCTCTGGTTCAAAATGCACTGCGCGAATGTAAAGAGCCGGGCCAAACAAATCTGCGTATCGCTATTGAATGTCATAGTTGTATTCAATGGCTGACACCTGCACTCAAGCATTTCCGAGAAACCTGGCCACAAGTCAATGTGGATTTCAAATCCGGCGTCACTTTTGATCCACAACCTGCATTACTGCAACGAGAATTGGATGTCGTTTTGACATCAGATATTCTCCCTGAGAGTCATTTACACTACACACCGCTATTTGATTATGAGGTCAAACTGGTTGTTGCTCCGGATCATCCTCTGGCCAATAAACTGCACATACAGCCAAAAGATTTAATTGATGAGACATTGATGATCTATCCCGTTCAACGTCAGAGATTCGATATCTGGCGACGTTTCTTGCAGCCGGCGGGGGTTGTCCCTACATTGAAAAATGTGGATAACACCCTGTTACTGATCCAAATGGTCGCTGCCCGCATGGGAATCGCGGCCCTGCCACATTGGGTTGTTGAGACATTTGAAAGGCAAGAGTTAGTGGTCACTAAGACACTGGGAGAAGGTTTATGGAGCAGGCTGTACGCTGCCGTCCGTCAAGGCGAACAGCACCAGCCTGAGACTGACGCATTTATCCATTCCGCACGTCAACACGCGATGGATAATCTGCCATTCGTAAAAGGAATTTCAAAAATAAGCGTCGATGACCTCATAACAACACAGTAACCAAACGCCTTTCAATGGTAAATTTATCAGCCATTCCACCGGAACCAACATATTATTCATCATTGCCAAGAGGTTCCGGTATCTACGGCGGGAAAGCCAATACCACCAGCCAGATACGAGTAAACACTATAGAATCAGCTATCAACCTGACAGGTGAAACATCCACCGATCAGGCTGAACAAGGCGACTCACAAGATGATCGTGATAACCAACAAATTACAGGATATCAATGCTCTTTCTGTACCAGTAGCGCTTCCAGTAAATCCAAATCATGCAGCAAGGTTTGAAGTGTCTCATTACTAATTTTTCTAGTTGCACGCAGATGATACAACTCACCACGCTCTGCCCTTAATGCCGTCAGACGAAAACGACGTTCCAAATCTTCCACTAGCAGATTATGTTCTATCTCATCCTGCCCCACAGTACGGCGACGCAAATAGCCAATGACCCTGGAAGCAACCTCAGTAATCACCTCAGCATCCAACTGCTCTTCGGGGCTAGCAGAAAGACGCTCTTCCATCTTATTCATACTGACAATCGCTACTTCCGCCATAGCGGCCCGCGCCATTCGTACCTCACTGATATCTGCCTCCTTATCGCAAGTTTGCATTCCCCGTAACAGGAATGGCAAAGAGAGGACACCAATTAACAACGAGAACAGGATGACCCCTGCGGCAATAAAGATAAGCTGATAACGAGCCGGGAATGGCGTACCATCCGCCAAAAACAGAGGAACAGACAGTGCACCAGCAAGAGTGATTGCACCACGAACTCCGGCAAAAGATGCCAGCCACAATTCACGGGTGGTATAAGTCGCAAAATTCAGTGGATTTTTTCTCATAAAAACTTTGCTGATATTCTTCATCAGCCATAACCAGCAGAAACGCAGTAATAAAAGGGCGCCATAAATCACTGCCACCGCGGCGAACAGCATCCAGGTTTCAACGGTTGGATCAATTTCTGCCTGTATAACGGAAGTTTGCCAGATCCCCGGCAATTGCAGGCCCAACATGATAAACACCAGGCCGTTAAACACGAACGCCAGCATTGACCAGACACTATCAGCACGCAAACGCATTGCCAACGGAGCATTACGGATGACCCCAGATTTACTGATCGTCATACCTGCGGCAACCGAGGCAAGGATACCGGAAACGCCAATATGTTCTGCAATCAGATAAGAAGCAAACGGCAACAGCAACATGAAAACAATTTGGGTTGCCGGATCGCCACCGCTCCAACGATTCATTAAGCGCAGGGATTTACTGTACAACCAGGTTACTGCAATACCGGATAACAAACCGCCAATAGCAACTTTGAAGAATTCTATGGTCATGCCAGTAACAGAAAATGCCATCGTTCCCATTGCTATCGCGACAGCGAACTTTAAGGCTACCAGGCCGGAAGCATCGTTCATTAACGCTTCCCCTTCCATCACATTCATCATGCGCTTAGGCATACGCCTTTTTCCAACAATGGATGATAAAGCCACCGCATCTGTTGGCGATAACACAGCAGCAAGGGCAAAAGCAGCAATTAACGGAATACCTGGCATCAGCCAGTAAATCAGATAACCAATACCGACAACAGTAACCAGCACCAATACCAGCATCAGTATAAAAATTTCCCGTCCATACTGGAAAAACTCTCTGGTTGGCATTTTCCAGCCATCAACGAATAACAAAGGAGGAATTAGCAGAACGAGAAATAACTCAGGATTAAAAGTAACATGTAAGCCAAAGTGTGGCCAAGCTAGCAATGCTCCCATTGCAATCTGCATTAACGGCAGAGGTATGCGGAACGGAATCACTTTAGTCAGAACACCAGAAACTGAAACCACCAAAATCAAGATCAGAATAGTAAAGAATATTTCCATGTTGCCCTTACAATTTGCCTAAGAACCGTTGGTATACAGATTGAAACTCTTTTTCTTCCCGTTAACACAAAAACAGTGAGAACAAATCTTAATACTAAAGTAACTGAATCAATCGAAAAAGGTAGATACACACGGAGCCGTATCCGAAAGAATTGCAGGAATATTGTAAACTAACCAGATAAATAGAGGGGAAATAATTGAGAATTTAAAAGTAATCGCAAGAAATGACAAAATGCGCAAGGGTGAACAGACCTTACGCACTTTTTAATCAATCAAATAGCCCAATCACCAGCATAAAATGCTACTAAAGCGATCGTAATTACTACTGTACCGATATTCAATTTGCGCCATTCACCGGAACAGATACGACCAACAACTAGGGAACTGAAACCCAACATAATACCGGTTACAATATTGCAGGTCAGCACAATAAAGACCGCACACAGCATACCGGACATCGCCCCAACAAAATCATCGAAATCCAGCTTTCTAACATTACTCAGCATCAGCAGACCAACATACATCAGCGCTGGCGCAGTAGCATAGGCTGGTACAAGATAGGAAAGTGGAGAAAAGAACAAAATTAACAAGAACAGAATACCGACAACTGTTGCGGTTAAACCTGTTTTGCCACCTGCGGCGGTACCCGCAGCTGATTCGATATATACCGCAGCCGGAGAAGCACCGATAGCACCGGCAAAAATACTACTGACAGAATCGGCAGTCAGCGCTTTACCGCCGTTAATAATCTGTCCACCTTTATCCAACAGGTTCCCTTGCCCTGCTACCGCACGGATGGTACCGGTCGCATCAAACACCGCAGTCATGACTAACGCCAACACGCTGGGTAACACAATTGGCTGCAAAGCCCCCATAATATCCATACTAAAAATCAAGGACAGGCCATCATCTCCCAGACTTGGTATCTTAAAGAACCCTTGATATTTCACCGCCGGATCAAAAATCAGCCCAATAACTGAAATCACCACGATCACCAACAGCACCCCACCGGGAACTTTCAATTTTTCCAAGCCAAAAATAACAGCCAACCCAAGCAGAGTCATCATAACCGGAAAAGAGGTGAACGAACCCAAAGCAACAGGCAAACCTTCCAGCGGGTTCTTAATGACCAGACCAACACCATTTGACGCAATCAGTAACAAAAACAGCCCAATACCAATCCCTGCACCATGCGCAATGCCCATTGGTATATTGCGTAAAATCCAAGAACGAATACCGGTAACAGAAATCACCGTAAACAAGCATCCCATCAAAAATACCGCACCGAGTGCAACCGGAATAGTAATTTGCTGTCCTAAAACCAAACTAAAAGCGGTAAATGCAGTCAACGAAATTGCACAACCAATTGCCATTGGCAAGTTAACCCACAGCCCCATTAACAAAGAACCAAAACCGGCAACCAAACAAGTCGCAATAAAGACAGCAGTATGGGGAAACCCCGCCTGCCCTAACATTCCCGGTACAACGATGACTGAATAAACCATCGCCAAGAAAGTTGTGATCCCTGCCAGAATTTCACGGCGTACCGTTGTGCCACGTTCAGTCAATTTAAAATACTTGTCCAGTTTGCATTTAACTGGTGCCTGAGTGCCAAACATGTCGTTCCCCTGCATTATGTTCATGGTACTTCTTCCACTTCCTCATCAAACGAAAACGATCACCTTGCTTAATAACACAACAATTTAATGAACATTGCACCAATCGGTTCAACAAATCATAAAAGCAATCGTTTGGCTTTTAGAATAGAAAACAGTGAGAGAATTTGAGGCGAAAGATTATCCAGTGATCATAGTGTCTAAATCAATAGCTAACAGTATTATTTCGCCAAGCATTAGCAGAATAATTTCCAGAGATTAAACTTTTCGCAATAATTAATCGCAATGTTTCAATCTTAAGATTCGACTCACCAGCCCTTTGAAAAAACATAAAATTTACTCATTGCTGACTGCCATTCACAGCCAGCGTTTACACCTGTACAACTATCGACTGAACACTTCACTTTTATCACTTTTATTACTTTGTGGATTAAACCGATCCATTGTTGAAATCAGAAATAGCGCTGCAATGACGACAAGTAGAATAGGTAAACCTGATGGCGTCACTGAACTCGCTATACCGGCAAGCAGTGGCCCAAACAAACTCCCAATACCCCACAACATAGCCGCCGCGGCATTAGCCACTATCAGATCATTTCCTGAAAAATACTGACCAATTTGGACTAATGCAATGGTGTAGATAGCCCCGGCAGTTGCCCCTAAAACAATCAACAAAGGCCAGATAAGATACTGATATGTCATAACAAACGGTAATAATGCACTTGCTCCGAGCGTTGCTACACCACAAATCTGGTATAGGCGCATACGATTCATATGATCCGCCAACCAACCAAACGGGAGCTGCATCACTGCATCACCAGCAAGAACGACACTTATCATCAATGCAGCTACCGCTTCGGTATACCCACAACTCATCCCGTAGATGGGAAACATAGAAAGAATAGTCCCGTCGAAAAAGGAAAAAAATAGCACACCACCACAGATCGCCGGTGCAATCTTCACAAATTGAACAATAGAGAAATTGGATTTCTTACCGTATTGCGGTAACTCATCGCCTTTCTTCTGATCTACCATGACAAAGAGCACCAGTGAAAAGATATGAATCAGAGTACAAATCAGTATCGGCGTTTTATCTGCGATACCATAAAAAGCAATAATAGAAGGGCCAAGCAACTGACTAATAGTAAAAACCGTCGTATAAACAGCCAGTACCCTGCCTCGTTTATTCTCTTCAGAGAGTTCATTAATCCAGGTTTCACCTAGACAGATCATTAACCCGCTAGCAGCACCAGTAACTAGCCGCAGAGGAAAAAGCAACTCCATCGGCAACGAGCCCAAAAGTGGGAGCAAACTGCCAGCAGAAACCCCTGTTGCAATCATCATGACGTGTTTCTTACCTACCAGAGCTACAATTTTCTGGACGACCGGAGCACTCAAAAGAACCCCCAATGCCGGAGCCGCAGAAATTAAACCAATGTACAACTCATCAATACCTTGGCTATTCAAGCGTAACGCTATCATTGGGATAGTCAAACCAATGACAATGCCAATAACAGCGACACTTGAGGTAATAGTAAAAATGGCAAAAAAATTATTATTTCTATAATCACGACTGTTCATTTTATTTATATCTATCCAGCAAAAATAGAGAGAATAAATATGAAATGAACTGAAAACAACAAATTAACGATATTATATTGAATGTATTAATTATTATTGGTTACTATACCCTATGGATTTCAAGATGGATCGCGGCGGCAAGGGAGCGAATCCCCGGGAGCATAGATAACTATGTGACCGGGGTGAGAGAGTGCAGCCAACAAAGAAGCAACTTGAAAGATGACGGGTATATTTCAGAAAGTAAATATATAGCGATATATCAGCATTAAGCCCGAAACTAGCACAATAATATTGATAAACTTCAAGAATGTTTCTCTGGAGATTTTCAGTGTCACTTGGCGGCCAAAATAGATTCCCAACAACATGGCTGGAATAAATACCAATATCAATAACAAAAATGAGGTATCCAGATAAATACCCATGACAACAAAAATAATCACTCTCGTCAGGGTACTGAAACCAATTAAAGTCGTCTGGGTGATCCTGAAAATTTGCTTATCTGATATCCGCCCGGTTAGATAAATGGCATAAAGAAAACCCCCACTACCAAATAACGCACTGAAAATACCTCCACTCAGACCAAATGGAATAGCGGCTTTAGCGGGGAATTGACGGTAGGTTTTACTGAAAAATAGTGAATAAAGTGAATAGAAAACAACAAATACCCCCAACACCAGAACTAAAACATCAGGTCGGGCCATCAATAGAATGGCAGCACCAATCAAGCTACCGACAACCATTAATGGAATAATTAACTTGATCTCACTAAACTCTGATTTTTTACCCTCTCTAGTAATATTAATCACTGCGGCGGTTAAATCTACCAACGCGAGCACAGGAACAATTTTCGCTACAGGAATATAAAATGCCAGAACTGGACTAGCAATAAGAGCAGAACCAAACCCGGCCATACCAAAAACCAGATAAGCAAAGAAAACGACAAAAATGCAAATAAACAGATCAGGCCATGCAAGTACATGTAACATTTATATTTCCCTGAAAATAGTTTTCAAACTAAAGTGATCGTTTTCCCAATACTAATAGCTTTTACTATCATTTGTCAGGTCAGTCTGCAAAAAATGGGACACCAGTTAAAGATGTACTTACGCACACATGACGATGGTATGGCTTTGGTGGAAAGATAAAAGCGATACCACCAACAAACCAAGAGACGACCTTAAAAAGAATGGTATTTCACTGGATTGGATTAATATTGTCATTAATACCATTCATACAACGATGGTGAAAGCGCCAACGAATTAACAGGTATTTAAGCGTTGACCAATCAATAAAATAATTTTAAAAACAATGAGATAAGCTGATTTTAGCCTGTTAAAAACATAAAAAGAGAAAATGGTTTAAATCAAATCATAGCAAAAATATGCTATTCAACGGGTTAAAACAAGGTAAAGCAAGTTTAAACTGACGTATTTACAGGGCTCCTATTTGTATTCTGTTAAATCAGTTATCTGGGGATTTTATCATGCCGTTTTTTTATCATCGATTATTTAACTGATTTATAAAAGCTTTACTCTCCGATTGAAAACGTTATTAAAGCGCTTCATTTTAAAAAATAGATTAATAGATTAATAGATTAATAGATTAATAGATTAACGGATTAACGGATTAACGGATTAACGGATTAACGGATTAACGGATTAACGGATTAACGGATTAACGGATTAACGGATTAACGGATTAACGGATTAACGGATTAACGGACTCATATTATCATTTATCTTTTCCCTCGGAAACATAAACATAACCAAACCAGTTTTTATTTCTCTGCTTCCATTAATGGTTTTATAATTGGCAGGTTTTAAACCATTATTAAAAGTCATTTTTTTAACCGATGATTTTAATTAGCATAAAACTTTAACCGTTGTTTTTACCACTTATAACACTTGCTTTTTCACTAAGTTTAATCATTATGAGATATCGTACTTTACGTTTACCTAACGTAGGTTACCCCGGCTTTTTATCTTTATTAACACTATGTTATAGATAATTTTAAGCAGTTTTTATAGGCCACCACCATTTGTTTTTTACATGAATTAGCCAATAAATAATCTGATGATATAAAGATACCCCTTTATTTTTTCGGATAATCACCTCTTTTTCAGGGCTTAAATCCGGCCAAATTAACCGTTTTATCCCTTTTTTATTACATTGTTTTTTACAGTTTGCTTCACAAAATAACAGTGAGAAAATACTTTCATATCATCCTGTTAGGATAATAACATTTTACGTACTAGTTTGTTTTCAACTCTCTATTAATAGACTTATACCCGTCATCTTTCAAGTTGCCTCTTTGTTGGCGGCACTCGTTCACCCCGGTCACATAGTTATCTATGCTCCCGGGGATTCACTCCCTTGCCGTCGCGATGCATCTTGAAATCCATAGGGTATAGATTAAATACAATCAACCATTATTATGAATGAAAGTTTATTTATAAAAAATCAATCACTTAAACAAAAACCCCCGACATTTTCGTTTTTAAATAGCCATAACAGGTTAGTAAAATACAAAATAACCGAAGAATAACATTGCCGATAAATGCATTAAACATGGTAGTCAATAGGCCGTTTTTAGTCCCCCTTCACCTTTTAAAAACCTCGCATTAATGGAGCACCTGTTTTTTTAACTCTTAGCTGATTAATCACCGATAAAAATGATCGTGTGATCACCAAAAAATTAATATGCAGGTAAAAAGAAATGGTTAACCATGTTAATAGAGATGATAAACCTATAAAGCAACTCCCGTTACAAGGTTTTTCATCTTTTCAATTAAAAATTCATTTAGAAAATAGTTTTTATTGAGTAGTTTACTGCCTATCTCAATAGGGCTATTTTATTTGCCATTTTGAACCTGGGCAGTGCTCAAACTGCCTGCAACAATTACGTCTATTGAGATAGGCTCTTAATGTAAATATAATAGTTTTTTCATCGCCTAACCCGGTTTAAAACCAGAAAGGGTAAAAGGTATGTTAATGGTATTAAAATCAACGCCCATTTCTTTAATAAATTTTAATCCCGTTAATCCCGTTAATCCCGTTAATCCCGTTAATCCCGTTAATCCCGTTAATCCCGTTAATCCCGTTAATCCCGTTAATCCCGTTAATCCCGTTAATCCCGTTAAATGTTTTGATATAACATCGTATTATTAGGTTAACACTGTTATTTTATCACTTTGGTTAATCAATTTAAAACCCGTTTCCTCCGATGTTTTCTCTTTTAATATCAATATAACGTCAAGTTTTTTACCCGCTTTAAAAAATCCTTAATCACTTCTTTTTACCTTTGATGATTTAAGTTTTTACCTGTTTACTCATAGTACACTTGCCTCTTTATCACGTTCAGGATAAAGCATATTTACTTCTACTTGAATGAGAGAAAGTTTCTGTAACCCTTTGCTTTCAGATAACACGAAAAACGATAAACCACATAGTCTAGCCTGAGTAAATCAGGATCTGCGAAGTAAGTAAAAAGCGTTCTTTAGGTTAATTGGCACAGTGTATAAATCTACTTTCTGGGTTGGTCGTGCCGATTTTCACCTTTCTCTACCGCTCTTTTATGACTGATTTCAAGTTTTTTCCGGCCATAACTCAGTCTTTATTGACCGCTTTCGCCAATATCTTAAAGAAACAAAGATAGGTCTCCCGGCTATGCCGACTTGAGTTACGTCAACATAAAATAAAAAACCTTCGTAGTGATTGTAATGATAACTATTCTCACATTAAGATGATGCCGTGATTATTGACTTTTGATGTTATAGGGTATGTCTGACCGCATTGTTGTTTCCGCTGAGCTAACGTTTGAATCGCTTTACGGCGCGCATCATGGCTGGCTGAAAAACTGGCTCACACGCAAATTGCAATCGTCTTTTGACGCCGATGACGTAGCGCAGGATACCTTCCTGCGTGTGATGGCCGGCGACTCGCTACAAGCCATTCGCGACCAAAAATCCTTCCTCTGTACGATCGCCAAAAGGGTAATGATTGATCTGTTTCGCCGCAACGCGCTGGAAAAAGCCTATCTGGAACTGCTGGCGCAACGGCCCGAGGCGTTTATGCCCTCACCGGAAATCCGTCAGTGTCAACTTGAAACACTCCAGCAAATCGACCAGATGATCGATGGCCTGAGCAACAAAACGCGCCAAGCGTTTTTACTGTGCCAGCTTGAAAATCTGACCTACAGCGACATTGCTTCACGCCTCAATGTGTCTGTCAGTTCCGTGAAAAAATATATGGCCAAAGCCACCGAGCACTGCCTGCTGTTTCGCCTGGAACATGGACTCTGATATGAACACCATGTTAACCCACTCTCGCCGCCAGGCATTAAAATCAGCATCACACTGGTATGCAATACTGAGTAGCGATCAGGTCAGTCCGCTGCAAACTGAAAAATGGCAGCGCTGGTACGAACAGCATCAGGATCATCAGTGGGCATGGCAGCAAGTGGAAAATCTGCGCAACCAGATGCTGGTCGTGCCCGGCAATGTGGCAAGCCATGCACTTCAGGAAACTCACCTGTCACGACGCAGAGTGATGAAAGGCATACTGTTGCTGCTAGGAGCTGGCGGTGGCTGGCAACTGTGGTGCTCGGAAGTGGGTGAGGGCCTGCGGGCCGATTATCATACAACTAAGGGGGATATTCAGCATCATCGACTGAGCGATGGCACACTGCTTACACTCAATACCGACAGTGCCGTCGATGTCCATTTTACTCCTCAACAACGTCTGGTACATCTCCGGTACGGCGAAATTGCCATCACTACCGGGCATGATACCGAAGCAAAACTATTGCGTGTACAAACCCGTCATGCGCAACTAACCGCGCTAGGTACCAAATTTACGGTTCGTCAGGAAGCCAACACCACACTACTTAGCGTGCAGCAACATGCCGTAGAGGTGATACTGACCAGCGCTGACCGCAAATGTATTGTGCGTCAAGGTGAAAGCCTAAGATTCAGCGCCACCGATTTTGGTGAACTGACCTCAGCAACCGACGAAGACAACGTATGGACGCAAGGCATACTATGCTTCAGCGATCAGCCTCTGAGTGAAGTAATAGCAACCCTCGCTCGCTATCGAAGCGGTATATTACGCTGCGACCCGGCCGTTTCCTCATTACGGTTAAGCGGTACTTTCCCGATAAAAAATACCGATACGATATTAACCGTCATAGAGAAAACACTTCCCGTTAAGATTCAGTATATTACCCGTTATTGGGTGAATGTTCTGCCCGCAGAAAAATCGTTAACGTAAAAAATTATCATTTTCAATTGTCCTTTTTGTTTCCTCGTTCGACTTCATAAGTGAATACAGCAACAAAATGATTATGGAGACGTTATGATGCCTTTACGTGCACAGCCACTGCGCGCGCTTCACAAAGCAACACCGCTGGTAATGGCGATTCGTTTGAGCCTGTTACCGGTGGCTTGCCTAACCTCAGGGATAACGTATGCTGCGGTAGAGCCAGCTAGCACACACTATGACATTAATGCGGGCGAATTGGATAAAGTTCTTAATCAGTACTCCACCCACGCCGGTATTACCCTTTCAGTAGATGCCAGCTTAACCCGCGGCAAACAGAGTCGCGGTCTACACGGCAATTACTCCATCACCGATGGACTGAACACCTTGCTGATCGGCACTGATTTGCAGGTGAAGACATTGGGTGATAACACGTTCACACTCAAACCCGCCCCTGTTGCGCAGAAAGATGTGCTGACCGTGGTAGGCGACTGGCTAGGTAGTGCGCGTGAAGCTGACGTGTTTGAACATGCAGGCGCACGTGATGTTATCCGCCGGGAAGATTTTGCCAAAACAGGCGCAACCACTATGCGTGAAGTGCTGAACCGCATTCCCGGCGTCAACGCACCAGAAAACAATGGTACCGGCAGCCACGATCTGGCGATGAACTTTGGCATCCGTGGCCTGAACCCTCGTCTCGCCAGCCGTTCTACGGTTTTGATGGACGGCGTTCCGGTACCCTTCGCGCCTTATGGACAGCCACAGCTATCGTTAGCGCCAGTATCTCTCGGCAACATGGACGCAGTAGATGTGGTACGCGGCGGCGGCGCTGTGCGCTACGGGCCACAAAGCGTCGGTGGTGTGGTGAATTTCGTGACCCGCGCTATCCCGCAGGATTTTGGTATTGACGCAAGTGTGGAAGGACAACTTAGCCCCACATCTTCACAAAATAATCCAAAAGAAACCCATAATTTCATGATTGGCGGTACAGCAGATAACGGTTTCGGCACGGCGCTTCTCTACTCCGGCACACGCGGCAGCGACTGGCGCGAACATAGCGCCACACACATTGACGATGTGATGCTCAAAAGCCGCTATGCTCCCAATGAAGTGCACACCTTCAATAGCCTACTGCAATATTACGATGGCCGTGCGGATATGCCCGGGGGCCTTTCACGCGCCGATTACGATGCCAATCGCTGGCAATCCACTCGCCCATATGACCGCTTCTGGGGCCGCCGTCAGCTCGCAAGTCTCAGCTATCAGTATCAACCCGACCAGCAGCACAAATTCAATATTCAGGGCTTATATACTCATACCTTGCGCAGCGGTTATCTTGAGCAGGGCAAGCGCATTACTCTTTCCCCACGAGAATATTGGGTGCGTAGCATCGAACCACGCTATAGCCAGCTCTTCAATTTAGGGCCTTCGGCCCACGAAGTAGGGATCGGCTACCGTTATGTGAATGAATCCAGTCACGAAATGCGTTACTACACCGCCACCAGCAGCGGCGAATTACCCAGCACGTCAAGCCCTTATGACCGTAATACCCGCTCCGGCACCGAGGCACATGCTTGGTATATTGATGACCGCATTGATATCGGCAACTGGACCATCACGCCGGGGATACGATTCGAACATATCAAATCCTTCCAAAACAACAATGTAAAAGGCACCCGCCAAGAAGTCAGTTATGATGCGCCGTTGCCCGCACTCAATGTGCTTTATCACCTTACTGATAGCTGGAATCTTTACGCCAATACGGAAGGCTCGTTCGGTACCGTACAGTACAGCCAAATTGGCAAAGCGGTGAAAAGCGGCAATGTAGAACCTGAAAAGGCGCGAACCTGGGAAGTCGGAACTCGCTACGACGACGGCGCATTGGCAGCGGAAATGGGGCTGTTCCTGATTAATTTCAACAATCAATACGACTCCAACCAGACTAATGATACGGTTACGGCACGTGGAAAAACCCGACACACTGGGCTGGAAACTCAGGCACGTTACGATCTTTCCGAACTTACTCCCAAACTGAATAACGTTTCGGTTTACGCCAGCTACATATATGTCAACGCGGAAATTCGTGAAGAGGGCAACACCTACGGGAATCAAGTGCCGTTCTCACCGAAACATAAAGGTGCATTTGGCATAGATTACAAACCGGGTAACTGGACCTTCAACCTCAATAGCGCATCCCAATCCAGCCAATTTGCGGATAACGCGAATACCGTGCAGGAAAGCGCCAATGGCAGCACCGGCCGCATTCCGGGCTTTATGCTGTGGGATACGCGCGTGGCGTATGACTTCGGTCCACAAATGGCTAATCTGAGTGTGGCCTTTGGGGTGAAAAACATCTTTGACCACGAGTATTACACCCGTTCCTATGATGATAATAACAAAGGCATCTACGCCGGGCAGCCACGTACGTTCTATATGCAGGGTTCGCTAAAGTTCTGATGTTACATTAATCCGTTCGCCGGGCCATTGCCCGGCTTTGCTACTTCTGGAGTTAAGTTATGTCTGCACTGATTCGCGTTACGTTTATCGCTTTGCTCTTCTTCACCAGCCTGCCCCATGCCATTGCGGTCACGGTACAGGATGAGCAGGGCAGTTTTACCCTCAATACCGTTCCCCAGCGCGTAGTCGTGCTGGAATTGTCATTTGCTGATGCATTGGCCGCCATCAATATCAGCCCGGTGGGTATTGCCGATGATAACGATCCGCAGCGCATCCTCACCGATGTTCGCCAGCGTATTAAGCCCTGGCAATCAACCGGCACTCGCGCCCAACCAAGCCTTGAAGCCATCAGCGCGCTGAAACCTGATCTCATCATTGCAGACAGTCAACGCCACGCGGGGATTTATCGGGCACTCAAGGGCATCGCTCCTGTCCTGCTGCTAAAATCCCGCAACGAAACCTACGAAGAGAACCTGCAATCTGCCGCGATCATCGGCAAAGTCATGGGGAAAGAGAGTGAGATGCAGAAACGGCTGGCAGAGCACCGTGAACGCATGAAAGGCTATGCCAGCCAGTTGCCACAAGGCGTCAGTGTGGTTTTTGGCACCTCGCGCGAACAGCAATTTAACCTGCACTCCAGCGATACCTATACCGGCAGCGTCTTAACAGCATTAGGGCTAAAAGTTCCCGCATCAGTTAATCATGCGGCAATGGTTTCTCTCAACCTGGAACAGTTACTGGCACTCAATCCTGACTGGCTTATCGTGGCCCACTATCGTCAGGAAAGCATCGTGAAACGCTGGCAGCAGGATACTCTGTGGCAGATGATGACAGCACAGCACAAGCATCAGATAGCAGCGGTAGACAGCAACACCTGGGCTCGTATGCGCGGGATATTTGCCGCTGAACGCATTGGCAGCGATGCGGTAAAAATCTTCCACCATCAACCGGTTAATGAAACACCATGAGACGCCGCCATCATCCGGTCTGGCTTTGGGGATTGCCGTTGGTTGCACTGCTTAGTGCATTCTGGCTAAGCCTGTTTTGCTATTCCGCTATTCCCATTCCCGCCATCAGCGCACTCAAGGCACTGGTGCCAGGTCATACACCGACATTGCCTGAAGCACTGGTTATCAATCTGCGGCTACCACGCAGTCTGGTTGCTATTCTGCTTGGCGCGGCTCTGGCATTGGCCGGTGCACTCCTCCAGACGCTCACTCATAATCCGCTGGCCTCACCCTCCTTACTGGGCATTAACAGTGGTGCAGCACTGGCTATGGCGTTGGTCAGCGCTTTCAGCCCGGCACCGCTAGCCGGATATTCCATTTCTTTGGTGGCGGCCTGTGGCGGTGGAATTAGCTGGATGATGGTGATGGCCGCAAGCGGTAGCTGGCAACAAAAATACGATCGCAACCAGCTAATTCTGGCGGGCATTGCCTTATCTGCCTTATGTATGGCACTAACACGTATTACGCTACTGCTTGCCGAAGATCATGCTTACGGCATTTTTTACTGGCTGGCGGGGGGAGTCTCCCATGTCCGCTGGCCTGAATTCTGGCAACTATTCCCTTTCGTGGTGGTCACTGTACCTGTAGTTTTGTTGCTGGCGAAATCACTTAATCTGCTCAACGCTGGCGATGTCAGTGCCCATACGCTTGGCGTGAACCTGACGCGACTGCGCATCTTCGTCAGTCTGGCAGTACTGATTCTGGTAGGGGCCTGCGTCAGTGTAGCGGGACCAATCGTGTTTATTGGTCTGCTAATGCCCCATCTGGCGCGGTTCTGGGTTGGCTACGATCTGCGCCGCACACTGCCAATGTGCATGTTGCTGGGAGCGGTATTTATGCTACTTGCGGATTTACTGGCCCGTGCGCTGGCCTGGCCCGGAGAACTCCCGGCAGGTGCGGTACTGGCGCTGATTGGCGCTCCTTGCTTTGTCTGGCTAGCAAGGAAGCGAACATGAATCGTCAGGTTATCTTACTTTTAGTCGTGTTGCTGGCAGTTACGCTGGTGCTAGCGCTACGCATGGGCACGCAACCACTTCCCTGGGACGCTTTAATAAGCGGCTGGCAACCCGGTGACAAACACCACTTTGTGCTAACGCAGTACCGCTTGCCGCGTATTTTACTCGCCATCGCTGTAGGCGCTGCGCTGGCGCTTTCCGGCGTCTTGGTCCAAGGGATTGTTCGTAATCCTTTAGCCTCCCCCGATGTACTGGGGGTCAATCATGCAGCAAGCCTGGCGTCGGTAAGTGCGCTGATCCTTTTCCCTTCTCTGTCAGTGCAGTGGCTTCCGCTACTCGCTTTTGGCGGTGGAATGGCTGCGCTAATCCTGCTACGAGCGATCGCCGGCCCCTCTTCTCCACTGCGCCTTGCATTAGTTGGCGTGGCACTTTCAGCTACCTGGACAAGCATCACCGATTACCTAATGCTCTCACGCCCACAAGATATCAACAACGCGCTTTTGTGGCTGACAGGCAGTCTGTGGGGGCGCGACTGGCAGTTTGTAGCTATAGCCCTACCGGTATTGATGATACTGATACCACTCAGCCTACGCTTTTGTCGCGATTTAGATTTGCTGGCACTCGGTGATGACAGCGCCAGCACACTGGGCGTTTCGCTCCCACACGTACAATCCTGGGGATTAATGTTGGCAGTAGCGCTCGCCGCAACAGGCGTCGCCGTTTGTGGTCCGATTGGCTTTATCAGCCTCGTAGTACCCCATCTCGTTCGCAGACTTGTGGGAGGACGGCATCGCTGGCTTATACCCGCATCCATGCTTATGGGTGCACAAGTTCTGCTGCTAGCCGATTTGCTGGCAAGGACCATAGCGCCACCGATAGAGCTGCCTGCTGGCGTGCTGACCGCCATCATTGGTGCCCCTTATTTCTTCTGGCTTTTAGTGAGGACACGTTAAATGCAACTGGCTACGGAAAAGTTATCTGCAGGCTATGGGGAGAAACGCATTCTGAATGACCTGTCGCTCACCCTCCCGACAGGGAAAATCACGGCGCTGCTCGGCCCCAATGGCTGCGGTAAATCGACATTACTGAAATGCTTTTCGAGACTATTAACACCATTATCCGGAAAGATAACAATAGATAGTGAACCTTTAACGCACTTTTCCTCACGCAAGCTCGCCAAACATCTGGCGCTTTTACCACAACATCCTCTCACACCAGAGGGGATCGCCGTCCATGAACTGGTTGCATACGGACGTAGCCCTTGGCTTACATTTTGGGGGCGTTTAGCACCTCATGATCGTCATCTTATACAACAAGCAATGGAAAAAACGCAGATTAGCCATCTTGCCGATAAATGCGTTACCGATCTTTCAGGCGGGCAGCGCCAACGCGCTTTTCTGGCAATGGTTCTGGCCCAAGATACGCCGGTGGTACTGCTCGACGAACCCACTACATATCTTGACATCAACCATCAGGTGGAATTGATGAAGCTACTGCGTGAACTGAACAACGAAGGAAAAACGGTCGTGACCGTACTTCATGACCTCAATCAGGCTAGCCGGTACTGTGACCACCTGGTGCTGCTTTCCCAAGGGCAGGTTGTCGCCCAAGGCTCACCCGAGGAAGTTATGACACCGAAATTATTACAGCGGGTATTCAGCATCGAAGCGGAAATTCACCCCGAACCCGTTTCAGGTAAACCAATGTGTGTGGTGTGTTAAGCGGGAATCTAATGTAACGTGTTGGTTCTCTTTTCCAGTGCGGCTTAATATGTTCGGCTTTTTGTTAAAGGTTGTTTCGGGATTAATTGTTTATACCTTCCAACCCAAAAAGCCGAGCTTGAATTTATGTGATGCTAATAATTGCTGTTCTTAGGTAAAGTTAACGTTATTTAGGCTTTGCGGTCTCGATTTGACGAACATTAGGCTTCATTTTGGGGCTCATTTTTATCGAAGTGAAGATGCTCTCGCATCCGCAACATCAGGGAATAATTTTGTTAAATCATCCATTTAATTTGCTGTTCCCTTACGGCCAGATGATTTACGTCCCATGACCAAACTCATAATAACCCCAGTAATCCATATTATGCTTCATTAATGAATACGCAACCTAGGCAATTTTAATTGCAACCACTACTCTGGCTTTTCTTTTAAGATCAGAATCTTCTGGCGCTTACCTGATATAACGTTCATATTTGTAACGAAAACTGTTTTCTTGCTGGCTAATTGCATAATCAGCTACTAACAATAAGCGTATCTTAACCGGTCACTCCCTCTTTTAAAAATCTGATAAAAAAAGATGCGCGCGCTATTCAAGATGTTTTCGTTGAAGCGTTAACTCAAGGTAACGCGTTAATTGTAGTGTAAACGTTTCTACTGCTATACTTCTTGCTTCAATGAATTACTTCGACCAATACCTTGTTTTTTTCATTCAATGGACAAAACATTAATCCATTTTGGGATCTATTCTATGGTCTGGAGACCTTACATCAACGTGAGGTCCAAATCTGTCTAATGGCTTGGATTGCCAATTTGGATCTGCTAAACGACCGTGAATTTTTGCATGAACATGTAGAATTATTAGGTGAAGATGAGCTCAGAATCATTCAAATTTTTTTGAATTACAAGATATTATGTTAGGTCCGGGTGTTCACATTGATGACGAGCCTTGTTCAGATTTTGCTGATTTATCAAAGATTGCTCAAAAAAATCATCCACGATAGATTACGTTTAACAGCAAAATCCCGAACGAAATTATTACGTTGATAACACTATAAATCTTAATATATTAAGTCACGAGGCGTTTAAATGGCTGAGTTAGTAGATAGCATTGAGATAGAAGACATATATGAACAAGAAATCAGTTTTCTGATTGGTTCTGGTGCATCATCCGGAATTTTTCCAACTTTAGCTACTGCAATGAAAATCAACAAAAATCAATGGGAAACAATTGAAACATTGGGACAATATTTTGATGAGATGGAAAAAAAAGAGTTAAAAACCTTATTGTTTATGCATTACTATAAACAATGTATTAAACCCGTTATGACCTTTAACTGGGAAGATGAAAAAAAATGCGACTCTTTAATCAATGAAAGTAAAACCCAAGTAATAGATAATTATAAGAAACTCATATGCACACTTTATGACCTCCTTCAAGTACGCAAAGAACATGGTAAAATTATTAATATATTTACGACTAACTATGACTCTTGTGTTGTAGATGCTTATGAAGAGCTACTCAGGGAGGAGAAAATATCACTTAATTTGAATGATGGCGCAAAAGGTTTTAAGACGAAATTTTTAGAAGCCAGACATTTTGATTCAATCGAGGTCCAAAAAGGAGTCTTTGACAATAGTGAGTATAAAATACCACAATTGAATATTATCCATTTGCATGGCTCTGTATATTGGATAAAAAATGGCGAATCAATTCAAGTTAAATATCATGGTAACAATCAAAATCGATTCATTGACATTGCTACTCCTGAGTTGGAACATTTTAAATCAGTTATTGAATGCCCAAATTCCAAGCGTACAGATTTCGAAGATATCAAATTTGCTGATAATTTCCATAAATTATCTTCTGAATTTTGGGAAAAATATAGCGCCCTTCCCATTGTAAACCCAACAAAATGGAAATTTCACGAGACAGTCTTTGAAGAGCATTATTATCAAATGCTTCGCTATATGAGCTACATTTTAGAGAAGAAAAACTCTATTTTGGTTGTGTTCGGCTTCTCATTTGCAGATGAACATATCAGAAATTTAATAAAAAGATCTCTAGGAAACAGAACCCTTACCATGTTTATCTGTTGCTATGACGAACAAAGTTATCAGGCTATTTACCCTTGGTTCAAAGAATATAAAAATGTAAAGTTTGTCAAAATAGATAAAACCATGGACTTCTCTATTTTTAACTCGGATATATTTTCCATGTCTTCACATAAATAAAAAAGAGGTAATAAATGTCTATTTTAGTTGGTGAAGTTATTGCTATTCATGGGATCAAAATTACGCTTAAGGTCTATGAAGAATCAAATAAAGACACATTATTTTATGATGGAAAGAAATATAAAGGAATTTCCATTAAAGAATACATCAAGATAAAAAGAGGATTCAGGGATATCATCTGCCTCGTAGAAGGAGAATTTTTAGATGAACATAGGTATATAGAAGAAAATGAGAAAAAATATTATGTCAGGAAAGTGGAATTAAGACCAATCGGCTATTTTGAAAAAGGTAATTTTAATGAAGGTGTTAAATACCTTCCATTAATTAAAGATCAGGCCTATCTTTTAGAAGAGGAAAAGCTTGAGGTTATCTATGGAAAAGATAATCATGGAGAATTTATTATTGGTAAACTTATGAAAGAAGACCTCCCTATATCATTACCTTGGTATAACCTATTTAATGCTCACATGGGGATTTTTGGCAATACAGGCAGTGGGAAGTCCAACACATTAACAAAGTTATATACAACGCTTTTTGATCAAAAAATCCAAAAAATTAAAGAAAAAAGTCAATTTGTTGTCATTGATTTTAATGGCGAGTACACTTCAAATCAGTTGGTCAGTAATGAATTTAAATGTGTCTATAGGTTAAATACCCGCACAGAGGAAGATAAATTTCCACTTTCCGCCAGTGAGTTCTGGGATACAGAAACTCTCAGCATACTCTTTCAAGCTACACAAAACACACAAAAACCATTCATCAATCGTATTATCACTGGTCGGGAACGTTTTTCTAATAATCCTGATAATTTACTGAACTACATTAAGAAAACTTATGAACTTATATTTACTTGTGCTCAGCCCAAACCCGATTCACTTGACTTAATTAGAGAAGTCACCGAGCTAATGGGACTTAATGATTTATATCATCGACTTAAGAAAGTGGCATGGCATACAAAACATAATTGCTTTTATATAAATACTACTAAGACTAATAATGAGTCTAAGAATTACTATTTTAATGCTGAAGGTAACGGCTACCAATCTGTTTTCAGTTCAGTGATTAATAGTATAACATTACCTGAGATTGATGCTTTTGAAGAATTTAAAATTCGGTGCAATATTCAGTTAATATGTGATTTAATATATGGTTATGTTCAATATGAGTTCATACAACCTTTATTGAAACGCACCGAATCATCATTAAACGCTTTACGTAAGGTTATTACTATTACTGAGAATCAAATAATTACGAAACCAGTAACGGTAATTTCCCTGAGAAAATGCAATCCGGAAATCAAGAAAACCCTGCCACTTCTAGTTGCCAAACATTACTATCATCCTCATAAAGATAAAGTTGCTAACCCTCCAGACACAACAATTCATCTAATTATTGATGAGGCCCATAACATCCTTTCTCAGCAATCAAGTCGCGAAAGTGAAAGCTGGAAAGATTATCGCCTTGAGATGTTTGAGGAAATCATTAAGGAAGGTCGTAAATTCGGAGTATTTTTGACTTTATCCAGTCAGCGGCCAGCAGATATTTCACCAACAATTGTATCACAGATACATAATTTCTTTATTCATCGACTGGTCAACGATCGTGACCTCCTTCTGATTGATAATACAATTAGCACACTTGATAATATGTCAAAGAGCATGATCCCTAACTTGGCTAAAGGTTGCTGTGTCGCAACTGGTACATCGTTTAACCTGCCAATAGTGTTGCAAGTTGACGTCTTAGAAAGCTCAAAGCAACCGGATAGTAAAGATGTAGATTTGGAAAATATATGGAAGTAATAAACTTTCTTCGGTGTTACTCGTGCCGTAGGAAAATTGAGAGTCTAATCATATTTTACACATCTATTTCTCTCAACTATAACCATGTGGTAGCTGAGTGACCACCATAAAACTTACTATTTATTTAACTAGAAGGATATGCAAGATGGACAACAACGACATAGGTAATGAAGTAATAGATTTAGTCAAACGAGTTATTAGACCTACAGCCATCATGGAGTTCATGGGGTTCATGGGGTTCATTGCGTTGTTTGTTATTTGGTTTTATCTTAACCGGTTAGGCCGATTAGATATATTTATTAGCTCCGTAACATTTAAAGATCTTTTCATCGTCATTGCATCAACTTTTTTATTCAGCATAGTACTTACTTCGATTTTTATGTTTATACCATCAATTTTACTCATCTCTATTATTAAGAAAGAAAGTAATCAATTTCATAACTATAAAAAAATAAGAGGAAATTTCGTTACAATTGCATTTATCATATCTTTACTTGCGGTTGGTATTTTCCTTTTCTCAGCATGGCTGGCCGATAAATTTGAATACATGGAAGCAACTATTATTATAATTTCAGTGTTCTTTGTTTTGAGTTCCAGCATGCTAGTTTCTTATTTAATTAATAGAAACCTAATTTCAGACGTACTGCAATATAAAAACAAACGCACAAGAATTAAACTTTCATGTTTATTTCACATTATTATACCTGCTTCCATTTTTCTTATGACCCTCTTCTACTTATATCCATTATCTCTTATTATAAATAAAATACCTAATAAAGGAGAAGTAAGCGATAATGTGCTGATGTTATACGTTGTAGCAACATCTCTAATCACTGTTATTTTTTCTCTTATACCTGGCTCCGTTTATCTAAGTCGCGATAAATCCGAAGGAATTGTAAAAAATGTATACATAACAGGATATGCAGTTATTTTTTCTTTATTTTCATTGTCATGGATAATAACCTCCATTCCCGTTTTCATTGTAAATGCAACCATGAAAATTTCCGGCATTAGTGATTATAACGAACATTCATATCTCATTAATAAAGACAATTACCCATTAGAAGTTTTTAATAATAAACAATGGAACGTAAGGGCCCTAGAGAAAAATGGCTTCTTCCTGATTGATGGAGTAACTTTGTACGCATTCGGTGATATAAAATTAGTATGCCCAGTTGATGTATTGGAAGCTTATAAAAATAGCCTGCGATTCATCCCTGCTGATAGAAGTTATGATGAGAAACTAAATTTAGAGCTGAGAAAAAAAGCAAAAATTTGTCATCCGTTCCTAAAAAAAGAGTTGAAAGAATTTAATATCATACCGTCTAAAATATCTTAATGTAATTATTTGCGAGGATTTTAAATCCTCGCCATTGACAAAAAATACAATTTAAATCAGCTCGTCAAGCGAGAGCGTTTCTAGTGGGAAAGTTTGGGGAGGCGATGTTCTTAACATGGCGGCAAGCTCTGTTTGATGAACGGAACTTAATTAAAACAAAGTGCCGGATAAAAAATCAGCATTTTGTCAATAATCTGTAACGGGTATACCCATTTTCATACATATTTTTTGTGGTATTGCCAAGCATGTTTCAAAGCAGTACTGAACTCTTCTCCTTCGATATTCTCTAATTCCATATCGAGCATTTTGGTCCAATCATCCTCGCTGAGTTCATCATATGCTTCATAAAGCGCCTCAACTTCTAATATGACATTTTTCAATGCTGTCTTTCTGCTACCGACCAATCTTGAGTCACCGTTCAAATTAAAAACACGAATGGTTTCTTCAGCCTTTTTCAGTTCTGAACCGGTGAGTCCGTCAACGGGAACGACCCTGCCTGAGGTCAGGAATCGCAAAAAGTGGTCAGGGTTATCTTCATCAGGTTTGATAAGATCATTCGCATTATACGACCCTGCACCATTATCTTTGTATATCCCACACCGTTTCCAACCACCTGATTTTGAGTTGTCGCCACAGGAACCAAACAGGTTACGCCAATCAAAAGCTTGGGCTGGAAATTTACCCCGGGGTCTGAAATGTTCGATATGCTTACGAATCAACCGACACTCACAGTATGCACAAAATCCACCTTGCATTTCCTCCAATCGAGGCCAAATCGCCCCTTGATCTACATCCATCCAAGCATCTTGGCCCGCAATGTAATGTTGCAAAATTTCCGGCATTTCCGGACGAGTTAATTCTTTCATCCTTGTTTGCCCTTCTCCGATTTTATCTTATTGATTCTGTTCTTCATTTTGTGAATACGGATGAGACTGTCAGCTTTCTTTAATTCCGGGCTGCTTGGACCAAAATGCCCTTTGATTTTTTCGTATAGATCATGAGATTGCTCACTGAGCTCCTCACCCTTGTCAACCAGTGATCTTTCGAAGTCACTCACCCAATGAGACTCTTTAATATTTGGCGGCGTTGAAAAGACTTTCATCACTTGTTCAAGAATTTCAGCATTTTCACTGCCTTTAGTTTGCATCAGCGGGGGCTGTAAGAATTGCACACTACTATCATCATTATTCTCTGCAAATTCACGAATGCATCGCTTTTCAGTAGTCGAGAGCACGATAGGACTATGCGTGGTAATGATAAATTGGATGTTCGGGAACACGTTACGCAAGTTTGTTATTACATCTTGCTGCCACTTTGGATGAAGATGGAGTTCAATTTCATCAATTAATACAATGCCCCGTCCTTCAAGCGGATTTCTCAAAAGAGGGTTGAGCATCACCATGCGCCGCGCAAGGTCAGCAACTAACCCTAAAAACACACGTTGCCCGTCTGAAAGTTGCTCAATTGTCACATCCTGGCTGTCATTAGTGACCTTTATAACATCAACGCCGGTTGCCGTTTCAACCCAAATCCGACTGATACTGGGAACTACAGTGGTAATCGCTTGCTCGACAATTTTCCTTTGAGCTGATTCTGGCAGCATCTGATTTTCTATGGATGCATTATGCTTTGATATCGTCGCGACAAGTTTATCCTTCATATCCTCAAGCAGCGGTTTTACCGAAACCATCCCATTATCAACGGACTTCTGTAGATCACGCACTTGTTGTTCCAGCATTTCAATAGACGATGAAACCTCTGAAACCGTTCTTTTATGCAGATAGACAAACCATTCGATAAAATGGTCGAAACGGCCTGCGCCTGTGAGAGCATGATTATACGCATCAAACCGCTCTTCCCTTCTTTCCCCACTGTCTTTTTGAGATTTATTAAAGGGGTGCGACCTCTCTACAGAGTAAAACGCGAATGCAGGTAAATTTATCGTCTTATTCTCATTAATCACACGCCATACATCAGATAGCTCTTTAGCAGGCTTGATAATGCTATCCCTTCGCTCCGCAGTGCCAGAGGCTGATCTGGATAGCCTAAGTGATAAACTTTTAAGGCCCCTTCCAAAGTAAAAATTACTACTGACATCGGCATATTTATTCTCAGAATCATTCTTGATATCAGTCAGTTCACTCAACCTCTGGCCACTGCCATCTTCTTTGAGAATATTTGCACTAAACCAACTTAACGTTTTGGCAATAGCAGAAAGAATGCTGGTTTTTCCCTTGCCATTGTTTCCTATGATAATCGTGAGGTCTTCTTCGAAGTTCACTTCCAGATGTGAAAATCGACGAAAATCTCTTAATGACAAGCTGCGAAGATATAATGCGTTATCAGGATGAAATCTATCTGATTCATCGGTGTAACCATTTTGAAGATACTTCCAGCAAAGCTCAAACCATTCGTCTGTATTTTTATTATCCTCGGGGAGATCGCTGCTTACGTTGCGCTGATAAATTTCGAATGCTGACAGTAAACTCCCACCTTTTGCTTTTCGTTCTAGTTGTTTGGTCATCTCTGTCTCCTAATACGTTCAATTAATTCATTAGAATACTTTTCGTTCATTCGGGTAATGAACTCAGGCTCAATATGACTCGCAAATGCCAATAATCCGATCAGGTAAGCCTTATCTTCGTCATCTAGTAATCCATACTTATACTGATTAATCAGGTGCTTAATAAATCTTTTCCTCTCACGCCCTAAAGAGAGTTTCCCTTCGTTGTTGAGCGTGATACCCGTCACATGACGGTTATGAGCCTTTGAAGAAAAAACTGTTTTACCGTGGTTCATCCTCAACGCATTTTTAAATAATTTATTTAACAACGCTTCAATAATTGCCGGAACCGTTTTCAATAAATCTTGTGTGTTGCATGAAAATGTCAAATCATCGGCATAACGCGTGTACGTTATACCCAAATTTTGGCATCCCTCGTTCATCTGACGATCAAATTCATAAAGACAGAAGTTTGATATTGCTGGCGATGACGGTGCGCCTACACTCAACATCAACCTGTTCTTGCTACGCTTTACAGGTTGCCAGAAAAGAATGCGCTCAACATAGGGCTTATCTTGGGTTGAGAATCGAGGGGCCTGTTCTGAAGACATTTCAATGCACCGCCAAAAAATCGCTGGGGTGATTGAATTAAAAAAATCTTCAAGATCAGTTTTTAAAAGGTACTGGTTGTTCGCGTGCGCGGAAGCATTATCACGTATGCTCTTTCCTTTCCTGTATGCTATAGATGATTCATGCACAGGGAAGAGATAAAGTTGCATAAATGCACGCTGAAACTCTTTCAGCCCCTTGGCTGGTTGCGCGATTATCCTGAACCCAGTGGTACGCTTGGGAATTCTGTAAACTTTGTACTTTCTCGGAGCATTTTCCAGAAACAACCTTACATCCGATTCACTCTGGTGTAATAACGTAGCTAATCCACTAATAACCGACATAACTTTACCTGTAAAAAGCCCGGCGAGTGGGTTCTGCCAGGCTCGGCTCTTTACTGGAGGAAGCGAAAGTGTCGCAACCTGAAGGAGGAACGAGGGAACGAGTTCAGGTTGCGACACTTTCGCAACCCTTAATGCGTTCAATAAGTTAGAGTCTGGCTAATCACCCGACTAGACGTAAGACGTCCAACGCTAAAGAGTTTTTCAAGCTTATCTCACTCAGCCGCACTTAACAACTTTGTCTTAATCATGCGATTCAACGTGTTAACTGTATGTTGTCGCTGCATTTACACCGACAATAACACCGAACTTGAGTATTTCAGAAGGATGAAGAGAGAGTTGCTCTCATCTGTCGCTCAACTGCATCTTTTGACCATAATCCTGATTCAACCAAAGCACTACAAGCCATCGCTCTAAAACCATGTCCACAAACTTCCGTTTTAGTGTCATAACCTATCGTCCTTAAAGCAGCATTTATTGTGTTCTCACTCATTGGCTTATTTGGATTATGATCGCCCGGAAAGATTAACTCATTATCTCCAGATAATTTTTTTATCTGTTTCAGTAATTCAAGAGCTTGGTGAGATAAAGGTACAAGATGTACCGTTCGCATCTTCGAACCTCTATGAGAATGTTTAACACCATCAATAGGCTCTCTTTCTGCTGGAATTGTCCACAGTGCTTTATCCAGATCAACTTCTCTCCAACGTGCAAAGCGGAGTTCACTGGAACGAATAAATATATATAGAGTCAGTCGGACAGCTAAAATAGTTAAGTAGCGTCCTTTATAGTGCTCAAGACGAGTCAGAAAATCGGGTAATCTTTCAAGAGGAAGAGCAGGACGATGAGTTGATTTACGTGTCGCCAACGCACCTTTGAGATCTTGAGCAGGGTTACGAGCGATCAAGCCATTTTGTAGCGCATAATAGCAGTAATCCTTTGTTGTTGTCTGGAAGCGAGTTCCAATCGACCACTGCTTATTACTACTGTGCCAATCTCTAGCCACTTTTTCAAACGTTAAGGTTTCGGCAATCGCTTCTTGTTTTTCTACTTCTCTTTTTTTACTGTGACTGATGCCATTGCGGATAATTATCTTAATACTATCGCGTTGCTCTCTAGCTTTCCCTAGTGTTACTTGAGGATATGCCCCTAAAGCAATCCGGTTTTCTTTACCCGCAAACCGATATTTCAGATACCAGCGTTTTGAGCCACTGGGTTTAATGAGCAGATACAAACCTTGTACATCAGTAAAGTTTGTATTCTTTTTCACAGGGCTTTGCCACACGAGCTTCCATGTCTGTTAAAGGCATAATTTGGGGGTCAACTCATTATCGAAAAGAACTGCCCCCCAAATATCATGGATGTCAACGGATACAAATGGACAATTATAGACTCAAAAACTAAGTAATTTTTTTTCAGGTAGTTACGGAAGTTTGTGGACGCGAAGGCTGGACTCGCTAAAAAATTGTAATTCATTGTATTTAAATTATTTAAAATAAAAACAGACCACCAATTTGACCACTTTCTATCTACGTATAACTATAATAATTCTAATGACTGGACTCACAAGTAAATAACGTTTCGTAATTATGCTACACATAGCCTTCTTCAACCCATTGTTATACATATAATTATGAGTGGTATAAGATGTAGCACTATTTTGAAATCTTATTTACATTGATATATCGTTGTAATATCCATTAACAACTGATAAATGTTACACTAACACACAGAGTTAGAATAGGTTTAAATGGTGACTCTATTATTATATAATAATTAATTGCATTTTTAATTATTATGCTTTGCAATTAAATGTGTCCAATGAGGGCGATATGGCAAAGATTAATTCCTTAGTAAGCTTATCAAGTTTATCCGGTATTGATCCTGATCTTCTAGACGAACTTGGGGTAGTAGATGTATTACTAAATGCTGACACTTCTTTATTTATTGACCCATTATTACTTGATAATAGCATTCATTATGAAATTAATAAGAAAGCTGTAATTAGTTACGAGGATAAATTTAAAAAAATAATGAAGTTCTTAAATGCCTCACAACAGGAAAATGATCCACCTTGGAAGGCTGCATTAAAAGAGTTTAATTTCTCAGAGGTGAGCTATACATGCCTTGGTTATAGCAGCTCTATAAATGGTTCTGGATGGGGCGTTAAGTTAATAAAGTCCACAATAAAAGTTGCTAAACAAATCATAGATTTAGGTGTTGAAGATAAAGATTTCTTCATGGGGTTAGCTTTATTTGAAGAAGGAATTGGTCCTGATAGAATCAGTGACATGACGACTAACATTATATTACATGACCTTTTAGAGTTTACATTCAGAGTCAATCAACATTTAAAAATACCATCGAAAAAATTCAAGATAAAGAATAGTAAAACTGAAATTGAAGCACTGATAAACCCAGTTACCGATGGCCCACTAATATTGGTTCCAAGTGATATAGTCAGGGCTCTTCCAATTGTAACTGATTGGAGTGAGATAGGAGGAGCTGCAAGACATAATGATGAATTAAGAGAAAAGCTTAACAGCAAAATTGGTGGTTTGTGGACATCAATGACAAGAATTGAAAAAGATATAGCAAAGGCTAGTGCTTTAAGAAGTAAAAGTGCATTTGAAGAAGTTTTGGAGTTAATTAGGTACATTGACAAATTACCCTACGATAGTAAGCTAGACAAAAATGGAGAATTTTTCTGGCGAGATATAGTTAAATCCATACAAAAAGATCACCCATTAGACTTGAGCGAGTTTAAAAAAGATAATATCACTGAAGAAGATTTTATTAAGCTAGTTAATACTATTATAAATGAGTTTAAGAATCTAATCGAAGAAAAAGGAATATGGAAAGAACTTTGGAGTGCAGATGGTAAACCTCGTAAAGAGAAAGCAGCTCAGCGCCTTCTTTTCACTGTCGCTTATTCATATTGCAAAGCGAATGATCTTGATCTCTCACCAGAAAGTGATTCAGGGAATGGGCCGGTAGACTTCAAAATATCCAAAGGATTTAAGAAAAAAATAGTTGTTGAAGTAAAACTTTCACCGAATCCTTCGTTGGTGCATGGTTACGAAAAACAATTAGAAATATATAAAAGCGCTGATGATACGAACATAGGGATATATGTAATAATTGATATTGGAAAACTCGGTAAGAAATTTGAAAAAGTTATGCAAGTTAGAAATAACTTTCTTAAAACCAATAAAAAAGCATCTGCTATAATAATTATTGATGGTAATAAAAAAGCATCAGCCAGTATTAGAGATTAGGATATACCTATTGAGATTGCAGTAATCTCCCAAAAAATAGGATAAAAGAATAAAGACTTGCTCATAATTACACTATGCGCAAGTCTTGAAAATGGCCATTTAAAATTAACATTTTTTAGTTAAATAATTATATTTCATACGGAAATTATTAACATTTTTCACTCATAAAAATGCATCATAAACTCTTAGCAACTTTGCTGACTAAATAAGTCTACTCTCACCTAAACGATATTACTTTATTTATTGTATGAAGTAGCATCCCTACAGGCCTTTGTCGCTTAGGATTCTAGTTCAGAAGCATATGCTCTATCCATTCCCCCACAGTTTGATACAGGATAATCCAAAAAGGCTATTTTCGAGAGGCGGTAATCAAAAATTCCATTGTAATAATCCGAGCAGAATCACCGCCTCAACAAATATTTGACTTAGAATTAAAAATCAACTAGTTATATCTCTAAATATACTTCTGATAGACTCGAATGATTGATCTCCACCTTTTAAATATTCATCAACTAAATTATCAAAACCGTTATCATCTATAATTAGGATGTAATTTTTCTCCAAGACAGACAAATCCTTCAGCCTTTTATTTACTTTACCATCTGCTCCTCTACAGAAAATAATGCCAAGCTGAACTTTATTTATATCTAAATCCTTAATCATAGTATCAATAACATTATCATTAGAAATATCATTATAAAAATAAAATATCACCCTTTCACTTTCAATTCCAAAAACAGACAGCTCGAAGAAAAAACCTTGTCTAGACTCATTTAAATAAGATAGCCTAAAAATTTCGTTGTTACTACCGAGCACAATCGGATATATTAATGAAGGGTAAAAAATAAAAGGAAGTATTTTTTTTAATGAACTAAAATATTTATTGCCATCAACACCTTTAACATAACTTAAAAGTTCTTTTGTCAGTTCAGATAATTTAAATGGCTCAATTTTATTTATCTCTTGAAAATCTCTATGTTTTAACGGTGGAGGTGGATTTAAAGTCATTTCCTCTCTATATTCGTTCAATGATGATGTAAATTTTGCTATCTGAGACTCTATAAATGGCTTTGAAGCTCCATATTCATCCAATAACCTTTTTCGGGTCACACGTCTTTTACCTGATTTTAAGGTTTCCACAAGAGCTGAATTTAGACTCAAATGTTCATTTCTGAGAGATGGCATTATATATCGGTTATAGAAAGTCTTATGTGAATAAGCAATTCCATACCGAGCTAATATTTTAGGAATGAGAATTACTGAACCATCTACGCCACGAGGCAATAGGAATTTCTTACTAATCCATTTATTTTTCTCATCATCCCAAACTTTAATTTTCTCACTTTCCTCTAATTTAATCCCATAGAATTTTGATATATGCTGGGTATACTCGATAAAAAATAATTTCAATATATTACATACAGAATCAGAAATCCTGTCACTAGCGACACCATCTATTGTCAATGCTGTATCTTCTAGATCTTTTAATAGACCACTTTTAGCCGCATTGCTAGATTTCAAAGAAATTAATATATCATCTGCTGATTTATCTCCTAAAGCTTTTCCACCAGATTTTCCTTTTGAATAACCCAAATGAAAAGAGTTAGATTCTCTTAATGAAGACAGAAGATAAAAGGCTGTTTCATCGTCCCCCTCTTTTATTTTTTCTAATATTTTTGAAAAATAGTCCTGAAGGCATTCAATTAAATCTTGTCCCCATTCTGATTTCAACCCCCTAATTGCTGTAGGATCTATAAACAAGCAAAGATCTGTGTCCAGGGGTATATCAACAAAATCTAAAGAAAGTTGATTATTATCTAAATTAAAATAATCAGAAAAAATCATAATAGCCACCTTATTATTAAACGCCAACTGAAGACTTACTTATAATAATCTCTGGTAAAAAAACAATGAAAGCTATCTTATAGTTATTTTAAATAAATATTTGTGAAATATATTTACTCAAATCTTTACTATCAATTCAATACAATACAATACAAAAAAGACAATGAATTATCATACACACATGATACATGGTTATTGCTTTTAATCACAAATTTGAAAATACGATATTAATCTTCATAAAAAACAATTATTTAATATTTAAAATTGATAAATACATTTTTGGCAGTGAGGTATACTTTCCATAATTTTAGCACAAGCACAGTTTTCACCTCCTATAAAGCCACATTGCTCATTGTGTTAAATAACTTTTCATAATTATAATACACTCACTCTTTTTATTCTCTGCTATTCCTGTAGGGACATGAATTTAAAAACGTTTTCACTTTCTCAAGCAATTGCCACATATACTGACAGCCATGATTTCGTGTCACCGTTTCATGTAAGGATTGCCACAGACGCTCAATTTTATTCAGCCAGGGTGAATA
>NZ_CAWPHH010000028.1:0-60699 GCF_963887965.1 Photorhabdus sp. RW14-46 | reverse complement strand
ACGGAGCAGGAGAATCTGGCCGGCAACTGTTACCCATATTAAGAGAACATAGAGAATTCAACCCGATTGCTTTTGTTGATGACAATGCTAAATTACACAATTTATCTATTCATGGAGTTTATGTCTTTCCTCCAGAAAAAATAACATTCTTAGTAGAAAAATTTCATATAAAGAAAATATTATTAGCAATACCTAGCGCACCAATACCCAATAGAAAGAAAATACTTGAGAAACTACAAAAAGAGCATTGTGAAATTCTCACTATCCCAAGCTTCAATGATCTGGTTGAAGGAAAAGCCCAAATAAACACACTAAAACGCGTTTCTATTAATGATCTACTTGGCAGAGAACAAATTAATCCATTACAACATTTACTAAGTAAGAATATTAAAAATAAGAATATTCTCGTTACAGGTTCAGGTGGCTCAATCGGGTCAGAATTATGCAGGCAAATCATCACTCAGTCTCCTTCTAAGATAGTATTATTTGAGTTAACCGAGTACTGCCTTTATTCAATAGAAAAAGAGTTACAAAAAATAAATTCAAAAAATGATTTGAACGTAACAATTATTCCAATTCTCGGTGATATCAAAGACGCAGATAAGACAAATAAAATAATCAATAAATTCAACATTAATACCATATACCATGCCGCCGCATATAAGCACGTTCCTCTTGTAGAAATGAATACAATAGAAGGTGTGAATAATAATATTTTTGGTACCCTCTCACTTGCCAAAGCAGCAATTAATCAAAAAGTTGAAAAATTTGTATTAATCTCTACAGACAAAGCCGTCCGCCCGACGAATACCATGGGCGCAACAAAAAGATTTGCCGAACTGATACTACAAGCTTTTGCTAAAGAGAACAGTTATACAAAATTCTCAATGGTTCGCTTTGGCAACGTTCTTGGTTCATCCGGCTCTGTTGTCCCTCTCTTCGAGAAACAAATAGAAAATGGAGGGCCAATAACCCTTACCCATAAAGATATTACCCGTTATTTCATGACAATCCCAGAGGCCGCCCAGTTAGTTATTCAGGCAGGAGCGATGGGCAATAATGGTGATGTTTTTGTTCTGGATATGGGGGAATCAGTAAAAATATACGATCTTGCCCGAAAAATGATTAATCTTTCTGGTTTATCAGTGAAAGATGAAACCACCCCTCATGGTGATATCGAAATCAAAATTACCGGATTAAGACCCGGTGAAAAACTTTATGAAGAGCTCTTAATTGGTGATAACGTTTCTGGCACCAATCACCCAAGGATCATGACAGCCAATGAAGTTTTTCTGACTTGGGATAAATTAAATCCGTTATTAAATGATTTAAAAATATTTTGTGAGAGTTATGATTTCAAAAACATTAGGAAAACTCTTGTTAATGCTCCCATTGATTTTCATCCCAAAGATCATATTTACGACATTTTAAAGTAGTATTTGAACTTTATAATCTACTAAAATAGACATAATATGACTATATTAATCACCGGCGGAGCCGGTTATATCGATTCACACACAGTATTAGTACTTCTGGAAAAAGGAGCAAATGTTGTTGTTATCGATAACCTTCACAATTCAGCGCGGATAAATTCGAAATCAATAGCGGAATCAACTTTGCGGACCAGATGATTTTTGGGCACAAGCTCGTCAAGCAAGAGCGTTTCTGGCAGGGAAGGGGGTATTCTTTAACATAGCAGCAAGCTCCGTTTGGTGAACGGAATTTAATTAAAACAAAGTGCCGGATAGAAAACCAGCACTTTGTCAATAATCTGAGCAGGTTTGAAACCTGCTTTTTTTATTTGCTCTTTTGACAAGGAACAGCTTATTTTCAAGTTTTTTGATAATAACATTTGAAAAATAAACTTTTAAGCTCACATTCAGCTTAATTAAATACTATAGCTGAAAATTCACAAAGGTATTCAAATGATTACATTAATCACCGGCGGAGCTGGCTATATCGGCTCACACACAGTATTAGCGCTTCTGGAACGAAGAGCGGATGTTGTTGTTATTGATAACCTATGTAACTCATCACCTGAATCTCTTCGTAGAGTCGAGAAAGTCACAGGTAAATCCGTGAAGTTTTATCAAGGTGATATCCTTGATTTGGATTTACTGAATAAAATTTTCCAAGAAAATAAAATAGAATCTGTAATTCATTTTGCCGGATTAAAAGCAGTCGGCGAATCCACTAGAAAACCACTTGAATATTATCAGAACAATGCTACTGGCACCCTAGTTCTGTTGCAGGCTATGCGTGCCAACAGTGTACATCAACTGATTTTCAGTTCATCCGCAACGGTTTATGGTGATCCTGAATTTGTACCACTTACTGAAAATGCTAAAGTTGGTGGTACAACTAACCCTTATGGCACTTCTAAACTGATGGTTGAGCAAATTCTAAAAGATTTTGCCGCTGCCGAGCCAAGTTTCAAAATCACCAGCCTGAGATATTTCAATCCTGTTGGTGCACACTCATCAGGTATGATTGGCGAAGACCCTAACGGTATTCCCAATAACCTATTACCTTATATCACTCAGGTTGCTATTGGTCGTCTGGAGTGTTTATCAGTGTATGGCAATGATTATCCAACCAAAGACGGTACCGGTGTTCGTGACTATATCCATGTGATGGATTTGGCTGAAGGCCATATTGCTGCGATTGACTATCTGGATAAACAACAATCCTATGAAGTTTTTAATTTAGGAACAGGTGCTGGTTATTCTGTACTCGAACTACTTCATGCTTTTGAAAAGGCGTCAGGTAAAGATATTCCATATAAAATTACAGATAGACGTCCTGGGGATATTGCTGAGTGTTGGTCTGATCCATCCAGAGCTCGGAATATCCTTGGTTGGCAAGCAACGCGCAATATTGACGATATGATGCGTGATAGTTGGAATTGGCAAAAGAATAACCCTCATGGTTTTCGCTCAGGGAAAGAACGTTAAAAGCCTTTTTACGATTGATTTAGCAACTACTCGATTACTCACAATCCTAGCCAGAATAGCAAATAACTATGAGCTGGCAGATATTCTGCCGTTAACAATTGTGACGTTATTGTGGCACCAAAGGCTGGGAAGAAATTGAAGGTTTTGGTGTTGAGCAGTCGAGGATTGTTAAAGCAATACGGTAAATTTGAACAGGGTATTACAACCCATGACACCATAGTCCATATGGTTAGCTGTATCAGCACCAAGCTGTTTCAAAAGTATTTCATTAAATGGATGAATATTTGCCGTGAACTGATGAAAAGCTCAGGGAGTGCCGCTGATGGAAAAACCGTCAGGCGCTCCCAATTCGGCGCAACAATTCAGCGGAATTACTATCTCAGATAAAACATATTGCAGTGAATATACTGAATAATACAAAAATATTTAAGATAAGATAGACACGAAAGCAACGATGAGTACAGCCTATCTATCTGAAATTCTTGCTAAGCAAGCCCTCCCGTAATCTTTTCCTAAAATACCATCATTAAAAAATAATCTATCACTAGACCATAATAATTCACTATAAAAGTATTATTAAAATAATTAGTCTATTGGTCCTTTTTTATGAAAACAGAGAACTCAAGAGAGCTACTCAATGATGTAATAGAGTGGGATATAGGTAATTGGAGTCATGCGTTAAAATATTGGCAGGACCATTCTAATCTAGAATTAAAGTCAGCTAATATTCTAGAACTAGGAAGCCGAAATGGTGGATTATCACTGTGGGCAGCATTAAATGGAGGTAATGTTTTATGTACGGATCTAAATGGCCCTACTTCAAAGGCTCAGGAGAAACATAAGCGCTATAATATAGAAAGCAGTATTCGATATGGTAAATTAAGTGCATTAGATATTAAATATAAGAACCATTTTGATATCGTTATGTTTAAATCAGTATTAGGCGGTATCGGTTATAATTCAAATAAATCTGCACAAAAAAAGGCAATTAATCAGATTTTTCATTCATTAAAAAAAGGGGGGGAGTTTTGGTTTGCAGAAAATTTGGTTGCATCGCCATTGCATCAGTTTCTCAGAAAAAATTATGTTAATTGGGGAAATGCCTGGGGCTATGTTACCGTCAATGAAATGGTCGAGTATCTGTCTGCATTTTCAAATGTTAATTATACAACTTTAGGTTTCCTTGCTACGTTTGGCAGGAATGAATCTCAAAGAAAATTTTTAGGAATGTTAGATAATAAAGTTCTAAATAAGGTCGTTCCTAAACATTGGCACTATATTATCATCGGTGTGGCAAAAAAGTAATCCAGAGAGTCTCTAGAAAATTTAGTCTGTTAGGTTATATTCAGTGATGTTTTTTCATTTTTAAGTTTACTGACAATACAAGTGAGTCCCCCCAACAAGGAAAGATCTTCTAATAGATAAATAAGAATATCGATGAAGATCCCCCTGCATCCCCTCCTGATTTCTGCTAATCTGTGCCCCTTGTTTCTGGGGGGCTTTATGCTAAACATCGTCTTATTTGAACCTGAAATCCCACCGAATACCGGTAATATTATTCGCCTTTGTGCTAATACCGGATTTCAATTGCATCTGATTCAGCCCCTAGGTTTTACCTGGGATGACAAAAGGCTACGTCGAGCCGGGCTGGATTACCATGAGTTTGCCAATATTAAGCAACATCATGATTATTTTGCTTTTTTAGAGAATGAAGGATTAACAGGAGCATCTTCTGCTCATTTGTTTGCTCTCACAACAAAAGGAACTCCGGCACATAGTGCTGTAAGTTATCAAGCAGGCGATTATTTGATGTTTGGGCCGGAAACCAGAGGGTTACCACCTTATGTATTGGATAATATGTCACCACAACAAAAAATTCGTATCCCAATGCTAGCAAACAGTCGCAGTATGAATCTTTCCAATTCAGTAGCTGTTGTTGTTTTTGAAGCCTGGCGGCAACTAGATTATCAGGGCGCTATCATCAGAGAATAGTGTGCCAATAATGCCTAATATCGCTACACATTCCTGCAATGGTTCAATGTGTTATTGACCATATCACGGTAATTTTTTCTTCTTTGCGTGGGTCACAGCAATGCAGTTTAGGAACCGCTCTGCACCAGACCCACGATGAGAATCAGATAACCATTTTCGGAAGCATGGTACGGCCACGATGGTTATCAGCTCTGTACTCCCATATCGCATTCGACCAAAGATGGGCAAAAGCAACAGGTTTTGGCAATGTAAGTGACCGAATGTCCATGATGTGTCGTTAGGAAAACAGTAAGACATCAAGGGCATAGTTTTTTCCTGGATTTTATGAATAAGTTTTGCGCTAAATCATCATTCATTACAGGACGTAGGTGCTATGATTAGTATAACCTAACCCTATTGGGGAATTTTTTCTCTTTGAAAATTGATTCATATAACTTATATCGGGGTTGATTCCCTCAAATGATCTACTATTTGATAAAACTATTTAGATCATAATAATTTAATAAAGTTAGTATTAAAATAACTCATTTTCATTGATATATATTGGTTACACTATGAAAGCAAAAAATTCAAAAGAATTTCTCCATGATGTCATAGAATGGGACATATATAATTGGAGTCATTCCTTAAAATATTGGCAAGATCATTCTGGATTAGAATTAAAGTCAGCTAATATTCTAGAGCTAGGTAGTCGAAATGGTGGGTTATCATTATGGGCAGCATTGAATGGAGCAAATGTCTTATGTACTGATTTAGATGGCCCTACGCCAAAAGCACTGGAGAAACATAAGCGTTATAATATAGAAAAGAGCATTCAGTATGATAAATTAAACGCATCGGATATTAAATATAAGAACCATTTTGATATTGTTATGTTTAAATCAGTATTAGGTGCTGTCGGTTATAATTTCAATAAAACAGCACAAAAAGAGGCTATTAATCAAATCTTTTATTCATTAAAGGAAGGAGGTGAACTTTGGTTTGCAGAAAATCTGGTTGCATCACCATTGCATAAATTCCTCAGGAAAAATTATGTTAATTGGGGAAATACTTGGGGTTATGTTACCACCAAGGAAATGACAGAGTATTTATCAGCATTTTCAGATGTTAATTATACAACATTAGGCTTCCTTGCTACGCTTGGTAGGAATGAATTTCAAAGAAAATTTTTAGGGGTGTTAGATAATAAAGTTCTAAATAAAGTCATTCCTAAGCATTGGCACTATATTATAATAGGTGTAGCAAAAAAATAATTTATATACCCGTCATCTTTCAAGTTGCCTCCTTGTTGGCTGCACTCACTCACCCCAGTCACATAGTTATCTATGCTCCCGGGGATTCGCTCCCTTGCCGCCGCGATGCATCTTGAAATCCATAGGGTATAGCAGATTTCACACGTTAAGTATGCCAGATCATATTTCCACATTCAGCATGTGAAAATATGATAGCGTTCACTAATTATCCAGATTTCGATAAATTAAATCCCATCCCCATACTCAAAGCCATGGTTGATACCATTAAAATGCTGGTTCATATCCAATGATGGCTTTTCGCTTTCAGGTTTACCGACAATACGGGCAGGCACTCCAGCGGCTGTTGTGTGCGGTGGAACAGAGCGAAGGACAACTGAACCTGCGCCAATTTTAGCCCCACGACCAATTTCAATATTACCCAATATTTTCGAACCTGCGCCAATCATCACCCCTTCCCTGACTTTCGGATGACGATCACCCCCGGTTTTACCCGTACCACCAAGGGTGACGGATTGCAGGATAGAAACGTCATTTTCCACTACCGCCGTTTCGCCAATCACAATGCCAGTGGCGTGGTCAAGCATAATGCCACAACCAATCTTTGCTGCCGGGTGAATATCAACGCCAAAAGACATCGAGATTTGGTTTTGCAGATAAATAGCCAATGCTTTACGGTCTTCTCCCCAGATCCAATGGGCAATACGATAGGCTTGTAGAGCATGAAACCCTTTGAGGTACAGCAGAGGTGTTGAGTATTTATCTACGGCGGGATCACGTAGACGTACCGCTATGATGTCGCGGGCAGCAGAGACAATCATCTTTTGATCCGAGCCATAAGCCTCTTCTACGATCTCTCTAACAGCAATAGCCGGCATAATCGGCGTAGCCAGCTTATTCGCCAGCATATAACTTAAAGCACTACCAAGATTTTCATGCTTGAGTAATGTTGCATGAAAAAAACTGGCCAACATCGGTTCACATTCAGCCAGTGCTCTCGCTTCTGTTTTTATGTTCTTCCAAACTTCGTCCAATTCTTCTAGCGACATATTTTTTACTCTCACATTAGAACCTATCTCATTAGATTTTTATTTAAGAGCGCACATTATCGCTCTCATCCTTTCTGGCTCTTCCTAATAATGCCTGAGCAGCTTCTATCACATTTTTATTGCAATAGAGTATCTGGTAGATTTGTTCTGCAATCGGCATTTCTACATTGGCACGATTAGCCAATGCACGTACTTCTTTGGTATTGCGATAACCTTCAACAACCTGCCCAATCTGATCCTGCGCTTCTTCAACACTGATTCCCTGCCCCAGCATCATGCCAAAACGACGGTTACGTGATTGGTTATCAGTACAAGTTAAGACCAAATCGCCCAATCCCGCCATGCCCATAAAGGTAGAAGGATCAGCACCAAGCGCTGCACCAAGACGACTCATTTCCGCCAATCCACGAGTAATCAATGCGGTACGAGCATTAGCACCAAATCCCATGCCATCAGATATTCCCGCGCCAATGGCGATCACGTTTTTTACGGCACCACCGAGTTGAACACCAATAAAATCAGGATTTTTATAAACCCGGAAACTTTTGCCACAGTGGAATAATTGTTGAAGTCCATCGCCAAAAGCAGATTCCGTCGCGGAAATAGCAATCGCGGTAGGCAAACCAGCCGCTAACTCTTTAGCAAATGTTGGCCCAGAGAGCACCGCTAGCGGTATTTCATTGCCTAATATCTCACGGGCCACATCCTGCAATAACCGACCGGTATCCGCTTCCAAGCCTTTAGTTGCCCATACGATACGTGAATCAGGCCGTAAATGTGGTTTTATCTGCTTTAACACTTCACCAAACACATGACTAGGTACCACAACAAGAATATCGCGGCTCGCTGTTAGTGCTTTTATTAGGTCCGTTTCAAGCAATAAACTATCAGGAAAGGAAACATCCGGCAGAAATTTTTGATTACAACGCACCCGTTGCAATGCCCCAACATGCTCTGGATTATGCCCCCAAAGTACAACATTATGACCATTACGAGCCAGCGTAATGGCTAATGAGGTGCCGTATGAGCCGGCACCAATCACTGTCATAGAAACAGTACTATTCATTAAGCTTCCTGTTCAGTTTGTTCACCACCCTGAGACTGTTCTGCCTGCTGTTGCAGGTAGTTCATGAATAGGGCGTCAAAGTTTACTGGAGCCAGATTCAGCTGTGGGAAGGTACCACGGCTGACCAAGCTAGTGATGCACTCACGAGCATACGGGAACAGGATATTCGGACAATATGCCCCCAAGCAGTGAGCTAACTGAGTTCCTTCAATACCGTCAATAGAGAAAATACCCCCTTGCTGTACTTCACACAGGAATGCCGTCTCTTCTCCCAAAGCTGCGGTCACAGTCACACGCAGAACAACTTCATAAACCCCTTGAGCCAACTCACTGGAAGCGGTATCCAGATCCAGTTTTACTTCCGGCTGCCATTCCTGCTGAAACACTTGCGGTGCGTTCGGTGCTTCAAAAGAGATATCTTTGGTGTAGATACGTTGGATCTGGAAAGCCATTTCTGTATTGCTTTGTTCTGACATAATAATTGTTACCTTTAGATGTCCTTATTAAATTTTTCATGTGAATGTCGCCATTCACGCCCAAAATGATTACTTTTTACCACGTGCCAATGGCAAGTTTTCGCCTGTCCAACCAACCAAACCTTCTTTCAAGGAACATACGCGTTCAAAACCAGCACGAAGAAGATTCTCTGCCGGAGTACGAGATTCAGTGCCATTCGCAGAAACAACAATTACAGGCTGCTTTTTATGTTTTTCCAACTCAGCAAAATTGTTGTCTTTAATTTCAGAGGGAGTCAGGTTTACTGCACCAATAATATGCCCTTTGCGGAAATCTTCACGGGAACGTAAATCCACGACGATGGCTTCTTCTTTATTGATCAGATTAATAGCTTGAGCACGAGTTATCTCTTTGGTTTTAGAGAAGAAACCTCTCGTTGTCGTCACAATAACAGCAACCAGCAGCGCAATCCAAATGAGGCTTAAGGTCATATGCTGGTTAATAAATTGCATGATTTCTTGCAGCATGGGGGCAACAACTCCCGTTGGTTAATAACAAATATCTAAGATTCCAGAGTATACCTTTGTGTTGCGTCAATTACAGCCAAATAGCATAAGCTCAATGCAAATTTTGCGGAGAGTTTCGAGAAAAAATAAAAATATCCTGAAAATGAAGCATCTTAAGTACATTACCAGCATATGTTCTGTCACACTGGATGCATGCAGGAATTTCAACGGTAAGTAGGCTAATATGTTTATATTTATACCCCATGGATTTCAAGATGCATCGCGACGGCAAGGGAGCGAATCCCCGGGAGCATAGAAAACTATGTGACCGGGGTGAGCGAGTGCAGCCAACAAAGAGGCAACTTGAAAGATAACGGGTATATTCGATTTCGATGTTAAGACAGCATTATCTGAAAGTGTAAAAAATCAGCGTAGCATCTGGTAACTCTTTGTTCATCATGAAATAATCTAACGCACATAGTAGCAAGGTATATTTACAGAAATGGCTGACGACAAGGAAATGCATAGCCGTAATTATCGGCGCAATCAGAACTCACGGCGGAATGATATCTTTGCCTTATTGTTCTATGTTTTCCTATTGGTTATTTTTAGCTTTAATACCTTTGCGAATCAAATTATCGACAATAAAAATCAGTTGAAAGATCTCCAACAAAACATCGCGGAGAAAGAGAAGAGCGTGCAACAACAACAGCAAAAACGTAGTTCTTTGCTAAATCAACTGAAAGATCAGGAAAATACCATTTCCAAAATCGGTCAATCTCTACACAATACTCAAACTCAACTCAGTAAGCTGAATAAAGAGATTACCTTTCTAGTCTCCAACATTAAAAAACTGGAAAAACAACAAAAAGTACAACGAGATATGCTGGCACACCAATTGGATGCAGCATTTCGTCAAGGGCAATATCAAGGGCTCGAACTCATGTTCAGAGGAGAGGAGGGTAAGAGAGGAGAACGTATACTCGCTTACTATAGCTACCTTAATCAAGCCCGCCAGGACACCATTGTTAAACTTGAACAAACAGCGGTTGATTTAACTGAACAGAAAAAGCTTGAACAGCAGAAACAGGAAGAGCAGAAACAAGTGCTGACTGAACAACAGCAGCAGAAACAGCAGATGGAAGTGGCCCGCAACGCTCGGCAAAAAACGTTGTCTGAACTGGAATCTTCCTTAAAGAAAGATCAGAAAAATCTCGCTGAACTAAAACAAAATGAAACCCGTCTGCGAGATAAAATTGCCAAAGCAGAACGGGAAGCGAAAGCACGTGCTGAACGAGAAGCCAGAGAAGCAGCCCGCGTCCGTGCCCAGATTGCCGCAAAACAGAAGCAAGCACAGCAAAAAGGTTCAAGCTACAAGCCAACTGAGGATGAGCGCGCATTGATGGCGCGTACCGGTGGCCTTGGCCGTCCGGCTGGTCAGGCAATCTGGCCGGTCCACGGTAAGGTGATACATCAGTTTGGTGAAGCGCTGCAAGGCGAATTACGCTGGAAAGGCATGGTGATTTCAGCCACAGAAGGTACGGAAGTCAAAGCGATATCTGATGGTCGGGTTTTACTGGCTGACTGGTTGCAAGGCTATGGGCTGGTTGTCGTTATCGAGCACGGTAAAGGTGATATGAGTCTCTATGGCTATAATCAGAGTGCTCTGGTCAGTGTCGGCCAGCAAGTTCGTGCCGGACAACCTATTGCATTGGTCGGTAACAGTGGCGGTCAGCAACAACCCGCACTCTATTTTGAAATCCGCCGTCAGGGAAGAGCAGTAAACCCACAACCGTGGCTTGGGAGATAATCAGGTGAGACAACGCAAACTCGCAAAACTCATTGGTACTACCGCCCTGTTACTTTTGAGCCTACAAACCAGTGCTGCCCGTTTGGCTATTGTTATCGATGATTTTGGCTACCGTCCTCATAATGAAAACAAAATATTGCAGATGCCTGTTGCAATCTCTATCGCCATTCTGCCGGATTCACCGCATGGCAGGGAGATGGCTGAAAAAGCCTATAAACAAGGGCGGGAGATCTTAATCCACCTGCCAATGGCACCTTTAAGTAAGCAACTGCTAGAGCCGGATACTCTCCAGCCAACCATGAGCAGTGAAGATATTGACCGCATCATCCAGCGTGCAATACAAAAAGTTCCTTATGCTGTAGGAATCAATAACCATATGGGCAGCGCTATGACTTCGAGCTTGCCGGGAATGCAGAAAGTGATGCATTCACTGTCTGGTTATAACCTCTATTTTCTCGACAGCGTGACGATTGGCAATACTCAAGCAACAAAGGCAGCACAAGGCACACCTGTTCGCGTTATCCGCCGTAATGTTTTCCTAGATGATGTGCAATCAGAAGCGGAAACTCGTCATCAGTTAAACCGTGCGATTTCCATTGCCCGTAAGAATGGTTCCGCTATTGCTATCGGTCATCCTCATTCAACAACCATTCGTGCATTACAACAGATGCTGCCAACGCTTCCCGCTGATATTGAGTTAGTCAGCCCAAGTAGGTTGTTAAGTGGCAAACCTGTTGGTGATAACCCACATAAATGGGGCAAGCTGTGTGAAATAAAAGAGGCACCCGCTACAGTTACCAGCCAAGATTATTTGACAGTTATCGGCGATACTCTGGTTGATAATCCCATTGTGAACACGGTGAGCCAATATATCCAGAAACTGGCCGGCGATAAATCTCAGGATAAAACAGAATAGAAATTCATATTAAAAGGTGGGTTAATACACGTTATTTTTATTTATGTGTCGACAGCATTCAAATCTGTTTTTTCTTAATAATTATTCAGAAAAATAAATTTTATTTATACTTCAGGTATTTTAGTTCCATTCTTAAGAGATGATTTGGTTATATAAATATTTCATCATTGATAGTAAGATTAAATACACGAAATGAATTATACACTATTTATTTCTTCCGGATGCATTGTAACAAAAAAATTGTAACTAATTTAAACAACTTCATGTCATTAATAATTAAGAATGTGATCAGTTGTATGTTTTTACATTTCCACCATACCTAAAAATATTCAATTTTAACTATCTCACTTTGGTTTGAATTGATTTTTACCCAGATAAATGGTTAATTTAATAGTGTACACTTTTCACAATCAATATTTTTACTTAGAATAAATCAACACATATTGTAATTAATGTATCATTAAGTGTATTTAATATTTCAACATTAAATAATTAATCTAAATTTTTCCCATGGTGATGTTTAACTTTCACCCCATTAATGTCGTCAAGAAATAAATTATATATTTTCATGAGCAATATACATAAATGATAAATTAAGTTCAGAGTTTATAATACCTCTAAGTAGGTTTTAAAAATATTATATTCATTTGAGAGAGCATTTTATGAAAATAACAGGCATAGCCGGATTACTTCCTTCCCGATTCGTCTCTAATCAAGAGGTTATTGATTTAGTTGAATATTATTCAAAAGAAATTTTCCATGGTGATTTGCCCAAGACATTGAAGCTAATCGGAAAAATGCTTAATAAAGCAGGTATAAATTCCCGGTATTGGTTGGCAGATAACGAGAAACCTATGGAACTCATTGAGGCCGCATTTAATCATGCCTTAGCACAAGCCAATATCATTAAGGAAGATATCGATTTACTGATCTATTCCAGTGTTGCCCGCGGCTTCATAGAACCAGCTAACAGTACTTTTGTCTCAAAGGCACTAGGGCTAACTTGTAGGAACTACGATGTTGTAGACGCCTGTAACGGTTGGGTGGCAGCTATGGATATTATCAATAGCAAAATGAAAGCTGGTGAAATACGCCATGCCGCTATTGTTAATATGGAGTTTATTATGTCCCAAAATGGACCAATTTTTCCAAAGACTTTTTCCCTAAACTCCTTGTCAGAAGTAGCTTATAAATTCATAGGTTGCACAGTCGGAGAGGCAGCAACCGTCACTATTATTAGTAATGAATCGCCTGAAAACTTCAAATTTAATTATATCAATCGCCCAGACTTAAGCGACTTATCAACAATTTCACTGCCAGACTGGAGGCTATTCTGCAATGATACAGACGTTGAACGTATTGGGCCTACAGGCGGGAAATATCAAGTGAACTCCCACTCGGCACTACTGCACGATCATGGAGAGAAAGAGACTATTAATCTATTTAATCATCACAAAATATCTGACGATATCGAACATATTTTTATTCATACAGGTTCACCAAAAACGTGGGCACGCCTTGGTCAGAAGATGGGTATTGACGACAAGATACATCATGTTGGCCAACGGGTAGGTAATATTGCTACAGCATCTATCCCGTTCGGAATATTCGATGCCATTAATCAAGGTATATTGGAAAAAAATCAACTTTGTATGGGATGGGCTGGTAGTGGTGGAATGGTCTTTGCCGCAATGACGTTTAAATTTTAATTTCTTCAGGTTGGTTAAAGAGAAATAAAATTTGCTTATAATCTGCCATCCACTCAAAGTCAGATTAGTGAATACTTATTTACACAGGATATATACCCTATGGATTTCAAGATGCATCGCGGCGGCAAAGGAGTGAATCCCCGGGAGCATAGATAACTATGTGACCGGGGTGAGCGAGTGCAGCCAACAAAGAGGCAACTTGAAAGATGACGGGTATAGTGTCATAGAATTAGACAGGCGCTCAAGAAAACTGAAAACGCCTGTCAATCTTAGTAGTAACTTTACTGATTAATCCCAGTTCAGAATAACTTTACCAGACTGCCCTGAACGCATGATGTCAAAGCCTTTCTGGAAATCATCTATAGAGAACCGGTGGGTGATAATGGGTGTCAGATCCAAACCAGATTGAATTAATGTAGCCATTTTATACCAGGTTTCAAACATCTCACGGCCATAAATACCTTTGATAAACAACCCCTTAAAAATCACCTGATTCCAATCAATTGCCATATCTGATGGAGGAATGCCCAACAATGCAACACGGCCGCCGTGATTCATGGTATTTAATAAGGTACGAAACGCCGCCGGGGCACCAGACATTTCCAAACCAACATCAAAACCTTCCGTCATGCCCAATTCCGCCATGACATCGGTCAGATTTTCCTGACTAACGTTCACCGCACGGGTGACACCCATTTTACGTGCCAACTCAAGGCGATATTCGTTAACGTCGGTGATGACAACATGACGCGCGCCAACATGTTTACATACTGCCGCCGCCATAATACCAATTGGGCCAGCACCAGAAACCAGCACATCTTCACCAACCAGATCAAACGAAAGCGCGGTATGAGCAGCATTGCCAAATGGGTCAAAAATAGCAGCCAGTTCATCAGAGATGTTATCTGGAATTTTGAACGCATTAAATGCAGGAATAACCAGATATTGAGCAAAACAACCAGCGCGGTTTACCCCTACGCCAATGGTATTACGGCATAAGTGAGTACGGCCACCACGACAGTTACGGCAGTAACCACAAGTAATATGCCCTTCGCCAGACACCCGATCACCAATTTTAAAACCTTTTACTTCCTGACCAATGGCAACAACTTCACCAACATATTCATGACCGACAACCATCGGTACAGGAATGGTTTTTTGTGACCAATCATCCCAGTTATAGATGTGCACATCCGTACCACAAATCGCTGTTTTACGGATTTTGATCATCACATCATTGTGCCCCAGCTCTGGCTCGGGCACATCGATCATCCAGATGCCTTCTTCTGCTTTTAACTTTGACAATGCTTTCATAGAGATGCCTTATGCAATTACATTTAATTGCTTACCAATTCGCGTGAACGCTGCAACTGCACGTTCAATTTGCTCTTCCGTATGCGCTGCTGACATTTGCGTGCGGATACGGGCCTGATTTTTAGGGACTACCGGATAGAAGAAACCAGTAACATAAATGCCTTCTTTCAGTAATTCTGCGGCAAACTCCTGTGCCAATTTCGCATCACCTAACATAACCGGAATAATCGCATGGTCAGCCCCCGCCAAAGTGAAACCTGCGGCTGTCATTTTTTCACGGAACAGGTTAGCGTTCTTCCACAGACGATCACGCAATGCATCTCCCTCTTTCAGCATATCCAACACCTTAATGGATGCCGCGACAATCGCCGGAGCCAGTGAGTTAGAGAACAGATATGGGCGTGAGCGCTGGCGCAGCCACTCAACAACTTCTTTACGTGCCGCGGTATAGCCACCGGAAGCACCACCCAACGCTTTACCTAATGTGCCGGTAATGATGTCAATGCGATCCATGACGTCACAATATTCGTGAGTACCACGGCCATGAGCACCAACAAAACCAACAGCATGGGAGTCATCCACCATGACCATTGCATCAAATTCATCAGCCAGATCACAGATAGATTTTAAATCAGCAATCACACCATCCATCGAGAACACACCATCGGTTGCAATCACAATATGGCGTGCATTATCTGCTTTCGCTTTCTCTAATTGTGCTCTCAGTTCCTGCATATCATTATTAGCATAGCGATAACGCTTCGCTTTGCATAAACGGACACCATCAATAATAGAAGCATGATTCAACGCATCAGAGATAATGGCATCTTCCGGCCCAAATAGCGTTTCAAATAAACCACCATTAGCATCAAAACAAGAAGAATAAAGAATAGCATCTTCCATACCCAAAAATTCTGCCAGTTTTCTCTCCAGCGCTTTATGAGTATCCTGAGTTCCACAAATAAAACGAACAGATGCCATACCAAAACCGTGGCTATCCATTCCTGCTTTAGCCGCGGCAATAAGCTCAGGGTGATTAGCCAAACCTAAGTAGTTATTTGCGCAGAAGTTAATAACGTGGCTGCCATCGGCTACAGCAATGTCAGCATTTTGTGCAGAGGTGATGATACGTTCATTTTTGAACAATCCTTCAGAATGGGCTTGTTCTAATTGTTCATTAATTTGCTGATAAAATGACGCTGACATTTATTTTTCTCCTGATTTATAAATGAAGGGTTGTGAGATATTTTACTCATTGATCAAGCTACTGACGACACTATCAGGCAGATAATATTAACTTTGCTGTATCCGTCACGTCATGCAATCTGAATTACCATAATATTTCAGTATATTCCCCTGCTTAAGCTGCTGTCGTCACGGATGTTAGATGTTATTATAGAAGCAATTTGCTTCATTAACCCGATTGTAGAGGTGAGTCGGATGATTATTGTCACTGGCGGTGCTGGATTTATTGGTAGCAATATTGTCAAAGCACTAAATGACGAAGGATATAAAGATATTCTGGTCGTAGATAATCTAAAAGATGGTACTAAGTTCATCAATCTGGCTGACTTGGATATTGCTGATTACATGGACAAGAAAGAGTTTATTGCCAGTATTCTGGCCGGTGATGACTTCGGTGATATTGACGCTATTTTCCATGAAGGCGCTTGTTCATCCACAACCGAGTGGGATGGCAAATATATGATGGATAATAACTATCAATATTCCAAAGAATTGCTGCACTATTGCCTTGAACGCCGCACTCCTTTCCTGTACGCCTCCTCAGCAGCAACCTATGGCGGCCGCACGGATAATTTTATCGAAGAGCGTCAATATGAGAAACCACTCAATGTTTATGGTTACTCTAAGTTTCTGTTCGACCAATATGTCCGGGAAATCTTGCCTCAAGCTGATTCACAAATTTGTGGTTTCCGTTATTTCAATGTGTATGGACCACGTGAAGGGCACAAAGGGAGTATGGCTAGCGTTGCCTTTCATTTGAATAATCAAATCAATCAGGGACAAAACCCCAAATTATTCGCCGGCAGTGAAGGCTTTCAACGTGATTTTATCTATGTTGGTGATGCCGCTGCGGTTAATCTTTGGTTCTGGAAAAACGGCGTTTCCGGTATTTATAACTGTGGAACGGGTCGTGCTGAATCTTTCCAAGCGGTTGCAGATGCAGTTGTTGAATGCCATAAAGATAAATCACTCACTGTTGAACATATTGATTTCCCTGAACATCTGAAAGGTCGTTATCAGCGCTTCACGCAAGCAGATCTGACCAAACTTCGCGCGGCGGGTTATGATAAGCCATTCAAAACCGTTGCCGAAGGGGTAACGGAATATATGCATTGGCTCAATCAGGATAAGTAATCTACTCACTATGAAAATATTGGTGATCGGCCCTTCGTGGGTGGGTGACATGATGATGTCGCAGAGCCTTTACCGGACATTAAAGGCTTTGCATCCTAATGCAGAAATTGATGTGATGGCCCCAGCCTGGTGCCGCCCACTGCTGGATAAAATGCCGGAGGTCAATCAAGCATTAGCTATGCCATTAGGACATGGCGCACTGGCATTGGGCGAACGCCGCCGTTTGGGGGTCGCCCTGCGTGAACGTAAATATCATCGCGCTTATGTGCTACCAAATTCTTTTAAATCTGCCTTGGTGCCTTTCTTCGCCAATATTCCTCTGCGCACTGGCTGGCGCGGTGAAATGAGATATGGATTGCTTAATGATCTTCGTACATTGAATAAAGAAGCCTTCCCATTAATGGTTCAACGCTATGCCGCATTGGCTTACGATGCAAAACCCAGTAGTGCGGCAGATCTGCCTCAACCATTACTTTGGCCTCAACTGGATGTCAGTGATGAAGATATTGCTGAATCCACCGCAGCATTCAATATTTCTGATCATCGGCCTATCATCGGTTTCTGCCCCGGCGCAGAATTTGGCCCGGCAAAACGCTGGCCGCATTATCACTATGCCGCATTAGCTCAGCAGCTTATTACTCAAAAGGGATATCAAATTCTGCTATTTGGCTCTGCCAAAGATCATGAAGGTGGAGAGGATATCTGCAACTCACTGACGGGAGAAGCTCGTGAACACTGTATCAACCTTGCCGGACAAACTTCTCTTGAACAGGCAGTCAATATTATCGCGGCCTGTGATGCTATTGTGACCAACGACTCCGGTTTGATGCATGTTGCCGCAGCACTTAATCGCCCTCTGGTTGCACTTTACGGCCCAAGTAGCCCAGATTTTACTCCACCATTATCCGATAAAGCGGAAGTTATCCGTCTTATTACTGGTTATCACAAAGTCAGAAAAGGTGACAGTTCACATGGCTATCATCAGAGCCTGATCGATATTCAACCAGAACAAGTTATCACTTCTCTAGAAAAATTATTACAAGCGGAGAACCAGAGTTAATGCGGGTTTTATTGGTCAAAACTTCTTCTATGGGCGATGTCCTCCACTCGCTCCCTGCACTGACTGATGCAGAAAGAAACTTACCTGATGTCCGTTTTGATTGGGTAGTAGAGGAAGGTTTTGCTCAAATCCCCGGCTGGCACAATGCGGTTGATCAAATTATTCCTGTTGCTATTCGCCGCTGGCGTAAAAACTGGTTTAACCCAGAAATTCGTGCAGAACGTCGTTTATTCAAAGAAAAATTAAAATTACATCAATATGATGCCATCATCGATGCTCAAGGGTTATTAAAAAGCGCATTTCTGGTAACCCGACTCGCTTATGGTCCTAAACATGGTTACGACCGCAAAAGTATCCGTGAGCCATTAGCGAGTTTTTTTTATGATTGCCGTCATACAGTCAGCAAGCAACAGCACGCTGTAGAGCGCATCCGAGAACTGTTTGCTGTCAGCTTGGGTTATACCAAACTGGCAGCACAGGGTGATTATGGGATTGCCCGTCACTTTTTAAAGCAGAAACTAGAAAATCAGGCTGATTATCTGGTTTTTCTCCATGCCACCACGCGCGATGAAAAACATTGGCCGGAAAGCCATTGGCGACAACTTATTGCTGAAATTCAGCCAACAGGTATGAAAATTAAGCTCCCTTGGGGCGCAGAACATGAATACCAACGTGCGCTGAGATTAGCGGAAAACTTCTCTCATGTGGAAGTATTACCAAAGCTGACTTTGGCACAAGTCGCCCAAGAGCTGGCCGGAGCAAAAACCGTTGTTTCTGTTGATACTGGCTTGAGCCATCTCACTGCCGCACTGGATCGCCCTAATATCACGTTGTTTGGTCCGACAGATCCAGGACTCATTGGCGGTTATGGCAAAGAACAAATATCGTTAAAAGCGGCGGATGGGAATATCAAAAGTATTACACCATCGAAAGTATTAGCTCATCTTCAAGAAAATATTGGCTGATTAATTATTAAATCTGAGGCGTTTCTGGTAAGCGCCTATTTCACCTAATTTAGGCAGTATTATCTGCCCAAAATTAAGTGAATCTTTATTAATGTCCTTGATCATGTTAATTTTATTTTCTTAACTATGATAATCGCTTCCATTGATAATATTCAGCCAATGTCATTCCTCGAATCTGTGGCTGTAAATAGTTAAATAGTGCTTCAAGATCCTGATAAAGTAATTCAATCTGTTGTTCATTTTTAAATGTCGGACTACCACCAGGCATAAATTCAGATGAATGCAGCATAAATTCAATATAATCACTGCCTTCTGCTAATGTCTGTTGGACAACTTTTTTCATTTGTTCCAAATTGCCCCCTTTTGGTCTTAACCAGTTAACAGATGGAGAACGCGGTTTTCCACGTAAACTATCATATTTTTGTTTAAGGAAATTCATCAATGGAGGGTGTTTATATTGAATACTCATCGGAACTTCCAGCAAAGGAGAGTCACCTTCTTTAGCAATATTCTGCAAATCCATAAAATAGGCATAAGATGGAAAGTGACGATAATCAGTTCCACCGTTGCCATTAGGATCGCCTTTGGTAAAACGCCAATTAACCCGTGGTGTTACTGAACAATCGACTTGATAACCATATTCCACCAGCAATTCAGCATAATATTCATTAAATGCCCAACGACCTGCCCGATGGCTTAACATTTTAATCTGTAGTTTGTCTTCCAATAACTTAGTCATCAGATCAATTTTGGCTCTAATTTGTTCTTTTGGAAATTCAATCAGATAAGGTTTATAACGCATGTCATCGTCGGTAAGAGGAACAAGTGGTGGGTTATTCCAGGCATGTAAATGCATACCAATTTCCCCCTGTCCTCTGGCAATAACATCTTTAGCAAATTCAATGTATAAATCATCCATTGCCATTTCATAGTTCGTCAACCAAACTGGCTTAAAACCAAAACGTTCACATAAATGCTGAAATCTCGGTAAATAATGAGTATTTTTTGTCGAGATCTGACCGTGATTTTGCCACAGGTCATCACCCTCAGTATCAATAGTGATAATAAATGCAGGTCGAGTCATCAGAATATGCCCACAATAGAATAAAATAATGGCTTTTATAGTACGCAGATCTATAAAATAGTGCAATTATCTTATCATATATATAGCAGTTCTATATCTCATTAAATCCTATATTTCGTATCTAGTCTTATCAATAAAAAACACTATGAAATGTTAGATCTTTCGGAAATTTGATTTTTCTTCTATTCAGTTCTCTTAATTTTTGGGACTTTTTTTATTCATTAACTTATCTCAACAACTAAACTTAAAAAGCACATATCACCATTCTTACCGCTTCATTAAGGATAGATATTTTGCCAAAATAATATCTAAATCAAACTTCTTATACATATCCTCTGTAATCACCGGCGGTTCATGGTAGATAAACTTCATTTTTTCTGCCAGTGAATCAGTTGTTAGCTCTGATTTATATTTTTCTAGCTCACCAACCATAATTTCATTAACACCGCCGGGACACATCGTGCTAACAATGGGAGTATCACAAATCAACGATTCAATTAACACATTCCCTAATCCTTCACTGTCAGAACTCAAAACAACCGCTTTAGCTCCACGGATAACCGGTAATGGATTTTCAAGGAATCCCGTTAAAACAACTTTAGACTGTAAGTTTAAATCCACAATCTTCTGTTTTATTTGTTGAGTGATAGCTTCATCTCCATGGCCAACAATCAATAACTTACACGGAATATCTGCTTTCGCAAACGCTTCTAATAAACGATCATGCCGCTTAACCCGGTGGAATCTACCTATATGCAATAAATAAGTCTCATCCGAATAAGGGTTATTTTGCAGCGATTTTTCTTTAATATCTGGGATGTTGAAAGGATTATAAATCGTCACCATTTCATTAGGCGTAAGTAACAAATTATTCTTTAAATCTTTCCCTACAGCATCAGATACACAAATTAAATTCCGATTATTATATGTCCATTTGATTTTTTGTTTCTTGATCCAGCGAGATAATCCCGTCTTATTACCAAGATATGAGTTTGAAAATACGCCATGAATACAAAACCATACATTTAACCCCGCTAACACCTTTGATTGCACGACGATGCGATCAGTTTTATGCAAGTTTGAGACAATTAAGGTAGGGATTCCCTTGCGAAGAAAAACTTTTTCTAAAACCTTATCCATAGATTTAGCCCTACGGCAAATCTCAGTCTGTCTTCTAAAAGGTCCTCTGTATCCATCAACATCAATGATCAGTTCAATACCACTCGGTATTGAATATTCACATTTCTCTGCCAAAGAGAGCAGCGTAACATCATATCCTCTCTGTTGCAGACCATCACAAAGCCGGATAGTGACATTTTCCGCCCCCCCTCCAGGTAATCCATCAATGATAAATAATACATGTCCCTTCATGATGAGAGCACCCTTTCGTATAATCCAATGAGCTGTTGTGATAAATGTTCCGGTGTATAACCGAGTATTCCTGTTCTCGCTAATTCTGACATTTTATTATTCAAATGATCCGAAGGCGTATTCTGAATAGCTTCCGTAATATCTGAAACAGCCAAAGCATCACATACAAACCCGTTATTCCCAGAGGTAATAAATTCAGCGCCTCCACATGTCATGCTGGTTATTACCGGAAGCCCGCAAGCCATTGCCTCCAGTATCACATTTGGAAACGGATCATATAAGGTCGGTAGCAACAAGCCATCTGCAAGCTGATAAAAAGGCAATGTCCTTTTCTGGACTCCCATAAACCTGATGCGCTCATTACATCCCAGTGAATTAGCTAACTGCTTATATTTCTTCTCTTCTTTATCCTGCCCCACAACTATTAAATAAGCATCAGTCGCACTCACCGCCTGAATTGCAGCTTTTAATCCCTTTCGCTCAAACCCTGAACCAACATAAACTAAACATTTAGCTTGCAAGGGAAGGTTATGCGCTTTCCTTAATTGTGTTCTCTGAGATTCCGTTGCCGGGAAAAATTGTTTATTGTCTATCGAATTATAAATAACCGATATTTTTTCCTCAGAAAGCCCAAAATCCGTCATGACCTCCCTTTTTACCATTTCCGAGTTACAAATAACCATTTTTAATTCCGGTGCCGAATACATCTTTTGCTCAGCATCCATCACATAACGATGGTAACGACTCGTAAAAAGTAATTTGCTCCGCCAAGGAGATAAAACACGCGCACGCTGCTGTAACCAGCGCTGATGAACGCCGTCACCCGCACGATAAATATCACAACCGGCAATACGTTCATGACTTTGAACAAGATCAAATTGCTCTTGTTGCCATATTGTTTTGGCAGCTTTGGCAAATCCTCTTTCACGGCTGATGCGCCCCCATTTATGAGGATTTGTTAAATGAACATGCCAATCAGGATTAACGTCTCCCTGCCAGGAACGCGTGATAACGTTAAGCTCCAAATTTTCATTCCCTAAAGCCTCTAAGGCGCGGGAGACAAAACGTTCTGCACCACCATCCGGGCGATATTTCTGCCGGACAATCGCAAGACGTACTAATTTCATAATAAATTTCTCCGGGCGGCGGCAATAACCATCTCACTGGGAATGACATTCAGATAACGTATATCCGTTTTAGTATCAACATCATCAGGATCAGGTAAATCACCATAATCACCAGCCCAAATAACTTCACCTTTCGCTTCCCACGGACGCCAGAATACTAATTTTGATGGCCCAAATAAAGCGATACCCGGTGTTTTTAACGCAGCGGCCATATGCATAGCAACAGAATCCATCCCGATGAATAAATTGGCCCCATCAATCAGCGCTGCAAGTTGAGGCAAAGTTAATTGGCCGGCAAAAGAAATCACTCTCTCTTTTGGGCAATTTGATAAAATCTTCGCCACCATCTCTTCCTCCTTACGATCTGGCCCGGAGGTAACAACAATTGTCCAACCATCAGACTGTAATGCATTAATCGTTTTGCTCATCTTTTTTTCATCCCAACATTTAAAAAACCAGCGGGATGTCGGTTGCACAACAATATATTTTTGATCTACACCATGCTTATCAAGAAGCATCAAAACAGCCTCTTTATCCTGCTGGCGGTAACTCATCGTCACTGTAGTGTTGATTAACGGAAGATTTAACAGCGAAAGAGCTGACAAATTCTGCTCAACAATATGCAAAAACTGACTATGCTCTGTCGGCACAAAATTTGTGAAACATTTTTTCCAAAATAGGCTGCGTCGTTTTGCTAAATCAAACCCAATACGCACTTTTGCGCCAGTAAATCGTGTCACAAATGCACTATACCATTGATCAGTAAGATTAATAACCAGGTCGTATTGACGATGCCTTAATCGTTTAAGCAATCTCCATTCATGACCAAGATGTGTTTTAATTCCCTGTTTCTTCCATTGTCTATCTATAGAAAATAGATTAGCCACAGCAGGAAAATCAGCCAATATTGGTTCGGTTTCTTTGTAGAGTAAAACATCAATTTCCACCGCCGGATAATTATCCTTAAGGGTATTAATAACCGGTGTAATTAATAATACATCACCATGATGTCGTAACTTTATTATCAGAATACGGTCAAATTGAGCTTGTAATTTACTCATTGCATTCCCAGTATAAAGATACAGATAAAAGAAAAAACTGCCGCAACATGTGCAGAAGCTACAGAAAATCCGCTTTACCTTCATATATAATAGAAGCACGATCTTACGCAAAAATCCTAATTTACCTTTCTAATTCTGTTCAGATCCTAGAAGCCATACGCATTTTCATACTTTCTTTGCCGCAATGTGATACTATTGACGCTAATTTATATAAGTGAATTTGATAGAATGTTACTGCGTTTATATCAGGTACTTCTCTACCTTATCCAGCCTCTGATTTGGTTGCGTTTATTGCTCCGCAGCCGCCAAGCCCCTGCTTACCGTCAGCGCTGGGGTGAACGCTACGGTTTCTGTGCCGGTAAAGTTGCCTCTGGAGGCATCCTGCTCCATTCCGTTTCCGTTGGTGAAACGTTGGCCGCCATCCCTTTAGTCAGAGCCTTGCGCCATCACTATCCTTTTTTACCGATTACCGTGACCACGATGACGCCAACCGGCTCAGAAAGAGTGCTTTCCGCTCTGGGAAATGATGTTAATCACGTCTATTTGCCATACGATCTCCCCGGTTCTATGGAGCGCTTTCTCAATCAAGTTAATCCAAAGTTAGTCATTATTATGGAAACAGAACTTTGGCCTAATCTGATTTTCCAACTTCACCAACGTAACATTCCTCTGGTCATTGCTAATGCCCGTTTGTCTGCCCGTTCCGCTGAGGGATATCAAAAAGTAGGGAGTTTCGTAAAAACAATTTTGCGCAGCATTACCTTAATTGCCGCTCAGAATCCGGAAGATGGTGAACGTTTTATTGAGCTGGGTCTAAAACGCTCTCAACTGACTATCACGGGTAGTTTGAAATTCGATATCTCAGTAACACCGGAATTGGCAGCCAAGGCAGTGACATTACGGCGCCAATGGGCTGCTCGCCGCCCTGTCTGGATAGCCACCAGCACCCATGATGGAGAAGAGAGTATTATTCTTGATGCTCATTGCAAGTTACTGAAACAATGCCCAAGCCTGCTGCTGATCCTGGTACCACGCCACCCTGAACGTTTTATTAAAGCTGAAGAATTAACAAAGAAAGCCGGACTCAGCTATATTCTTCGCAGTTCTGATAAAATCCCTGACGCCAATATTCAGGTCGTTATCGGCGATACGATGGGGGAACTGATGCTGCTCTATGGTATTGCCGATCTGGCTTTTGTTGGTGGCAGTCTGGTTGAACGTGGCGGCCACAACCCGCTAGAAGCGGCAGCCCATGCTATTCCGGTGCTGATGGGCCCTCATACCTTTAACTTTAAGGATATCTGCACCAAGCTGAATCAGGCTAATGGTCTGATTACCGTGATGGACAGCCACTCTTTATTCACCGAGATCAACAGTTTACTGACTGACGAAGATTATCGTCTGTATTATGGTCGCCACGCAGCAGAAGTACTGCATGAAAATCAGGGGGCTCTTCAACGTCTACTTAAACTGCTGGAACCCTATCTCCCACCTCGGAGCCACTGAATGAGTGACAAAAAACGTCTTTCTGTTGTCATGATCGCTAAGAATTCAGCGGATCTGATAGCAGATTGTCTGACCTCAGTCCGTTGGGCTGATGAAATCATCGTGCTCGATTCGGGTAGCTCAGACGATACCTGCCAGATAGCACAGGCAATGGGCGCAAAAGTATTCTCCAATACTCACTGGCCGGGATTTGGTCGTCAGCGTCAGCTAGCTCAGCAATACGCTTCTGGCGATTATATTTTTATGATCGATACTGATGAACGCGTAACATCAGAACTCAGAGCATCCATAGAACAGACTCTGGCACATATTGATAACAATAAAGTCTACAGTTGTGCCCGCCGGAACTTGTTCCTTGGCCGCTTTATGAAACACAGCGGCTGGTACCCAGATAGGGTCATTCGTCTCTACGCCCGTGATCGTTATCAATACAATGATAATCAAGTGCATGAATCCCTTGAAACTCATGGCGCTCCAGTCGTTATTTTGCAAGGGGATTTACTTCATCTTACTTGCCGTGATTTGATGGAATTTCAGAGAAAACAGCTAAATTATGCTAAAGCCTGGGCAGAACAGCGCGATGAACAAGGTAAACAGTGCAGTTATTTCTCAATTTTCAGTCACACTTTTGGGGCTTTCTTTAAAACCTGGCTGTTGCGAGCTGGCTTTCTTGATGGTAAACAAGGGTTAGTGTTGGCTATTGTCAATGCTCAATATACGTTTAATAAGTACGTCGCATTGTGGGAAAAGAGACAACAAAAGGGCAAAAATTGATGAAAACCAAAGCCATTTATCCCGGAACATTTGATCCTGTTACCTACGGTCATATCGATATCGTCACCCGCGCCGCAGATATGTTTGACCATGTTCTATTTGCGATCGCCAACAGTGCCAGAAAGAATCCTATGTTTACTCTGGATGAGCGCATTACCCTGGCAAAAGAGGTAACTTCACATCTGGATAATGTGGAGGTGATAGGTTTCTGTGAATTAATGGCTAATTTTGCAAAAAAACAACAAGCAAATATTCTTATCCGTGGTCTTCGTTCAGTATCTGATTTTGAGTATGAATGGCAGCTTGCCAATATGAACCGCCACTTTATGCCCGAATTAGAGAGCGTTTTTCTGCTGCCATCACAAAATCTCTCGTTTTTATCTTCATCCTTGATTAAAGATGTCGCTCTCCACGATGGCGATATCTCATCATTCTTGCCAGAACCTATCGCCCAAGCCATGCTAAAAAAACTGGGCAAGTAATTTACTCCGTTCACTGGAGGCGGCACAAAAAAGTAGAATATTCCCTATGAAACGCCTCCCCAAACTATTCGATATCAACTAACTATCCGATATCAACTAATATTGACAGTGACGGCAAAAGAAAGTACTGCGCTGTCCAAGCTTAATACTCTCTATTTGTTCACCACAAATTCGACATGGCTCTCCTGCTCTGCCATAGACAAACAATTCCTGAGCAAAATAGCCCGGTTTACCATCAGATTGCAGAAAATCTCTGAGTGTCGTACCACCCCGCTCAATAGAGCGTTGTAGAACCTTCTTAATCGTTTCCGCCAGTAAATGAGCTTCACGCTCAGTTAAAGTCTGCGCGGGACGATCCGGCTGAATATGGGCAGTAAACAACGCTTCATTCGCATAGATATTACCAACGCCAACAACCAGTTTGTTATCCATTAGCCAAGGTTTAATCAAGGTTTTTTTATTACTTGATCGGGTGTAGAGATAAGAACCATTAAAATCATCAGAAAGTGGCTCAGGCCCTAAATGAGCCAATACCGAGCACCGTTCGAGATCATCACTCCACAACCATGCACCAAATCGTCTGGGATCGGTATAACGCAAAACCTTACCATCTGCCATCACTAAATCCACATGATCGTGTTTCTCCGCGGGGCGCTCCTCTGGCAAAATACGCAAGCTGCCCGACATCCCCAAATGGACAATAATCCAACCATTTGCCAATTCAATCAGCAAATATTTGGCCCGGCGTTGAATGCTAAGCACAAGCTGGTCACTCAACTTCATAATTTCTTCCGCCACCGGCCAACGTAACCGACCATTCCTGACTACCGCATACTGGATCACATTCCCTACCAGATGTGGCTCTATTCCCCTCCGGCTGGTTTCTACTTCTGGTAGTTCTGGCATGGTAATAACTCCTAATTATAGATACTGTTTCAACTCTATTGCATCCGAGCAGATTAAGATAATCTTTTCATGTATTATTTCCAACCAAACTCAACAGAAATGAAAGCAGATTGATGAATATGTTTAACATTAAAAGTCGTGATAAAAGATCATTATGGAATTTATCCATCATTGGGATTTATATAGCCCTTGTTTATCTGCCTGATATAACGAGATATAAAAATCTGGTTATCGTGCTTATTGGCATTACAGCACTAACCTATCTAGTGACAGATTTTCGCCAAGTGATGCACTCCATGCGTAATTCACTGTTTCTGTCCATTATATTATTCATCGTAGCAATGTTCTATTCAGTAGCGATTTCCGTCGATCCCGCATTGAGTTTTCAAGAGATGAATAAACCCATCTTAAATGGGCTATTATTGTTCAGTTTTACTTTTCCCGTGGTACTGTACAAAGAAAATAAAGAAAGTATTGCCAAGATGATTCTGTACTCATTTGCCATTGGTATGCTGGCAATATGCCTAACTGATGTTGGTAAATACATTATTAACTACAATAAAGGTGAAATGCCTTTTACCAACTTCAACCATCGAGAATTTTCTTACGGTTTTATTTTCTATTTTCCGATCTTACTTTGTACTTGGGCATTGTGGAAGAAACATACCTTAGTGAGTTGGCTGATACTGGCTGCTGCTTCCGCTATCAGTCTGTTTTTGTTATTAGGTACCTTAGCTCGTGGCGCTTGGGTCGCCATTGCCGTCATCACGGCTTTTATCATTATCATTAATCGGGAATGGAAGCTGACCATAATAGTGAGTTTAATCCTTAGTTTTTCAGTTGTGCTTTCTCACACTACAATAATCGCTAATGAAAATACTAAGTTATTATTTTGGAAACTGACTCAAACTGATAGCAGCCATCGTTATAAAAATGGCACACAAGGGACTGCTTTTGAGTTGATTTTAGAGAACCCCATTAAAGGCTACGGTTATGGCAATAAAGTCTATCATAAAGTCTACAACGAACGAGTTGCTGACTATCCAGACTGGATATATCGCACATCCATCGGCCCCCACAATATCTTGCTGGCACTCTGGTTTGCCGGTGGAATCATTGGTTTGATTACCACTTTGCTGATGACCTTCTCAGCGCTGTATACAAGTAGCTACATTATTAGCCGTAACAATGGCGTAATAAAGCAGGCCAGTATTATTCTACTGACGGGATTCATCGGATTATTTATCGTTCGAGGAGCCTTTGAAAATACCTATATCAATGAAATAGGTATTCTATTCGGCCTGATGATTGCGCTATATCAGCAGAAAAACGATTAACCAGATATCTCGGCTATACCCGTCATCTTTCAAGTTGCTTCTTTGTTGGCTGCACTCACTCACCCCGGTCACATAGTTATCTATGCTCCCGGGGTTCGCTCCCTTGCCGCCGCGATGCATCTTGAAATCAATAGGGTATATATTATTAAACCGATTATTATGCAGAAATATCCTTTGATATTGTCTGCATAATCAGCTTCGCTCGCTGTTCCCAATTAAAACGCTCTGTCACCAACATTTTTGCATAACTGACTTGTGATTTAACTTTTTCTGGATTATCCCTCAGTAACTGAATCTGTTGAGCAAAACTTTCTGCATTCTCACTGTCAGCAAAACTGACCGCATTTTCATCAGCCACGTCACGAATAGAAAGAAAATCAGAGATAACCACCGGCTTATCCATCGCCATATATTCAAATAATTTCAGTGGCGAAGTATAGCGACTGCCAATACTGGTTTTCGTTAATGGCAACAAGCAAATATCATTATCTGCAATTATCTGAAAACGTAATTTAGGTTGAATAAAACCAAGAAAATTGATTTTATCGCCGACCCCCATTTGCTGAGCAATCTGCCGCAATTGCTGAATTTGCCCTGGTTCACCACCAGCAATATTCAATACTGCATTTTCAAGGTAAGCCATCGCTTTGATCGCCGTCGGAACACCTTTCCAACGATGCAAACTGCCCAAATAAAGGATCTGGGTTGGTAATTCACCATCGTCTGATACACGTTTATCTAACGACATCGACTCGACTGCCAACATATCCACGCCATCTGGCGCAACAACTATTGGCGTGCTGACATTATATTCACTAATAATATCATCACGGAGTAACGACGTCAGAACGAAAGTAATCCTGGACCGACGATAAACAAAGTGTTCAATTTCTCTCAGCTTCTGATATTTACGCTGATTTTTATTTTTACTTAAATCATGCGATTCTTTAAATGACTGGGCAAAAATCTCATGACTTTCAAAAAATAGCGGAATTTCTGGATGTTCACATAATAAATACTTTGCCATTTTCAGATTGCGGGTAAAAACGGCATCGACCTCATTTCTCTTCAACCAATGGGAAACCTGGAAATAGAACATTTTTTGGGTATTAAACGGAAAATACCATTTACGCCGAATATTGCGTAAAGATATCAGTCTCGCTGATGGTGACAATGAACGCCCCAGTACCTCTTCTGCGGTATTTTTACCTTCCGGTGTAACCAGATATACGCAGGCTCCCTGGCGAGCAAACGCATCAACATTCTGCAAAATTTGCAATGATGCTACCCGATAATCAGGAACCGGATAGGGATCAATATAGGCAATCTTCATTATTTATCGCTTTCAGTAAACGATTTGCCGAATGCTCCCAGGTATACATTGTTTCAATCCGTTGACGAGCTGCTTTTCCCATTTTTTGCCCCCTGTCTGGTTGAGACAATAAAAAATTAACCGCATCGGCAATTGCTGAAGCATCGCCTGGCGTGACTAAAATACCCGAATTATTTTCGTTGCCGACAACTTCAGGTATGCCTCCAATATAACTCGCAATTACCGGTCGGCCACACGCCATCGCTTCCGCAATTGTGATCCCAAATGCTTCATCACCAATACTTGGGAAAATCCCGGCATCACCAGCAGCATAATATTCAGGCAACTGATCATGTCCTACCGGTGGATGAAAAATTATCTGTTTTTCCAGCCGTAATACCGCAACCCGCTTTTCTAAGTGTTTCAGATCTTCACCTGACCCGATAATCAGCAATTTAACATCTTTATCCTGTAGCTGAGCCATTGCATCAATAGCCACATGCATGCCTTTCCAGCCAACCAACCGGCCGGCAAAGGTCAGCAAAAATGTTTTATCACTGATCCCAAGACGAGTTCTGACAGAAGAGTCTATCGGCCTGAATTTATTAATATCAACACCATTGTAAATCACCTTCGGGAATTGTTTAAAATGGTGCTGAATCTGCCAGGCATTAAAATGGCTGCATGCCACCCAAGCTGAAATTCGCTTACTCAGCTTTCTGTCACCCTTGAAAAAACTGGTGCCACCGCTCATATAGCAAAATTTAGTGCGGCTCTCTTTTGGCATCATTCGAGGCCAGAAAAAATCAAATGGCTTCGTCAGAATAACCCAGTCAAAATCCTCAGTAACAACTGTATCGTGAGCATGGCGAGCAAATGAGTAACGTTCAATAATACGTTGAAAACGTCGACCAATATTAATGACTTTCTCTCTGGGAATGAATGGAAAAGTGTGAACCTGGATTGCTCTCCCATTGAGTTCTGGTTGAATATCACCCTTTCCACCAAAAATATGGATCTCATGACCGGCATCAGTCAACGCTTTCGCCAGTTCCCAGACTGCCGTCTGAATACCACCGTAAGACATAGTTACCGTGACATCAACCAAACCTATTTTCATCTTTTCTTCCTGACAACTGAGTTTCTAGTAACTTTTGCGTTGCCTGCCAGACTTGTTCAACAGATATTGCAGACATCGAGTCTTTGCGGGTGGCTTGCATATAGTGAACCGGGTGTTCAATAACTACCAAATGCGAATGCTGTTGAGGTGCCAAAAAACGGCCTGGGTGGAAACTATGATACATAGCAACCATCGGGATACCTAATGCGCCAGCTAAATGTGTCGGCCCGGTATCAACACCAACATACAAATCAAGTTGACTCATTATTGCTGCATTCTGCCGCATTGTTAGTCTACCAACCAATGAAGTGCACTTTTCAGCCCCTAATCTTTTTGCCAGTGACTGTGCAGCAATTTTACCGTCAGCACTGCCTAGTAACATAATATGCGACTGGGGATAACGGCCACAAATGTGTTGCGCTAATTGGTAAAAATGTTCAACCGGCCAATCACGATAAGCTTTTGCCGGGAAACTTTGTAACTGAAAACCAATCAGGAGCTTGTTCTCTAAATGATACTGCCGTATAAAACCCTCGGCAAAGTGTAACTCCTTTTCACTCACACAATAATTCAACTGCCAGTCATTGACCTCAACATCTACCGCACTAGCAAGCATGGCCCGTTCCTGCTGAGCTGGCATCAACCCCTTTGGCTTTTCCACTGTCAGCCAACCAGATTGCAACGCGGACTTATCTGAAAATGAAACCGTTAAGTGTGATTTACGTTTCGCATACTGTAATAAAGGTTTATCGTCACTGTATACTAAAGCCAGATCATAATGCTTACGGGTAAACCAACCACACCATTTTGCCTTACCTTTCGAAAAAGCAGTCAATTTATTGATATCGCTTATATTTTCAAGGATCTGTTTAGTCCTTTTATGAGCCATAACATCAATATTTGCACCAGGCCACTTCTGTTTTAAAGCACGGATCACTGGCGTTACCAATAAGGTATCACCGAAACGTGCTATAACAATGACCAGAATATTCTTGATCTGCATAAGACAATTATCTAATTAATCTGCCATAAAATTCAACAAAATATATAAAAAAACCATTTTGTATACGATTGACCACAACAGTGTGATTTAACTAATAATCAACTTTAAAGTAATTTAATATCAATAAGTTGAACATTACCCAAAACCATAAACCAAAGAATAAGACCAGAATAAATCCTAAATAATGTTAACGTTTTTTACCTTTAATGCTGTGAAAAAAGATATTTTCCATTTTATCCAACATATTATCCATGCCAAATAAAGCCATTGCCCGCTCTAATGAAGAATGACTGAATTGCAAACGCAGTTCATTATTATGAATCAACAACTCTAAACTTTTCGTCAATAACTCTGTATTTCTGGGTTCCACGATATAACCCGTTTCACCATCAACTACCGCTTCGGTAATTGCACCAACGGAGGTTGATACAACAGGTATCCCACACGCCATTGCTTGCATAATGCCTTGTGGCACGCCTTCATTACCAAAAGAAGGTAATGCAAATAAATCCATCGCATTCAAACAATCAGGAACATCCTGACGGTTACCTAAAAAAATGACACTGTTTGACAAACCTTCTCGCTTTACTAAAGGTTCCAATGACTTACGTTGTGGACCATCACCAACAAACAAAAGTTGCCAATCAGGATATTTCTGATGCAGAACTTTCCAGCTTTCCAACAGATAGCGATGCCCTTTCCAGGTTCTCATGGTCGCAACGACACCTAATGTCGGTTTATTTTGAATCCCAATCCGTTGACGGCAAACTTTCTTATCTTCCGGTCGGAAACGATCTAAATCGATGCCGGTAGGCACTGATGTCATATGCTGTAATGGATAACGATTATTAGCATGCAGATGTTGGCGTAGTTTTTCACCGGTAGTCGCAATATGCCAGCACGCTTTCAGATACAACCAACGAGTTGATATTGAATTAGAAACATGAGTAGAAACATGCCTGGTTCTAACCATTGGCGGCATATGCCTTAACGTTGCACAAGCTACAGCAACCAACCATGCATCCGTCGAGCTATGTGTATTAATAACGTCAAATTGACGGCCTTCTTTTTTCAACCAACGACGCATAGCAAGCAAGCAGGACAGCCGCTTTTTTTCAATAGGCAGAGCTACGGCCGGCACACCATAAGATTTTGCTTCACGGTAGATATTAGAACTGGGACAACAGACAATAACCACCTTGTGTCCACGTTTTATCATTCCTTGGGATTCCGTCAGGATACGGATTTCCTGACCACCCCAGCCACAAGATGATTCTGTATGTAAAATATTTAGTTTTTCTTTAGCCATTTTGTTTCTATATTCCGCCTACCGGAAGGCATTAGTATAGCTAAACAGCATCTTACGTCTACGAATAACAAAATTTCTATGAAATAGAAAGAAGAATCAGTGAATATCTGTTTAATATTCTTACAATAAAAAACCCGACCTAAGTCGGGTTTTTTTCAAATCAACCAAAATTATTTAATCTTGGCTTCTTTATACATAACATGCTGACGAACAACTGGATCAAATTTTTTCATTTCCAGTTTCTCTGGCATAGTACGCTTGTTCTTCGTAGTGGTATAGAAGTGACCAGTACCAGCCGAAGAAACTAGCTTAATTTTATCGCGAATACCTTTAGCCATTTTTCAGCTCCTTAGTACTTCTCACCGCGGGTACGAAGCTCAGCCAAAACTGCATCGATACCCTTCTTATCAATCACACGCATACCTTTAACAGATACACGTAGAGTCACAAAACGCTTCTCGGACTCAACCCAGAAACGGTGGGAATGCAGGTTAGGCAGAAAACGACGCTTAGTCGCATTCAATGCATGAGAGCGGTTATTACCACTCATCGGGCGTTTGCCAGTAACTTGGCAGACTCGGGACATGTCTATTCTCCAAAAATCAAATCAGCTCGAGCTTTGTATTGGGTATGGCCGCCTCGTCAGGCTTAGGAGCCCATCTCAGCAAATTCCACTGAAAAGACTCACATTTACTCAGAAAATGTGCTGAGATAGGCTCTTCTCGCCAAACCAAAGATCCTCAAAGGTGGCGTAGTATACGCCCTCAATCGCTGACGCTCAAGTCCCGCACAACCAAAGATCCATAAGGATCTTGAAAAAGTTAGCTAAATCCATCCTCGCTCAGCAAATGAAACACAACATTGCCGACCAATAACCAGATGATCCAGCACTTTTACACCAACCAAATTACAGGCATCAATCACTTTATCTGTAACAATCTTATCTGCCAAACTTGGTTCTGCATGACCTGATGGATGATTATGAGCCAAAATAACGGATGAAGCATTCACCTTTATCGCCGATCGGACAATTTCACGAGGATGAACTTCAACTTTATTAATGGTGCCTTTAAACATCTCCTCATGACAGATGACTCTATTTTGATTATTGAGAAACAACACAACAAATATTTCCCTATCGCGCCCTGATAATAGGTTTTGCAAATACTCTTGAGTCACACTTGGACTACTCATAATATCCTCATGCATAAACTGGCTGGAAAAAAAACGCTTTGCCAGTTCTGCAATGGCTTGTAATTGTGCATACTTAGCCAATCCCATCCCTTTATGAGAACAAAAAGTGTCATAATCAGCAGAGAGTAAATGGTACAAAGATCCAAATTCTTTCAGTAGAAATTCAGCCATTCGTAAAACAGGAAGTCCTCTGGTCCCGGTACGTAAAAAAATAGCCAGTAACTCAGCATCTGTTAGAGAAACAGAACCATAAGCCAACAATTTTTCTCTGGGAGCTAAATTTGAATATATTTCTCCTGTATTTTCAGCGACATCAATTCCCATATATTCATCTCCCTGCTCTGTTTCACCTGATACAAACAGTATTCCATGCCTTAAATATAAGGGCGAATATCATATTCCAGAGCTGCGTAGCCGCTCGCAAACTTATTCTTTTTTACAATCAAAGCTCAGACTCTGCTCAACTCTGTAATCTCTTGTGATAAAATCTTGGCCCCTTGCAACTTATATATTCGGACAATCATGATGGCAGGACTTTCCGGCAAACAGATTGTGCTCGGTATCAGCGGAGGAATAGCCGCTTACAAAACTCCCGAGCTAGTACGTCGCCTGCGTGATCGCGGCGCACAAGTACGTGTAGTGATGACACCAGCAGCAGAAGCGTTTATTACACCAATGACGTTGCAGGCGGTTTCTGGTTATCCCGTTTCCGATGACTTGTTAGATCCAGCAGCAGAAGCTGCTATGGGGCATATTGAACTTGGTAAATGGGCTGATCTGATTATTCTCGCCCCGGCTACTGCTGATTTACTGGCACGCCTGGTCGTCGGTATGGCAAATGATCTCGTAACAACTCTTTGTTTGGCCTCCCCAGCCCCAATTGCCGCCGTACCCGCAATGAATCAACAAATGTTTCGAGCTCAAGCAACGCAACATAATCTCAAGCATCTTGAAGAACGAGGCGTTCTCCTGTGGGGACCGGACAACGGCAGCCAAGCTTGTGGTGACGTTGGTCCCGGCAGGATGCTAAATCCCATGGCGATTGTCGAACTCGCTGAACAACATTTTCAAGCAAGCCAAGACTTAGCTCACCTAAAACTTGCTATTACCGCCGGACCAACCCGTGAAGCATTGGACCCAGTCCGCTTTATCAGCAATCACAGCTCCGGCAAAATGGGGTTTGCTATCGCCCAGGCTGCGGCAACACGTGGTGCAGAAGTCACCCTGATCACTGGCCCCGTTAATTTACCGACACCACCGGGAGTCAAACGAATCGACGTCACCAGCGCTCTGGAAATGAATGAACAAGCACAGGCAGTAGCGGGTTCACAGAATATCTTCATTGGTTGTGCTGCGGTTGCAGACTATCGCGCTAAACAGATTGCCGAAGAAAAAATTAAAAAACAGGGTGATGAGATCACTTTTACCCTGATCAAAAACCCGGATATTGTTGCCAATGTAGCAGCAATGCAAGAAAACCGCCCCTTTGTGGTTGGATTTGCGGCTGAAACCCAGAATGTGGAAGAATACGCACGAAAAAAACTGAACCAAAAACATTTGGATCTGATTTGTGCAAATGATGTATCCCTTACTGGCCACGGCTTTAACAGTGATACTAATGCATTACATTTGTTCTGGCATGAGGGAGAAATCCGCTTACCTCATAGTAATAAGTTATTACTTAGCCACCATTTATTAGACGAGATAGTCAGACGCTATGATGAAAAAAATCGACGTTAAAATCCTTGACCCACGTATCGGGGAAGAATTTCCTTTACCAACTTACGCTACACCGGGTTCCGCAGGTTTAGATTTGCGGGCTTGCCTGGACAATGCGGTAGAACTGGCTCCAGGCCAAACAGAACTGCTTCCAACCGGGCTTGCTATTCATATTGGTGATGAACAACTGGCCGCCGTTATTCTGCCCCGTTCGGGCCTTGGACATAAACATGGCGTCGTTCTGGGGAATCTGGTGGGTTTGATCGATTCTGATTACCAAGGTCAGCTCATGGTTTCAGTCTGGAATCGTGGTGATAAAGCTTTCACTATCCAACCAGGCGAACGTATCGCTCAGATGGTTTTTGTACCCGTCGTCCAGGCTGAATTCAATCTGGTAGAAGATTTTGAAACCAGCGAAAGAGGCAGCGGTGGTTTCGGTCATTCCGGTCGCCAATAAATCTCTGTAAGACCATACCGTTTAACCCATTATCATATTCTTTGCTCAATGGCATTTTGAGCAAAGAATTACTGATTTGTTTGTTTTGCTGTTCTTAACAAAGGTCTTGTCAGACATGGCAGAAAACGAAAATACAAAGAAAAGAAACAGACGCGAGGAGATCTTGCAGGCGCTGGCGCATATGTTGCAATCCAGTGACGGTAGCCATCGCATCACTACTGCTAAACTGGCCGCCAACGTGGGTGTTTCCGAAGCTGCCCTATATCGGCATTTTCCTAGTAAAACCCGGATGTTTGACAGCTTGATCGAGTTCATTGAAGACTCATTAATTTCACGGATTAACCTGATTCTGCAAGATGAAAAAGATACCATAACTCGTATTCGCCTGATATTGGTCCTGATCTTGGGTTTTTCAGAAAAAAATCCCGGTCTGACCCGCATCATGACAGGTCATGCTCTAATGTTTGAACAAAACCGGCTGCAAGGGCGCATAAATCAGTTATTTGAACGAATTGAAGTACAGATCCGCCAAGTTTTAAAAGAGAAAAAATTACGTGATGGACAAGGTTTCAGTTATGATGAGTCGTTATTAGCATCTCAGTTACTCGCATTTTGTGAAGGGATGCTTTCACGTTTTGTACGCTCTGAGTTCCACTATCGTCCAACGCAGGAATTTGAAGCACGCTGGCCATTATTACTGGCTCAGTTACAATAAGTTATTCTACTACTCACCCCGCCCGTTATTGGGCGAGGGCTTTTTTTGAAGCTTATCTATCAGATACCGTACTGCGCACGATAGGCTTTTACTGCATCCAGATGATCTTTCATCTCTGGCTGACCACTCAAATAATTAATCAAATCATTCAAAGTAATGATAGAAAACACTTTGCAACCATAATCCCTTTCCACTTCCTGAATTGCCGAGATTTCACCGTTCCCACGTTCCTGACGATCAAGACAAATCATCACGCCGGCAAGCGTCGCATTATGCTGCTTGATAATCTCCATCGATTCACGGATAGCTGTACCTGCGGTAATAACATCATCAACCAGAACAACATTGCCTTTAAGTGGGCTACCAACCAAAGTACCACCTTCGCCATGATCTTTAGCTTCCTTACGGTTAAAACAATATGGCATATCAATATCATGATGTTCTGCCAGTGCCACTGCCGTTGTCGTTGCAATTGGAATACCCTTGTAAGCGGGTCCGAATAACAAATCGCACTGAATACCGCTATCCAACAATGCTGCTGCATAAAAACGCCCGATTAACGCCAAATCACGCCCAGTATTAAACAGCCCGGCATTAAAAAAATACGGGCTTTTACGTCCTGATTTCAGGGTAAATTCCCCAAATTTCAGTACCTGTTTTTTTAGCGCAAGCTCGATAAATTCGCGCTGATAGGCTTTCATTGGTGTGTCTCCTCTTTTTGAGTCATAGTTATCGTCATACAACAGGCATAAAAAAGGCGACTATCATGTCGCCTGATCAACTTATTATTTTAATGCATTTTGTTTTAACGCATTTCTCTGCGCATCAAAAATATCCTCTAATCCTCCCTTGGCAAGAGCCAATAAGGATAACAACTCATCATGACTAAATGGCTCGCCTTCCGCAGTGCCTTGCACTTCAATCATCCGGCCATCTTCCATCATCACGACGTTCATATCAGTTTCAGCGGCGGAATCTTCCACATATTCCAGATCACAACGACCTTCACCATCCACAATGCCAACAGAGACCGCAGCAACCATTGATTTCAGAGGACTCTCTTTCAGCTTGCCTGCTTCAACTATTTTATTCAACGCATCAACTAGCGCGACACAAGCACCAGTAATAGAAGCTGTACGGGTACCGCCATCAGCCTGAATAACATCACAATCCAGTGTAATGGTGTATTCACCCAGTTTTTTCAAATCAACAGCGGCGCGCAGCGAACGGGCAATTAAACGCTGGATTTCCATCGTACGCCCGCCCTGTTTGCCTCTAGCTGCTTCACGAGCATTTCGGGTATGAGTAGACCGCGGTAACATGCCATATTCCGCCGTCACCCAGCCCTGCCCCTGACCTTTCAAGAAACGAGGAACCCCTTCTTCAACGGAGGCATTACATAACACTTTAGTATCGCCAAACTCTACTAGAACCGAACCTTCCGCGTGCTTAGTATAATGACGGGTTATCGTGATAGGACGCACTTGTTCTGCCGCTCTTCCTGTTGGGCGCATAGTGTTATCTCCGTTGTTAAATCATTATTGGGGGCGCATTATACGGCCTAACAGGGCTAATTCCTATCCTGCATCTACAACGAGCGTTATAATCTCTTAATCTTTTGTTTAAATTGGGAACGAATCATGATCCGTAGTATGACTGCTTTTGCACGGCGAGATATCAAAAGTGAATGGGGAAATGCGGCTTGGGAACTACGCTCCGTTAATCAGCGTTATTTAGAAACTTATATCCGCCTACCAGAACAATTCAGAAGCTTGGAACCGGTGATCCGTGAACGCATTCGTTCCCGTCTGACTCGCGGAAAAGTTGAGTGCAACTTACGTTTTGAACTGGATTCACGCTCTCAAGGCGAACTTATCCTGAATGAAACTTTAGCAAAACAGCTAGTCAATGCGGCGAACTGGGTCAAACAACAGAGCAACGAAGGTGAAATCAACCCTGTTGATATTCTGCGTTGGCCTGGCGTTATGGCCGCAGAAGAGCAAGACCTGGATGCTATCAACACTCAATTGTTGCAAGAACTGGATACAACACTGGATGCCTTTATTCAAAGCCGTGAAGCCGAAGGCAACGCACTTAAAATTATGATTGAACAACGTTTGGACGCAGTAACCGAAGAAGTCGGTAAAGTTCGCCAACAAATGCCTGAAATCATGCAATGGCAGCGGGAACGCCTGCAAACCAAATTGGAAGAAGCGCAGGTACAGCTTGAAAATAACCGTCTTGAGCAAGAGTTAGTTTTACTGGCTCAACGCCTCGATGTGGCAGAAGAGTTAGATCGCCTTGATGCCCACACCAAAGAAACCCGTAATATTCTAAAGAAAAAAGAAGCCGTCGGCCGCCGACTGGATTTTATGATGCAGGAATTCAATCGCGAATCTAATACGCTTGCCTCCAAATCTATCAACGCCGATATCACTAACTCCGCCATTGAATTGAAAGTGCTAATCGAACAGATGAGGGAGCAGATTCAGAATATTGAGTAAAGTCCACTCAATTCTATCAATTACTATACAAGAAGCTGATACAAAAATAATTTTTACCGTGTTTTTGCGTCCAGGTTGCCTCGGTATCTTTTTGACAGCGCTTGTGTGCGCTCCAGTCATTAAGGGGTGACCTTTGCGTATCCGCTGATTTTCGTCGCGGGTATTATGTTGCTTACGCGTTGAGATCAACGTGGCATCAATAACCTGCCCGCGACAGGCAATAAATCCCTGAGCGGATAATTGGCGGTTAGCGTCTTCAAATAAAGCCTGAACGCCATCTTTCCCGATACGCTGTTCAAAATGTCAAATGGTATTTCGGTCAGGAATATTATTGATGACATCGGCCAGACGACAGAAATACTGCCAGCTAAGGCGATCACGATCAAGCAACTGATATTCCATCATTTCATCAGACAGATTTTAGAGGTTCTCTGTTCATGATTTAAGACGAGCTTGCCGTAGTCTACCTGCCTCTCTTTCGTTCCTTTTCATGTTGCTGAAAGATGCCTTAATCACAAGCTCAAAGGTGTTGAAAGCATTTATGGCCAAATATGATTATTTTGAAGAAAGGAAAGAAGCTCATGTGAAAGTTGCTAAATTACTTGAATCCATTATTTAACCACTCGATATAAAGCTGACTAGCTGAATTTACAGATAGCTTTGATTCAGCTAGAAATATGGGCAACTTAGCAATATTAATATAATTAGTGGCTATAAGCCCAAATCTCTATGGAAATACTGGAGTGTAGTAAATTTATAACAACGATCATCACCCTCACCCGTATTTATGTATTCAATGTATCCTTGAACATAAGCCCCAAATTCCACCTCGATCTTTTTTTCGTTTGCTTTTAACTTTTCATACTCTTTTTCCATTTTTAGCTTAAAAGCTTGTGGTTCTAGATCATCAACATCAATGAGTAAAGCTTTTGAGTAATCTAAGCCACTCCAGCATTTTTTTTCCTTTATGAAGATAGTCTTGAACCCATTAGGATGATTTAGATTACTTCGTAAAGGGACTGCGAATGTAAGTCCGTTTAAAGTAATCGATATAACGCCATACCCCCTATTTTTTTCTAAAACTTGCGGTCTATTTTCACAAAGCCTGTTGTAGACATCTTGTTTGATCTGGCGCAATATCATATTCTTATTCTCTATGCAAAAAAGCCCTCCAATGGAGGGCTTTCCGTGTAGATTAATCCAATGAGGTTGTTCTATTTAACGTGGGGATGCCTCTACCGCCACATAATCCAATGAGGTTGTTCTATTTAACGTGGGGATGCCTCTACCGCCACATAATCTACATAGTGGATTTTAATACAACTGATATACAATGTCAAGGGAGATTTAAATAGCAAACAGTAGCCCGTTCACCCCTTCGGCTCAATCCCTTGCTTACGAAGCTCTTTACGGGCGAGTTCTTTGAACCAGTTGCCCAAGCTGACACCTTCTTTTACCACAACTTCATCAAGCTGTTCACGTAGCTCAGGTGATATCCGTATCTGGAAAGTCGGAGATTTGCCTGCCGATGAAGATTTTTTCGTATCGCGTTTTATCGCTGACATGTACGTACCTTTTTGACTATGATGGCTTTTATAGGTACGTACCCTACCACAAAAGTATCTCATCACCAATCTCTCCCCTGAAAGGTATTAGCAGTACCAGACAGGGGCTAACTACACCGTTAGAGGACTAACGACATGGCTATTAGCAAATCTAGCAATTCCCGTCTTGAAGATCAGTTATTAGATACTGAATAAAAAAACTTTAAGAGCAATCCGATTTCTGGTAAAAGACTTTCGTGGGACTAAGACCTCACTTGATGAAAAAGGAAGCGTTAAAGCAAAAAGATCTGTCCTTAAGTCTAGGACGACCGAAAGGTCTTTCTGGGTGCACTCTGGCGAGCCATGCAAAAGCTAGACCACGGAGTACAGTACACAGTTGGAAAAAGTTAGTGAAGGTAGGGTGGATTTTATACTTTTGTGTTGCTTCCTTCGGATTCAACTGCCCTTCTTGGCCGTGAGGACGCTAACTTTTATCTAAGAAGGATTACATGCCAAAGGGTTTCTCGTTTAAGGATACTTTTACTCCCATTCAAAGAAAAGAAAGCTTAATCGGCTTGCTGGGGATAAAAGATATTGAAAAATTTGAAAGTCTGCTTAGAGATGGTGTTGAAAACGCATATTATATTAAGCCACCGATTAAGAAAAAAAACGGTGGTGAACGAATTGTTTATGCACCAAATCGAATGCTTAAATCAATTCTTCGAAAAATAAACAATAGAATATTTAATCAAATTAATTTCCCTGATTATTTGTATGGTTCAATACCAGACAAAGAAAACCCTCGCGATTACATTTTATGTGCTCATCAACATTGTAAAGCAAAAATTCTTATCAAACTTGATATTGAAAATTTTTTCCCTACAATGAAAACAAAATTTGTTTTCAATATATTCAAAGACTTATTTAAGTTTTCTGATGAAGTATCAAACATTTTAACAAAGCTTACTACGTATGATGGTTTTGTTCCACAAGGTGCCCCAACAAGTACTTATTTAGCAAACTTATATTTTTATGATTGTGAGCCAAATAAGGTAAATTACCTACGTAGTCTCGGTTTCAGATACACTCGTTTAATTGACGATATAACAGTATCTCGCTTAAAAAAAGAAGGTGATTGGAAATTTGTTGAAACTATCATTTCAGAATTTATAACGCAGAAAGAATTATCAGTGAATAAAGATAAGACTCAATTATTATCAGCTAATTCACCACAATCGTTTAAAGTACATGGACTATGTATAGAAGAAACAACTCCACGATTTACAAAGAATGAAAGAATAAATATAAAAACACAAGTAAAGCGAGTTGTAAAAACAGGATATAATCGTGATAATATCAGAATGCAGAAGAATTATCATGACGTCTATTTTTCTGTCAAAGGGAAAATCACTAAATTAAAACGAGTTAATTGTCCTGATTATCCTCTTCTAAAAAAATTGCTGGCAAAACATTGCGATCCCCTCCCAGAACATAAAGAAATAAAAAGAATTAATAGGGTGATATCTAACCTATCAAAAGATCATGCTACTTTTGGTAGCACTGAAAGATATAGAAGCCGTTATTTTCAAGTCATATTTCGCTTAGAAATTTTGAAGAAACTGTATCCTGTAGAGGCAAATGAGTTCAAAGCTCGTCTAAAATTAATAAGTCCAATTAAAAATGAAAATTAAAGCATCACTAACCAGCATAATATCATACATAATAATTTCACTTATTACAGTTTGCTTTTTCTCGATGATTTCTACGGCAATCATGGTTTTTTTGGATATTATCATCAAACGAGATTGGACATTTTGTTTCTCTGAAGAGTGTATTTTAACGGCAGAACAAATTTTCAAAACACCAATTTCTCTCTTGAAACAATCGCTGATATTTATACCTGTATTTGTTTTTTTTATAGGTCTATACAACTATAAACTTGCGATTATAAATACAAAAAATAATAACATATTAAACAAAGAACGAGATTTCTACGCCTATTTAAAAGAAAACCCAAGCGATAAAGAAGATCTATTGAAGGCATTAAACAAAAAGAAACTTTTTAATGCTCTATTCGATGATGAATTGAATTTTAATACCGGGGAAAAGGAAAAAATAGAATTATACATTAAAAATAGAAAATCTCATGGAGTAATAACCTTACTTGATGAAAATAAAAAAGAAGCCTATAAAAAAAATATACTTATAATTCCATTATCCTTTGGCTTTACAATTGATGATGAATTAGATATAGAGCGTATGGATGAGATCGTTAACTCCATATGTGTAGAAGTAATCGAAATTATAGAAATTTGGTTCAGTATTACAATTAAAAAAGAATAGTAGTTTCAAAGCAAGGACTAACTTTCAGCATCTCCTTCGGAGATACTTTAAATTCTCCATTGTTTTTTCGCCCTTCGGTTGGAAAAATTAAAAGCAAAATCAACACCATGCATTGACATTATTTTACTCTGCCATATATACCCTATGGATTTCAAGTGCATCGCGACGGCAAGGGAACGAATCCCCGGGAACATGGACAACTATGTGATCGGGGTGAGTAAATGCAACCAACAAAGAGGCGACTTAAAAGATAACGGATATAAATGAAATGAGAATTATCGAAATGCTAAACTGGATGCCGAGTTTGTTCACATTATGCAGCGCCACAGATATACTGTAGAGGCGTTGACTTACCGATGATTTGGGTGAATGCGCAGGAAATTATCGCATTCCACGATTGTATACTGCATCGTAATGGCATACATATCCTTAAATAACGACAATACACTGGAAAATCTGGCTGTAGATACCGCTACTAGTGAGAAAAGTGTTAGCCCGCTGGCACAGAATTTACGGAACGTTGGTAAAAAATACTAGCTCACTCAGCTAAAAACCCTGTTTTTCCCCATACTTAAATTTAAACTTTTCTTTTAGGAAGAGGATTATCTACATTAATATCAATGTAGTCTAAGTTATCAACATAGAAATTAACATACTCTTTATTATTGATTTTCGATCTAATTATTTCAGGCCGCCCATAAATGAAGACAAATGCTGTAGATTTTTGTGTCTGTATTATTTTTGACAACCTCTTGATGACAAGTTTTTTTACATGATATTTATCTATTAGCTTTTTGGATATAAAACAAGTTGTTTGTAGCAATTCACCATGTGAGTTTTTTATCTTTTTTTTAAATTTAATACGATATCCTTTACCTTCATACTTATCTATATAAGCCCAACCATAATATATAATCCCATACTCTGGCAACGAATCTATTTTCTGCTCCCAAATACATTTAAACACCCCAGAATATGGTATATCCATTCCAGATATATTCAATTTCCTATTTATTAACGTGTTATCCTTAATATACCTTATATAACGACTTACGATAGTTCTAACCGAGTAGACTTTCCCTATATTGCCGATTTCTTTCAGATTAAGAGCATGTGACTTTGATAGATATTTATTCCGCTTATTTCCATGATTTTTATTATCATCCTTCTTCTTAGATTCATAATAACTATCCGGGCGATGAAGTATAAAAGAATCAACTATCGACTGATCAAGTGTCTTTTTCTCTCCTTGCTTAGCATTTTCAATGACACTTAATATCTTAAGCGGAATTTTTCTCTCTATTTCACAATTAGGATGATGTTTACCATAAATGCGATAATGAGGAACTACACGCATGTTCTGCATATCTTCATCAAGATTCGCACAAGTAACCTGTGCAGAACAATCTTCGCCAGGACATATAAATAATTTTTTATTAGTAATTAATCCAGACCAATACAAATCATAAGCTCGATCAGGGTCGATATACTCATTTAATTCAATGCCATAAGCTACATCCAAAGACATATTTCATCACCATCGCACTATAATCATTCTGATAAGTTACCCCCAATAAGTTAAAAAAGCTATAGTGTTTCTCTTATCTGAAAAAGCTCCCCCCACTTCCCTAAGTACAAAAATAATGAATAATTAATAAATATCAATTAGTTATGCTATTAAAATTTACTATTGTCGCAGTAACTACTTATTTTTAAGGTCATGCCAGCGAAGTGGATATATGTATTGTAAGAAATTTTTAAGCGACACATTATTTTGTTGGCTATAACAGAGCCTTACGTATCATTGAACAGATGGAAACTGCTGATATCATCAGTATGCCGGAGAATAATGGCAACCGGAGAGTATTAGCCTCTCCATCATAAAAAAACAAAGAATAAGTCACTTCTGCAAATTACGTTTAGCTCTTTATCGTTGTATAGCCAGCAGTACTGCAACAATGAAAGCTAGCGGTTTTTACTACATCATGTTCGGCTTCAATTTTTACCAGTTATTCACAAAGATTTTTAATAAATTTGATGTAGATACTTTTCAAACTGTGTAATAACTCAATGTATTACTATCCTTAGTCATTAACTGTACCAGTTTAGGGTGAACAAATAGCTTTTCTTTCCCAGCCTGAATTTCTCGTAATACTCCAATATCACACAACTGTTTTAAATAAACCGAAGCAGTTTGACGCTTAGCAATATCACTCTCAACCAAATTACTAATACGGCAATAAGGTTGTTCAAATATCACCTGCACCAGCTCATGGCTGTAAATTTTAGGCAAACTTTGTTTTATATACTCACTGGTATGTTCAATCAATTCTCTTACCGCAGCAATTTTATTCGTAGTCCATTTAGCAGTTTGCTCTACTGCGGTTAACATATAGATAATCCACTCTTCCCATTTGCCAGCAGCAGTAACTTGGGAAAGCAACCGATAATAATCACTCTTATGTTGTACAATGTAGCGAGTTAAATAAAGAATTGGTAATGTCAAAAGCTGCTGTTCAATAAGATAGAGAATATTAATGATACGACCAGTACGTCCATTGCCATCAGTAAATGGATGAATAGCCTCAAACTGGTAGTGAGCAATAGCCATTTTGATTAATGGGTCGATTCCATCTTCTGCATGAAGAAATTGCTCCCAATTGCTGAGTAAATCACGTATCTGAGATTCTCCCTCTGGCGGCGTATAAATAATCTCACCCGTTGCCTGATTACTCAGCGTTGTACCAAGAACTTTGCGAATATTCATATCAACAGCTTTTAGTCGGCTACAAACTTCAATCGCTGTATTCGTGCATAGTGGCCGCCGAGTTAATTGTATGAACCCTTCATAAAGTGCAGTGCGGTAGCGTAGTGCTTCTTTCGTTGCAGGATCAGCCAGACTGTCTTCTTGTGCATATTGGAACAGTTTGTCTGAAGTAGTAACAATATTTTCGATTTCTGAGCTGTCTTTTGCTTCCAGCAGCGGCAACAAGTTAATGAGTAACCCCTGATTAGGCGACAATTCACCAGCTTGCTTAAGCTCAGCCAGTGCAGCTCTGGCAGGTATACAGGCTTTTAATACCGCAATAGACTCCATCACCTTTACGGTTGGTGGCAATAAGGGAATAGCATTAAAAGGCGCATCGGGCTGCCATGTCATGTTTATATTTCCTATTTTTTTCGACACGTTGCGTGTATATGTTGACGGCATCGACACGTAAAGACTTCATGTCGATAAAACCGAAAAATTTCGACACGTGTTAGCGATATGTCGATGGAATCGACATGCGGAAACCGTGCATCGAAAAAACAGGAAAATATCGACGTGTCATCAACAAACGTCGATATCATAATCCATCCCTCGCACCATAAAACAGAACTACTCAGCCACTAACCTAATCTTCGCTGCTCTCCATGCGGTAAACAGCGCCAGCAATGGTGCGATAGCAAATAACAAGAATAACCAGTATGCGGCAGAAGCTGTCCCCGTTACACCACCCGGTTCATTAAATCCTGAAAGGTTCACCACCATCCCCGCCAATGCGGCTCTAAAGGCAGTAGCGAAGAGCTGCACGGTTGTAATTGAAGCAGCACCAATTCACGACGCTGCGCTTATCGCATAACTGGCAACATTAAGTCCGATTAAACTGCACTGCTACTTTCTCGGCTGACTTCTCCATTAAACATAAAAAACAGTGTGCCCGTCAGTAATATCAATCCACCCGATATCATTAAAAGAGATTGAATACTAATATAGTCAGCAATGGGGCCAAACAGCACCATACCTAATGGTAGAGAGCAAGACATAGCAATCTGAACTAAACTGAATACCCTGCCCATCATTTCAAGTTCGACTCTTTCCTGAAAAACCGCAGTTATCGGTGCATTAAAACAAGGTGTTACCATGCCCAAAAAGATATTGAGTACCAGATAAAGCGGGAACCAATAGGCATTACCAAGAGCGATCATAAATATGCCAAACAACGCACAAGCTACCGCCGTTATACGCATTTTGTTTTTATATTCACTCCAGAAAGAAATCAGCAATCCACCTAAAACCGCGCCAGCACTAAATGTCATTTCATTAATGGCTAAACGCCACGGCTCTTCCCCAAATGTCCTGTTAACTAATAAAGGTGTCAAAAATGCAGCCGGACTAACCAGAAAGCAGACACAAATCAGAAAAATCAAAAGATTTCTGATTAGTTTATTCTCTTGCAAATAACGGAAACCCGCTAAGATTGCCTGAAATTTATTATCCGGCATGGAGCCAGAAACAATTTTAGGAATAGGAATAAACGCAACAATACTAATGCCGATAATGGCAGTCGTTACATCCACTAAAAAAATATTCTCAATTGAAGTTTGAGAATATAAAAAGCCACTGATAGCAGGAGATGCCAACATCATCAGTGAAGTCAGAGAAGTATTAATACCATTGACCCGCAGCAATTTCTCTTTCGGCACGAGTTGCGGAATAATCGCATTAACAGCCGGCATTTGGATGCCCGTCCCGAACGAGCGGACAATCAGTGCGACAAATAACAGCTCAATGCTCTTAAATCCGAGCATAAAAGAGATTGCTAAACCAAGAGTGACTAATGCAATTAACGCATCAGAGGCAATACTGAGCCACTTACGGTTATAAGTATCTGCCCAAACACCGGCAAATAAAGAGATCAATACCTGAGGAAGAAATGCGCAGAGCACCGAAATAGCCAGCATTTCCCCCGATGAAGTACTTAGGGTGATATACCAGACGATAGAGAACTGGACAATGGAAGAACCTAGCAAAGAAATTGTTTGAGCTGATAAAAATAAAGCCGTTTTGCGTTTCCAACCTGGAAGTAATGCACTCATTTTAACTACGCCCCTTAAAACCTAAGAGGTGTAGTGCTTGAAAATAATTATTCAAACACAAACTCCTCTAGTTCTTTTATTGTCGGTGCACCAGCAGCACCAGAACGGTTGACGACAATAGCAGCAACACGATTGCCAAGTTCAACAGCATCTCTCAGCGACATTCCCTGCGATAATCCCGCCAGCATGCCACCACTATGGGCATCACCAGCACCGATGGTATCCACCACTTTTACTTTATAAGCAGCAACATATTCTGGCTTACGATCAGGCAGACATATCCATGTACCCTGTGAACCTAACCGGCAGATAATAGTGATTTTTCTTTCGCTGGAATAACGGCTAGCTTGGACGACAGGATCACCTTCTCCACACAATATAGCAACTTCATCACGGTTCAGTGTCAGAATGGTCCGGTCAGCAGGTAATGCATCAAGGAAAGTGGGATCTATTTCTGGTAAACGCGGACCAAAATCCAGCAATAACGTCTGCCCGGATGGAGACGCCAGTAACCAGTCACATAAAATCGCCGTTGATTTACTCGCCATGACATAACCACTGGAGTAGATATACCCCCTTTCCGGCAAAACAATAGAAGAGAGCATTGCCGTACTCCAGTCAACTTCACAACCACTCACGGAGACAAAACTTCTTTCACCGTCCGGTTCAACCATTGCCAAACACCAACCATTATCAAGATATGGATTGGTCAATGTGACCTCAAGCCCAAGGTCCTGCATCTCTTTGGTTATCTGCTCCCCCCAGCATCCGTTACCAACCGGGATACCATTAATCACAGGGATTTGCAGGCGAACTAAAGCCCGAGCAACATTGAAACCTGAACCACCAATCTGCCGATCAATTTCTTTAGCTTCCTGATCTGCTCCACTACGAGGAAGTCTCGGTAAACTAAGAACAATATCTCCTGCCGCCGCAGCAATTACAGTAATCGGTAGTAAACCCGCCATCAGGCTCTCCTCTTACTGGCCTAAATATCAGCCATAGTCACATCAAATTGGAAAAGAAACAGATAAATCACTTAGGAAAGAAAACTTGCAGCAATAATTGAATTGCTGAATTCATATACATAATAAATACTTATACTTTAACATTAATCAGGTTCAATAAAAGTCAACCTGTATCAATTATGTGATACCAATGTGATTGATCTCCAATTTATCGGTCATAAGGCGATGACAATCCCTGTGTGAAATAGTGACACATAATCATTGTTATCAAGATATATGAAAACTCATGGAAAATATTGATGAATTCATAAAATTATCCTCATGAGGAGAGCCAAAACGAATGAGTTATTTAAAGGAATACGAACATGTTTACTTCCGGATTAACGATGTTGCACTTATTATGTGAATCCAAGTATGCTTGATAAATAAAAATTTAATTTAAATAATTAATAAAAGATAAAAAATTTATTTAATTAGCTCTTAGTAACAATTACTTAAAACATATTATCTCTTTATGTCTATAAATATTACTGCTATTCTACATAATTATCAACTCATGAAGCATTTATCAATCTTACGAATTACTTTTACCGGAAATCCTACTTTGAAAACACACATTATTATTCAATCTGCAAAACAACGACCTGATTTAAAAAATGCCACTGATGAGCTTATTTATAATAATTGGCCTTTGTTTATGCAGAACTCCCCAGTAACATATGAGCATTGGAATAAATTATTTAAATCAGATTTCAGCCGTTTTCAGCAATTTGCTATTTTGCAGCAAGGAGAAAAACAGCGATTAATTGGTGTTGCTAATTCAGTACCTTTCCCTTGGGAAGGCGATTCATTAGAACAACTGCCAGATAATGGTTGGGATGAAGTTTTCCGCAGAGGTATGTTTGCCCGTGGAAAAAAAGTAACAAAAATGTTGTCAGCACTGTCAGTAACAGTATCTCCTGAATTTCGTGGCAAGAATTTACCGGCATTACTCATTAGTAGCTTAAAACAAGCGGCTATTGAGGAGGGGTTAAAAGGGTTAGTTGTTCCTGTTAGGCCGACGTTAAAGCAAAACTATCCATTGCAGGATTTTGTACAATACTGTAGATGGAAAAATGACAACAATGAACCTTTTGATCCTTGGATTCGGACACACTGGCGCCTGGGAGCGAAGATTATTCAACCGGCTATGCACTCAATGTCTATAAATGCCACGCTTGATAAATGGCAGGAATGGACAGGAATGAAATTTCTGCAAAGTGGGCAGTATATTATTCCTGGTGGTTTAGTGCCGCTAGTGGTGGATGTACAACAACAAATGGCTTATTACATTGAACCCAACCTATGGATGTTTCACAACTTGCATGCGTGATTTAGCATTATTAAGACAATCTCTGTTGATTTAAGATAAAAATAAACTTTTCACCTTAATCACAGCGGGGGGGAATATAGGCACTCTTGATATTGCATATTCTTAGCGGGTTTAACTTATTAATCTCTCAGCATGGGTATAAATAGTCGCTTTACCGGGTTTACAGAAACCAACCAAGGTCAAATGACATCGGTCAGCGATTTCTACCGCTAATGAAGTTGCGGCTGAAACAGCCAATAAAATTTCAACGCCACAGATGGCTGACTTTTGTACCATCTCATAACTGGCACGGCTGGATACCAGAACAGCGCCTTGCTGCCAGCCTGTTTTTGCCTTCATGCCTAGCATCTTGTCCAGTGCAACATGCCGACCTACATCCTCACATCCGCCCAATAATTTACCTTCCGGATTGATCCAACCTGCTGCATGAGTACAACCTGTCAATGCACCAACATCTTGGACGCTAGTCAATTGAGAGAGAGCATAGTCAAGCTGGTTTAATGAAAAAGTTTGAGTGAAAGGCAACGGGGAAATAGGGCGAAAAATATCAGAAAGTTGTTCTGCTCCACAGATGCCGCAACCTGTTCGTCCCGCCAGATTACGTCTGCGCTCTTTCAAACCCGCAAAACGGCGGCTAGAAAGTTCTATTTGCAACTCAATGCCGCCGCGACAATGAGCGACAATATCAATACTACGAATCTCGTGTTGAGATTCAATGATGCCTTCGGAAAGTGAAAATCCAATAGCGAAATATTCGAGATCTTTGGGACTTGCCATCATCACAACATGCGAAATACCGTTATAAACTAAAGCAACAGGAACTTCTTCTGCAATCCAATCAACTTTTAATGTATCGAAATGGTGTTTTTGTTGCACATTCGTTCGTGTTACCCCCTCAATCACACCAAATGGTAACAACTTCCCTGATTTTACGTTATACATTAGATGAGTTCCTAATAGTGTTACGACACAATAATTGTGTGGAAAAAAGAGTCTATACTATTTGTCAGGCAATAAATCTGATCCCGCTACGGAAAGTGGTTTTAATAAGAAAGAATACATTTGAAATTTTTCCCATGATGGAATGGATACTGTTTTAAGACAATGCATTTTAAGACAATGTGAGCGAGGAGATTCCCATGCAAGTCAGCAGAAGGCAGTTCTTTAAGATCTGCGCTGGCGGTATGGCAGGTACAACGGTAGCAGCATTGGGCTTTGCACCAACCGCAGCCCTTGCACAAACGCGTAATTATAAACTGTTGCGTGCACGTGAAACCCGAAATACCTGTACATACTGCTCTGTCGGCTGTGGGCTGTTGATGTACAGCCTTGGCGATGGCGCAAAAAATGCGAAAGCAACTATTTTTCATATTGAAGGTGATCCTGATCACCCAGTAAACCGCGGTGCACTTTGTCCTAAAGGGGCGGGCTTGGTTGATTTTATTCATAGCGAAAGCCGCCTGAAATATCCGGAATATCGTGCAGCAGGTTCTGACAAATGGCAACGTATTACTTGGGATGAGGCATTTGATCGCATTGCTAAACTAATGAAAGCAGACCGTGACGCTAATTTCATTAAAACCAATCAAGAGGGTGTCACAGTCAATCGTTGGCTGACGACCGGTATGCTGTGTGCATCCGCTGCCAGTAACGAAACAGGTTATCTATCGCAAAAATTTAGTCGCGCTCTCGGCATGCTCGCCGTAGACAACCAAGCACGTGTCTGACACGGACCAACGGTAGCAAGTCTTGCTCCAACATTTGGTCGCGGTGCGATGACCAACCATTGGGTTGATATCAAGAACGCGAATCTGATCGTCGTTATGGGTGGTAACGCTGCCGAAGCACATCCAGTGGGATTCCGCTGGGCAATGGAAGCCAAAATCCATAATAACGCTAAGTTAATTGTGATTGATCCGCGTTTTACCCGTACAGCATCTGTGGCGGATTTCTATACTCCAATCCGTTCTGGTACTGATATTGCTTTCTTGTCAGGTGTCATTTTATACCTACTGACCAACGATAAGATTAATCATGAATATGTCGAGGCGTATACCAACGCCAGTCTGATCGTGCGTGAAGATTACTCGTTCGATGATGGTTTGTTCAGTGGTTACGATGCAGAAAAACGTCAATACGATAAAACCAGTTGGAACTATGCACTGGATGAAAACGGCTTTGCTCAACGTGATATCACACTTAAGCACCCACGTTGTGTATGGAATCTGCTAAAAGAGCACGTTAGTCGTTACACGCCAGATGTCGTCAGTAATATTTGCGGTACGCCAAAAGAGGACTTCCTGAAAGTCTGTGAATATATTGCAGAAACTTGTGTTAAGGATAAGACCGCTTCTTTTCTGTACGCGCTGGGTTGGACTCAACACTCAGTGGGTGCACAGAACATCCGGACTATGGCAATAATCCAGCTACTGTTGGGCAATATGGGGATGGCAGGTGGCGGTGTTAATGCATTGCGGGGTCACTCGAATATTCAGGGATTGACTGATTTGGGGCTGTTGTCGCAAAGCTTGCCGGGATATCTGACACTCCCCTCAGAGAAACAGGCTGATTTGCAAACTTACCTCCAGGCAAATACGCCAAAACCAATGCGGCCGGGTCAGGTTAACTATTGGGGTAACTACCCAAAATTCTTTATCAGTCTGATGAAGAGTTTCTACGGAGATAATGCCCGTAAAGATAACGACTGGGGTTTTGACTGGCTGCCGAAATGGGACAAAGGTTATGACGTTCTGCAATTTTTTGACATGATGTCGAAAGGTGAAGTGAATGGCTATATTTGTCAGGGCTTTAACCCGGTAGCCTCTTTTCCGAATAAAAACAAAGTCGTTGGTGCCCTGTCGAAACTGAAATTCCTGATCACGATCGATCCGCTTAATACTGAAACTTCAACTTTCTGGCAGAACCACGGTGAATTTAATGAAGTCGATTCATCCAAAATTCAGACAGAAGTTTTCCGCCTGCCATGTTGCTGTTTTGCAGAGGAAAATGGCTCAATTGTTAACTCTGGCCGCTGGTTGCAATGGCACTGGAAAGGGGCTGATGCACCGGGAGAAGCCATCGGTGATGGCGAAATCCTTTCAGGAATCTTCAAACGTCTGCGGGATATGTACCGCGCGGAAGGGGGTGCATCCCCAGAGCCGATGCTGAGCATGACTTGGGATTACTTCAACCCGGACAACCCCACATCAGAAGAGGTGGCTCAAGAGAGTAATGGCCGGGCACTGGTTGATCTGATTGATGCTAATGGCAACGTCATCGTGAAACAAGGTCAGCAATTAACCTCTTTTGCGCAGCTACGTGATGATGGCACGACCGCCAGTGGTTGTTGGATCTTTGCTGGAAGCTGGACGCCGGAAGGTAACCAAATGGCCCGTCGTGATAACGCAGATCCATCAGGATTGGGTAATACGCTAGGTTGGGCATGGGCATGGCCGTTAAACCGTCGTATTTTGTACAATCGCGCATCGGCTGATCCGCAGGGTAAGCCGTGGGACCCGAAACGTCAGTTACTGACGTGGGATGGTACTAAGTGGGGTGGTGTCGATACTGCTGATTACAGCGTGGCGGCACCGGAAACGGATGTTGGTCCATTTATCATGCAACCGGAAGGTATGGCACGTCTGTTTGCTATTGATAAGATGGCTGAAGGGCCGTTCCCTGAACACTATGAACCTTTTGAAACACCATTGGGGACCAATCCATTGCATCCGAATGTGGTATCCAACCCGGCAGCCCGAGTGTTCAAAAGCGACTTTGAAGCAATGGGTAAGCCAGATAAATTCCCTTATGTAGGAACGACTTACCGCTTGACAGAGCATTTCCACTATTGGACAAAACATGCATTATTGAACTCGATTATCCAACCTGAACAGTTTGTAGAAATCGGTGAAAAACTGGCGGAAAAGAAAGGCATCAAACACGGTGATACCGTCAAGGTTAGCTCTAATCGTGGTTACATCAAAGCGAAAGCGGTTGTCACCAAACGTATTCGAACCCTGAATGTACATGGTCGTGAAGTAGATACTATCGGTATTCCGATTCATTGGGGCTTTGAAGGGGCTGCGAAGAAAGGCTTTATTGCCAATACGTTGACACCATTTGTTGGGGATGCGAACACACAAACGCCTGAGTTCAAAGCGTTCCTGGTTAATATAGAAAAGGTGTAAGGGAGAAATCATGTCATTGCAAACTCAAGACATCATTCGTCGCTCTGCCACAAATTCTTTTACTCCTGCACCACGGGTGCGGGATGACCAAGAGGGCGTTGCAAAACTGATTGATGTGACAACATGTATCGGTTGTAAAGCTTGTCAGGTGGCCTGTTCTGAGTGGAACGATATCCGTGACGAAATCGGTCATAACGTTGGTGTTTATGATAACCCGGCGGACTTAACCGCTAAATCATGGACCGTGATGCGCTTCTCAGAAGTTGAAGAGAACGGCAAACTGGAATGGCTGATTCGTAAAGATGGTTGTATGCACTGTGCTGATCCAGGCTGCTTGAAAGCTTGTCCAGCCGAAGGGGCGATTATCCAGTATGCAAATGGGATTGTTGATTTTCAGTCTGAACACTGTATCGGCTGTGGCTACTGTATCGCGGGTTGTCCGTTCAATGTGCCACGGATCAACAAAGAAGATAACCGGGTATATAAGTGCACTCTGTGTGTTGACCGCGTTAACGTCGGTCAGGAACCTGCCTGTGTGAAAACCTGTCCGACCGGTGCAATCCATTTTGGCAGTAAAAAAGCGATGAAAGATTTGGCGGCTGAACGGGTGAGTGAGTTGAAAGGCCGAGGTTATGAGAACGCGGGCCTGTACGATCCTGATGGGGTTGGTGGGACTCATGTGATGTATGTGCTACACCATGCTAACAAACCACAGCTATATCATGGCTTACCGGACAATCCCGCTATCAGCCCGACCGTCACCTTCTGGAAAGGTATCTGGAAACCGCTGGCCGCAGTGGGATTTGCTGCCACATTCGCTGCCAGCCTCTTCCATTATGTGGGAATTGGACCAAACCGAGTAACTGAAGAAGACGAGGAAAATGCGCGTCGTGATACGGAATCATCACAAAAATCAGCTAATGGGGAGGAACAGCAATGAAAAGCAGGAAAGATATTATTATCCGTCACTCACCTGTTGAGCGAATAAACCATTGGGCGGTAGTGCTCTGTTTTTTCTTTACCGCCATTAGTGGATTAGGATTCTTTTTCCCCTCTTTTAACTGGCTGATGAATATCTTCGGTACACCTCAATTGTCACGGATTTTGCATCCCTTTGTTGGTTCAGTGATGTTTATTTTATTTATCTTTATGTTCTTCAGATATTTTAAACATAACTTTATCGACAAAGATGACATTATATGGCTAAAAAATATCCGTAAGATTGTAAAAAATGAGGAAGCGGGTGATATTGGTCAGTATAACTTAGGTCAAAAAGGGGTTTATTGGTCTATCACTATTTTCCTGATATTACTCGCTGTCAGTGGTGTTATTATTTGGCGCCCCTATTTTGCTGATCTCTTCTCTATTCCAATAATTCGAATTGCGCTTCTAATCCATTCAATGTCAGCTATTGGTTTAATCTTGACGATTATGGTTCACGCTTATGCGGCATTCTGGGTGAAAGGAACTCTTCGAGCAATGGTTGAAGGTTGGGTAACCCGTGGATGGGCAAAGAAACATCACCCACGTTGGTATCGTGAAATAATGAAACAGGAGCAGCAAGAAGAGAAACGTTAATACGTTTATAATCATCGCAGCAGGATAAGTATATCCTGCTTATACCCTATGGATTTCAAGATGCATCGCGGCGGCAAGGGAGCGAATCCCCGGGAGCATAGCAAACGATGTGAGCGGGGTGAGCGAGCGCAGCCAACAAAGAAGCAACTTGAAGGATAACGGATATATTCCTTATTAAGCACGAATAATGCAAGGAATGATTAAATATTAGGTTTAATATTTTTATTTAATTTATTCTTTTATCATCAATTTTTAAATTCAATTCACTTTCTATTTTAATCTATATATCTCTTTAATATAAAAAAGCATCAAAAAATCTTGATGCTTTTTTTATATATTAATTCCTCAAAAACACAATATCATGTAATCATCTTTGGGAATAATCTGTAGTTCCTACAATCTATTTTATCTGTAGTTTGATAAATGAATACGGTGAATATGATTGATCTATAACTTTAGTCTCTTGAACGACAAGTCCAGCTTGGTTAGCCAGATATTCGAATTCAGTAAAACTACGTTCTTTCCCTAAAAATAACACATCCATTAATATATCGAAAGATCTAGAAAATTCTGGCTCTTTCACCATATTTATCAATAATAGAGATGAGTTTTTATCCATTGCTTTGCGGAAATTCTCCAAAATGAGTATTGAGTCACTATCGGACCAATTATGGAGAACATTTTTTAAAATATATAAATCATAACCCGATGGAATTGAATTTAGAAAATTTCCATTGATAAAATCTATATTATCAGAAACGGGAAGCTCACTATATCTATCCAATACAGCGTAATGTTTTCCTTTTACTTTTTCACTAATTCTTACTAAAAGCTCCCCTTCGCCCCCTCCAACATCTAATATTCTATTGTGCTGATTAAAATCATAAATACCAAGTAACTTCTCAACGATTAAATTTGAGACTCTTGTCATTAAAGCATCAAAATTTGATTTGAGAAACTTGTTACCATCCAAATATTCAAAGAATGGCCTGCCATGTGCCATTTCAAATGCCGATTTGCCATCATCTTCAAATAGGGATTTTCCATACATTAACCAAGCGTTACTGTAATGTGAGCAAATTTCAAGCTTTATCATGAATGACTCAAAACTTTCAGGATTGGCAAAAACATGACACTCATCAGAAAGCCTGAATTTATTATCGTTACTAACCAACACTCCCATTTCAACTAAGAAATCACATAATCGACTAAACCGAGCATAATTAACACCAGATTTACGGGAAAGCTCGCTTATATCGACATAAATTCCATCTTTAAAGTGAGTAGATAATCCGGTATCAACAAAAGCATGAATTGCAGCTGATCTTCTATTTGATGCAATTAGTTCAGTTAGCATTGAGCCATCCTTTTTATCTGTATACCCGTTATCTTTCAAGTTGCCTCTTTGTTGGCTGCACTCACTCACCCCGGTCACATCGTTATCTATGCTCCCGGGGATTCGCTCCCTTGCCGTCGCGAAGCATCTTGAAATCCATAGGGTATATATTATGAAAAAATTAAGTATTTTATCCAAAATCCAAGAAATAACATGATGATAGATTGGATATCGCAACAATCTGTTTATACCCGTTATCCTTCAAGTTGCCTCTTTGTTGGCTGCACTCGCTCACCCCGGTCACATCGTTTGCTATGCTCCTGGGGATTCGCTCCCTTGCCGTCGCGATCCATCTTGAAATCCATTGGGTATAAAACAAAATGTAATTATTAACTTTGTTACTTTTTCGCGCAAAGATATAATTCACTTTGCTTCCGCATTGTTAAAAGTAAGCTACCAGATTATATTAAATTTGATAAAAAGAAATGACAAAGATCACAATTAGCTCTTCTCAGAATTCTTGATGGTTAAATATAAAAAAATAACGTAGAATATATATTACTATTTACATTCATTTATAGAAGAAATAAATAATTATAAAACCTGAAAAACTATAAGGTATTTTATAAACATACTATTTCAACAATAGGAAAAAAATGTCAATGAGTTCCTCTTCAAATATCATCAATGAAAGGTAGTCATATTCTACCCATTGTTAATTAACAGCCTATCTCAACAAGGTTATTGGGATAGACGCTAAGTTTAATGCAATAATATAAGATAGAAATATGGCATCAGATATTTTGATGCCATATTTGTTATACCTGTTTTCAGAGACACTATACCCGTCATCTTTCAAGTTGCTTCTTTGTTGGCTGCACTCACTCATCCCGGTCACATAGTTACCTATGCTCCCGGGGATTCGCTCCCTTGCCGTCGCGATACATCTTGAAATCCATAGGGTATATATCCATATAACTATTTTTGTGGAGTTCCATAATTATCTGTAGTTTATTTTACACCTAGCTCTATAATTGAATATTTCTCATTTATCTCTTTGATATCTTTAACGACAAATCCTGCTTGGTGAGCCAAATCTTCTAATTCATTCAAATAACGCTCTTTTCCTAATAATAGTACATCCATTAATATATCCGTAGAGTCAATTATTTCTAATTTTAATTTTTTCACCGTACCTATCAACAAAATAGTTGCATTATCATCCATAGCTTTTCGGCAATTCTCTAAAATGAGTATTGCGTTACTATCAGACCAATTATGGATAACATTCTTTAAAATATATAAATCATAACCAGATGGAACTAATTTAAAAAAATCTCCGTTTATAAATTCAATATCTTCTAAAACAGGTGTTTCATTATATCTGTCCAATACAGCGTAATCTTTTCCTTTGATTTTTTCATTTATTCTTATCAAAAGATTTCCTTCTCCTCCGCCAACATCTAATATTCTGTTATGTTGACTAAAATCATAAATATCAAGTAATTTCTCTATTATTTTGTCCGAGTTTTTTGACATAAAAGAATCAAAATTTGATCTGAACAATTCATGATGATCCAAATATTCAAAGAAGGGTTTTCCATGCGCTATTTCAAATGCCGTTTTGCTATTATTTTCATATAAGGATTTTGAATACATTGACCAAGCTTTCCAGTATTCTGGGCTAACTTCGCACCTTATCATCAATGATTCCATACTTTCCGGATCGGCAAGTGCACTGCATTCCTCAGAAAGTGCCACTCCCTCATTGCAGCTAACCAATACCCCTATTTTGATTAAATATTCACATAATCGGCTAAAGCGAGAATGATCAAGGCCATATTGGCTGGCAAGTTCACTGATATTTACGCAGGCCCCATCTTTAAAGTGAACAGATAAACCCATATCAACAAAAGCATAAATTACGGTTGATTTTCTACATGATGTAATAAGATCGATTAGCATAGCGTTATCCTGTATATACCCAAGAAACTTCAAGATGCAGTTTTTAGCACCTGAAAATGGTCGTTAATTCTAGACATCAGCGAGTCCGCTATATCCGGTAGCGTTGTGGTGAAAAATTTGAAGACGTTGTCTCGAAATT